>CAYXLB010000013.1:0-18385 GCA_964465785.1 uncultured Thermoplasmata archaeon
GTGTTTTATACTAATCAGTGATGAGCACACATTTGGGCGAGAGATAATGAAAATCTCCTCAAACTCCCTTCCTTATTTAATTTCCATCTCTGAAATAGACTCCCAAGGGCAGCTCTATCACCCAGCCTATCAGTCAAGAAAAAAGGGAGTGGGTGGGGTCAGCGTGATATATGATAGCATACTTTCCTTTGGGAAAATTATATTTAAATTCTACCTCATCGTTATCTAAATTGATAAAATTTCAAATCACTGCAAATTTATGACCTTCTTTCCCCTCTCTTGGGGTACAACCTTCATCTTTGCATTTGGAAAATCTCTCTTCAACTCTTCTCCATTGAAATACCTATCCAAGAAGATGGCTAGGGCGGCGACTTCACTATGGGGCTGATTTCCCACTGCAACATTGAAATCTGCCAGCTCATAAATCTCCCTAGGCACCTTTTCTGCCCCCAAAATTATCATAATGTCCTTGTCCTGTGGGATTCTTGGCACAACCTCATCAACTTGAAGACCATACATGGTGAGATGAACCTTTATGCCCTTGAAATTCCGAATTGCCCTTTTCCAAGGAATGCCGGTTCTTATTTTAAAATCCCCACCAAATCTTTCAACTATATCCTTAACCGTTTCTTCAATCTTCTCATCCTTGGTGGTTATTATAATTTCATCTGCCCCAAAGGCCCTAGCAACCAAGGCAACATGGGTTGTTATTCTCTTATCCCTTTGGGGCCTGTGCCCCAATCTAAGTACTGTTATCATAGTCTATCAATGAAGTCTTCCTCTTCCTCCTCCACAGGTTTTTTTATTTTCTCCCTCTTCTTTGGCTTTGGAGCCATCACTCTTGGTTTACTTCCTTGGGGTGGTATTAGGGCTATGTACAGGAACCCGAAACCGAAGAAGGAGGAAATTAGCAATGCAAGGGAGAGAAGGGCAGCTTCTATTATAAGAAACCAGTCGCTAGATTGTATGAAGGTTAGGGTGTATACCCAAACTATGATGGTAACTCCCAGTGTTATACCTCCAATAAAGGTACTAATTGCGGGTCTTAGGCCCTTGATCCTTGGCAGCTCAAAGAAAAGGGCGGTGAGGGCAGATAGGATAATTACGAGAATGCCCAAACCAGTAACAGTCCACGAAATATTGAGCAGGTATATGAAGTATGCAAATACCCCTACAAGAACAAAGCTCACACCTCCCATAAGCCCTAAACGCTCCTCGGGCCAATTATAGAATTTTTCAAAAATCATTTCATCACCTCCACACGCATACCTTTTATTTCGATCCTTGTGCTCCTCCTTATCAATCCCCTTAGCATAATCTGACTTATTCCTAGCCTCTCCACAAGATCCCCTAGAAATATGGCCTTTTCTGGACCTATTGTCTCTATTATTTTCTCTTCCCAATCATGGAACTCCTCATCACTCATAGTTATTACCCTTATGACCTCGGCAGCCTCTAAGATAGGCAAGGAGAGGTTAATCTGGAAAAGGTCATAGTAGGTATGATAGGCCTTCTTAACACCGCTCTCGGCTGTCACCCATTGAGTCTCCACAAGCTTAATCTTCTCCAGATATTTGAGGGCTTCAACTCCCTCTTCTCCATACTTCTCCTCTATTTCCTCCAAGGTGCACCATCTCTTGGTAATTTCCACAAACACCTTCTTCTTAATTTCAGAATCGCAAGCATGGAAAACAGATACAAGATCACCTATATCTGACACAACCTTAATCCTACTAGCGGGCATATGAGGATATTGTTTTTCGCAAATATATATTTTTGGATATGTGTTTTTCCTCATACATTATTTAATCTTGCAAATCCCTTTATTCAGTCATGGGTCATTTTTGGGTAGTAAGTTTAAATAACAAGGCCACTATTCAAAACCTATGAAAGAATACGACATCATTGCCTTTGGTACAGGAAGTGCCATGAACATAGTTTCTCCCCTTCTCAGGGATCCAAAATTGAAGGTGGCTATTATTGAGAATGAGAAGGCAGGGGGGATATGCCTAACCCGTGGATGCATCCCCAGCAAGATGCTAATCTATCCAGCTGAAATAATGCACATAATTCATCGTGCAAGGGAGTTCTACATAGATGCCAAAGCCAAGCCAGATGCGGATGCCATACTTAACTATGTGCAGAGGGAGGTGGATGAGGAGAGTAGGATGATAGAGAGAAGTTTGAAGTCCCATCCAAGGATAGATTACTATCAGACCACTGGAAAATTTGTTGAGGATTATACAATAGATGTGGATGGTAAGGAAATTTATGGAGAGACAATACTCCTATGCAATGGTTCAAAGCCCTTTGTGCCCAAGATAGATAATTTGGAGGATGTGGGCTATATAACAAATCGTGAATTTTTCTACTCCCTAAAACATGTGCCAAAGAGCATAGCTATAATTGGGGGAGGCTATGTGGCCCTTGAGCTTGGATACTTCCTTGCCATGATGGGTAGTGAGGTGCATGTAATTGAGATGCTTCCCGAGATAATAATGACGGAGGAGCCAGATGCAAGAAGATTGGTTTATAGGGAACTATCTCGCTTTATCCATTTCCATCTGGGCTATAGGGCAAGGGAAGTTAGGAAGAGCATTGGAAAGAAGGTCGTGGTTGCGGAAAATAAAGAAGGGGAAACAATTGAAATCAGGGCCGATGAGATTCTTGTTGCTACAGGCCGAGCCCCGTGGAATAGGGAAACGCAGGTGGAGAAAACGGGGGTAAAGGTAGATGAGCGGGGATGGGTAATTACCGATGAATTTATGCGCACCACCAAGGAGGGCATATGGGCATGCGGTGATACCAATGGAAAGCATATGTTCAAGCATGTGGCCAATTATGAAAGCGAGGTAGTTTTTTACAATGCCTTTGGCGGTAGGAATGTGAGGGTGGATTATCATGCCGTGCCCCATGCGATATTCACGAATCCGCAGGTTGCCCATGTGGGAATGAAGGAAGAGGAAGCAAGGAAAAAGTATGATATTCTCATAGGAGAGTACAAGTATGAGGATACAGCCATGGGACAGGCCATGCGTCTAAAGGATTACTTTGTGAAGGTTATCGTAGATCGTGAGACATATAAAATCTTGGGGGCCACAATTGTTGGACCGGAGGCATCCATTCTTATTCAGGAAATAATAAATCTTATGTACACAAGGGACCAGGCTGGTGCGATGTATCGTGCATTGCACATTCATCCAGCCATGAACGAAGTGGTACAAAGGGCATTCTACAACCTTCATGAGGTGTGAGCATGGGATTCGCACCCAAATTTGCCTTCTGGTTTTCATCCTGGGCGATTATATTGCTCATAGGCATTCTTGTTCCAAATCCCATAGATTTGGGATTGTTTTATTATATTCTTCTACTCTTGGGTGTAATTCTCCTCATCTATGGTCTCCTGCTTAATGCCATAGCAGGAAGAACTTTGAAAAGGTACGGGCACTTCGATATAAGAAGGGGTATAAAGAAACCGGAGAAGCTTGTTACCGTTGGCATATACTCCTGTATGCGACACCCATCCCAGTTTGGCTCCATATTCTTCGGAATAGGTCTGGCACTCATCACCGGGAATATATATGCCCTACTTTTTTCTGGCTGGTTTGCATTCTTCGCCCTATATTTCATCCTTGCCATAGAAGAGAGGGAAACCCTTCAAGAGTTTGGGGATGACTATGCCGCATTTCTAAGGGAGAGGAAGCCCTTCACGTTCTCCCTTAAATGTTTGAAGAAGGGATTAAGGGCTCTGCAAGAAGCGTAATCTTCAAATATGAAATGCTATTAAACTCCCTTGCAGAATTATCACGGAGGTGAAAAAATATGGAAGGTGATGAAGATGGCTGTCGGGATTCACATCATAGCGGATATGTATGGTGTGGATCCAGCGCTCCTGGCTAGGGTTGAAAAGATGAAGGAGATTTTTGAAGGTGCAGTTAAGTTTGCAAAATTGAGTAAGATTTCTTCTGATTATTACCAATTCAGGCCTGAGGGCGCCAGCGGTATTGTTTTAATAGCAGAATCCCATCTAAGTTTTCATACATGGCCTGAGTATGGGCTTGTAACTCTTGATATATACACATGTGGCGACCCTAAACAGGCCGATTTAGCCTATGAATATATAAAGGAAAGGCTCAACCCTAGCCGTGTTGACCTTGTACGTATGGAGAGAGGTGTGGAGTTTGAGAACCAGGAAGCAAATATTGAGGTACCTAAACAAGGAAAGGAGTCCGTGGGAGCTAATTAGCCTAGTTGATTCGGATTTGAACGAGTTTATAGGGGAATTAAAAAACCTATTGGATGAGGGTTTAGTTGAGAGTAGGGAAGGTAAGATATATTTAACTGAGAAGGGGGCGGAGGAGAGGAAAAGGTACAATCTCAGATACTTTGATACTCGGTGTGAGAAATGTGAGGGGCGAGGCATAGTGGAGGATCCCTTTGGGATACTGGAGGAATATAAGAAAATAGCCTCTCGTAGGCCAAAGCCCACGGCAGATTATGATCAGGGTTATATAAAGGAAGAGGATGTTATGCGCCGAATCGCCTTCATTTACGAGCGTGGCGATTTGGAAAACACGGAGATTCTTGTTGTGGGTGATGATGATCTAATAAGCTTGGGCATGGCCCTTACTGGATTACCTCAAAGAATAGTTGTTTTGGAGATAGATGATAGGTTGATAAATTTCATAAATGAGCGTGCCAGGGAGTATGGGTTTAACATAGAAGCCAGAAAATTTGATGTTAGGGATGATTTGGACGCCCAACTTCTTGGGAAATTTGATGTCTTTATCACGGATCCTGTGGAGACAATAGAAGGCATAACCCTATTCTTATCACGGGCAGCCTCTGGACTTAAGGGGAAGGGGGCAGCTGGCTATTTTGGCCTTACCCACTTGGAGGCATCGCTTAAGAAATGGCATGAAATAGAGAGAAGATTGTTGAGTATGAATTTTGTCATCACAGACATGCTCAGGGATTTCAACGTTTATCCCATGGGCAACAATCTTGAATTGGCCGCCGAGGATTATATTGTTTACAGGAGGATCGCCGAACTTACCGGAAGCAAGAGCATAGATTCAGATTTTTACCGCTCCACCCTAATAAGGGTTGAAGCCATAGATTCTGTAAAACCCCTCGTCTCAGGACATGTGGAGCTCAGGGAGGAAATTTATGTGGATGGAGAATCCCTGGTAACTGCCATGGCCACGAGGCGAGGGAGATGATGGAATTTGTCCCTACAAAGGTTTTTTTCACAAAGGGTGTGGGAAGGCACAAGAGCAAACTTGGCTCCTTTGAGCGTGCTCTGAGAGATGCGGGTATAGCCCAATTCAATCTTGTGGAAGTTAGCTCCATATTTCCTCCAAACGCCCAAATTGTTTCCAAGGAGGAGGGAGTGAAATACCTAAAGCCTGGGCAAATAGTTTTTGTGGTTCTTGCCAAGAATTCCAGCAATGAGCTTAATCGCCTGATAGCTGCATCCGTTGGTCTTGCAGTTCCTAAGGACAGAAGCCGCTACGGATATTTGAGTGAGCACCACAGTTTTGGAGAAACAGCGGAAGTTGCGGGGGATTATGCGGAAGACCTGGCGGCTGAGATGCTTGCCTCCACCTTGGGCTTGCAGAGCCATCTTGAGTGGGATGAGGAGAAGGAGGTGTGGAAACTCAACGATAAGATTCTTTTAACCTCCAATGTGACTGCAACAGCCGTAGTGGAAAAACCCGGAGAGTGGACCACCGTTGTAGCCGCTGCGGTTTTGGTACCTTGATTTTTATCGTCCATTCCCATCTAAATTAAAAATTTTTGCCTTTAAAGTTTGTTAAAAAATAACCTCTCTACCCCAAAATTTGCAAAAATTTAACTCAGAACATTTAAATATATCTTCAAAGATATACCCATGATAGCCTTTGGCACAGTGGAGGAATTAAAATGTCATGGAGAATAGGTGTGGATATTGGTGGGGCGTTTACAGATTTTTATGCGATAGATCCTGATAGTGGGGAAACCTTATGGGTTAAGGGTGAAACAACTCCAAGGGATCCATCTGTGGGTGTTATTGAAACAATAAAGAAGAGTGGTTTGGATTTGAAGATGGCTGAAGCCCTAATTCATGGGCAGACGCTTGTTATAAATTCCGTGGTAACTCGCAGCGGCGCCAAGGTTGGATTAATCACCACCTACGGTTATAGGGATTGCATAGAATTACAAAGGGCAAACAGGAGAGATATGTATAATTTCAGATACAGAAAGCCTGAACCCTTTGTGCCCAGGTATCTGAGGTTGGAAGTTGATGAAAGAATAATGAGTGACGGAACCGTTTTGAAGGAATTAAAGGATGAAGATATAAGCCGGGCCGTTGAGAAGTTCAAGAAGGAAGGGGTTGAATCCATATGTATAAGTTTTATGAATTCCTATGCCAATCCAAGTCATGAAATTGAAGCGGGAAAGAAGGTAAGGGAATTAACGAATGGAGAAATACCAATAACTCTTGGGCACGAAATAACCAGGGAATGGGGGGAGTATGAAAGGACAAATACCGCAGTTTTGAATGCCTTTGTTAAGCCAAAGATGCAAAGATATCTTTCTATTTTAGAGGAGGAGACAAAAAAACTGGGGTTTGGAGGTGCATTTTTTGCCATGATATCCAACGGAGGTATGGCCCCCTTTGAATTTGTTAAGGAGTATCCTATTTTCTCAATAGAATCTGGGCCTGTGGCAGGTGTAATCGGAGCCATAGCCCTCGGGGAGATAATAAACGAGAAGAATATAATTGCCCTGGATGGAGGCAGTACAACAACCAAGGCTAGTCTAGTTGAGAATCTTGTACCCAAGATACACAGCGAGTATCACGTTGGCAGGGATAAGTTCAATCCAGGCTATCCCGTAAAGGTTCCCGTTGTGGATATAGAGGAGGTTGGTAATGGTGGAACAAGTATTGCCTGGATAGACGAGGTTGGAAATTTGAGGGTTGGACCCCAGGCCATGGGTGCAGATCCAGGACCTGCATGTTATGGAAAGGGGGGTGATGAGCCCACAGTTACCGATGCCTATGTAGTAAATGGATTGATAAATCCCCAATATTTGCTTGGTGGGGAGATGAAGATTTACAGGGATTTGGCAGTAAAGGTTATAAAGGAGAAGATAGCCGAGCATTTTGGAATTACCGTTGAAGAGGCGGCAGAGGGAATAATAAAGATAGCCAATGAAAATGCAGCTAATGCCATAAGAATAATTTCTGTGCAGAAGGGCTATGACCCAAGGGACTTCACCCTTATTGCCCATGGTGGCTCTGGGCCAATGTTCGCTCCTTTTATAGCTGAGGATTTGGAGATTAAGAAGATAGTCATACCCACAATCCATCCAGGGGTTTTCTCCGCATGGGGGATGCTCCTTTCCGATATAAGGCATGATGTGATAAGCACCAATGTTATAAGGTTGGATGCGGAGAATGTGGATGAAATTATAAATGATGTGTATTCTCAACTTGAGGAAAGATTACTGGAGATCTACAGGAAGGAAGGATTCTCGGAAAGCAAGGTTATAGTATCACGATACGCAGATATGCGTTATAAGGGGCAAGAGCATACTGTAAAGGTTCCAATTCCTTCGGGGGATATCAGTGATAGGATTGAAGAAATAATTAGCAGATTCCACGAGTATCATGAAAGGGAATACAGTTTCAAGCTTCTTGATAGTCCAGTGGAGATAGTGAATTTCCATGTGAGTGGTATAGTTAAGGCGAAGAAGGCTGTTATAAGGGAAAAGAAAAACCACAACACTTCGGTGGAAGAAGCCATAAAGGAGGAGAGAAAGGTATTTTTCAACGGTGAATCAACCGTTCTTCCAGTTATGGATAGGGACAAATTACCAACGGGTATTGAAATAGAGGGCCCGATGATTGTGGAGGATCCCACAACCACCGTATTAGTTCTCGGGTCCCAGAAGTTGAGGGTTGATAGGTATGGAAACATAATAATTGTTAAAAAGGAGGCCTGAAAATGGGAGTAGATCCATTCACTCTGGAGATAATAAAAAATGGGCTTATAGTTGCCAACGAGGAGATGTTTCAAGCCTTTGCTAGGACAGCCAAGAGCCCGGTAATTTACGAGGTTCTTGATTTTGCAGTGGGTATGACAGACGGGAAGGGGAGGATGATCGCCCAGGCACCCGGGGTACCGGCATTCTCGGGGGTTTTAGATTTTGCTGCAAGGGAAGTACTTGATAAGTGGAAGAATGATTTGCATCCTGGAGATATAATAGTTGCCAATGTGCCCTATGAGTCTGGAACACATCTTAATGATGTCACGCTTACCCTACCACTCTTTTATAAGGATGAGCTCATAGGAATGGTTGTGAATAAGGGACATTGGAGCGAAGTTGGGGGTATGGCCTTTGGTAGCTGGAATCCCAATGCCACTGAGATATATCAAGAGGGAATAATGCTACCCTGTGTGAAGCTATTTGTTGAAGGCAAACCAAACAAGGATGTGATTGATATAATTCTTGAAAATTCAAGGCTCCCAGATTATACCTATGGAGATATGGAGGCCCAGGCAGCATCAATGCGTGTTGCAGCCAGAAGGGTTCAGGCTCTTATTGAAAAATACGGTGTGGATAGCGTTCTTCTTGCCATGCAGAAGCTCCTTGAGGATGGGGAGAAATATGCCCTGCTCAAATTGAAGGAATTGCCCAAGGGGGAGTTTGAAGCCGAAGATTACATCGATGCCGCCATAGCCGGTACAGAAGAGCCTGTTTATGTGAGAGCAAAAATAACAATTACTGAGGATAAATTCCTTGTGGATTTTACAGGAAGTGGAAAACAAGTGATGAGTCCTATCAACTCACCTTTTCCGGCTACAGTTTCTGGAGTGAGGGAGACCTACATGGCTGTAACTGACCCCCATGCACATCCCAATGCTGGATTCTTTGCGCCTTTGGAAGTCATCGCACCACCTGGCACTATTTTCCATCCTGTTAAACCAGCCCCCACATCCACAGACTGGGAGGCCATTGCCTACGCCACGGATCTTGTTTGGAAAGCCCTTGCACCAAAGGTTCCAGATAAACTTACTGCAGGACATTTTGTATCCATAATTGCTACCATCGTGGGTGGGGTTCATGATAAGACGGGAGAACCCTTTGCCATAGTGGAACCTCAGCCCGGTGGATGGGGTGCAGGGTTCGATATGGATGGTACAAGCGGACTAGTGGCCTGCGGGGATGGAGAAACCTATATTGCGTCTGCAGAGGTATACGAAAGAAACTTTCCTATACTTGTGGAGAGGTATATGCTCAATACTGAAGATGGTGTTGGCCATGGGAAATTCCGCGGTGGCTTCGGTGTTATAAGGGAATATAGGATATTGAACAGTCAGGCTCTTGTAACAATCCAAGTTGGGAGGCATGAGTTCCCACCATGGGGTGTTGATGGGGGCTTACCAGGGCCAGGAAACAGGGTAGTTATACATCGTGGGGGTAAGATAGAGGAAATAAGGAGAATATCTGCAGAGATCTTCCACAGGGGAGATCTGGTGAGTATAAGGACATCCGGTGGCGGAGGATGGGGAGATCCATTGGAGAGAGACCCCCAGAGGGTTCTGGAGGATTTCAAGAACGAGCTCATTACCCTGGAGATTGCAGAGAAGATATACGGAGTAAAAATAATTCCAGAGAAAATGGAGATTGACTGGAATGAGACGGAGAGGCTTAGAAAATCCAAAAAGGTGTAAAATATGGAATTTAATAGGAGGATAAGGAGATTACAGGAGAAGATTAAAAATTTGTACGATGTTGCCCTTTTAACCCCGGGCACAAATTTTTTCTACCTTTCTGGTTTGAATCCTGTGGCAACTCTGGAGAGACCGTTTCTTTTGATAATCCCATCTGAGGGGGAACCAATTATCTTTGCTCCAAATCTGTATTCTCTTGAATTGAAGGATGTTTGGATAAAGAATGTAGTTCTTTGGAGTGATGAGGAAAACCCCTTTCTAAAACTTTCAGGGATTATAGAAGAGCTTCCAAAGGAAACCGGAAGAATTCTTGTGGAAGATACCATGCCCGCTGGATTTTTGATAAATATTGAAAGGCATCTTCCCTATAAATTTGAAACCCTGGGAAACATAATGAAGGAGTTCAGAATAAAAAAGGGAAAGGGGGAGTTGGAGAAGCTTCAAAGGGCAGCCAGCATAGTGGATAAAGTATTCTATTCTCTCCTTGCAGAGGGTTTAGAGGGAAAAACGGAAATTGAAATCGCCAAGAGAATAGTGGATTTGATTTACGAATATGGGGGTGAGGGTATTTCCTTTGAACCCATTGTGGCTTCTGGGCCCAATGGGGCGAATCCCCATTATATGCCTGGAAAGAGGGTAATTGAAAGGGGAGATGTTGTTATTTTAGATTACGGTGCCAGGTATGGGGGTTATTGCTCAGATATAACAAGAACGGTTGTTATTGGTAAAGCTACTAGGGAGGTAAGGGAAGTATATGAAATAGTGAAAGAGGCTCAAGAAAGCGCGTTTAGGATCTCCAAGAGGGGTGTAAGGGCCAAGGATATAGATATTGCAGCTAGGGAGGTTATATCTTCCCAGGGATATGGTGAATACTTCACCCACCGTACTGGCCACGGGCTAGGTTTAGATGTCCACGAGCCCCCGTTTATAACAGGGAATAACGAGGAGGTAATTGAAGATGGGATGGTATTTACCATAGAGCCTGGCATATATTTGCCTGGAAAATTTGGGATACGGATAGAGGATGATGTTGCCATAATAGATGGTGTAGGTGTGAGATTGACCAGAGCTGATAGAAGATTGATGGAGGTTAGATAATGAAGAAGATTTTGTGGATAAACCCAGTTGGGGGAAGGGAATACAATGAGCCCATAGAGAATGTTCTTGAGGAGATAAAGCAGGAGGATACGGAGGTAAAGGTTGTTTCCTTGGCAAACCGTTGGGGTAAGGAAATAGGGCCCAAGCATGTGGAGTATCATTTTTACGAGGAGCTAGTAATTCCATATACTCTTGCTGAGATAAAATGGGCAGAGAAAAATGGTTTTGATGCGGCAGTTATTGGTTGCTTTTACGACCCAGCCTTAGATAGTGCGAGGGAAATTGCTGAGGATATGATTGTTACAGCACCTGCAGAATCAGCCATGGCCATCGCAATGGCCCTTGGACACAAGTTTTCCATCATAGTAGGTAGGAGGAAATGGATACCCCAGATGGAGAACAATGTCATCAAATATGGCCTCAAAGACCGCCTTGCATCCTTCCGCTCCCTTGGACTTGGAGTTTTGGATTTTCATAGGGATGAGAAGAAAACGGCGGAAATAATAAAAAGAGAAGCGAGGAAAGCGGTGGAAGAGGATGGGGCAGAGGTAATATTGTTGGGATGCACAATTCAATTCGGATTTTATAGGGAATTACAGAAAGAGCTGGGTGTGCCAGTCATAGATGCCGTTATTGCCCCCTTTAAGTATGCGGAGTTTCTGGTTGAATTGAAAAGAAGGTTTGGATGGAAGCACAGTAAAATTGGAGGCTATGAATCTCCTCCTCTTTGGGAGATGGATCAGTGGAATATATGGGAGGAGTATGAGTTCGCTGAAAGGGATTCCTGGAGGTAGATGAATGGTTGAAATTGTGAATATTTCAAAGATGTGGGAAAGGGCAGAGAACAAGGCTTTGGCAATATTTAACAATCAGAATGTGGAGATAGGTATATTTTCTCTAGCTCCTGGAGAAAGAGCTCCTCCTGAGGGATTCAGTGTGCATTCCGATAGCGAGGAGTATGCCTACATTTTAGAGGGAGAGATTGAATTTTGCACAGATAGGGAATGCTATCATCTTGAAAAAGGAGACCTCATGTACAATGCAAAGGGAACACCCCATTACACGGAAAATAGGGGTAAAAAAGAGGCAAAGATAATTTGGGTTGTATCTCCACCCTTATAATTACTTTTCTCCCTCCTTCATCAGCACCTTATTCCAAGCCTTTGGTGTTTTTGTGGCGACCATTATTGAGTAATCTTCCACTGCCCCTCTGTTTTGGAGGAATTGATGGATTTTTGAATTAAGCATAACCAAATCCTTTTCATAAAATCGAAGAAGTATGAAATTACCCATGTACTCGGTTACCTCGTATATGTAGGGAGACTCCAAACAATCTTCTATAAAGGATTGTATCTCCTTCATAGGGGCATTTATATTCAATTCTACCAGAACGTCTGCGTATGCGATTTTTATGGGGGTAAAGTAAAGCAATCCCATAATCTGCAGATATCCCTTCTCCTGCAATTCTCTTCTTCTTCTTCTGGCAGTGGTAATCGATACCCCAAGTTTTTCCGCAAGCTCAGTATCCGTGAGCCTACCATTGTTTCTCAGTAGCCTGTATATTTTTATGTCAATATCGTCCAGCTTTCCTTCAAACATCTCTTTTAAAAGTCTAAATTCCTCATCATCCGTGGCTAGAGCATTCATTTATTACCACCAAGACGGAATTGTCGTGAATTATTTAAAATTTGCCTAAAATTCTTAAATTATTTGCCTCCATATGGGCTAATCTCAGGGGTTCTGGCATCTTATAGTGTAAAAATTTTTTAACCAAAGCCAGGGAGGTTTTTAGGGAGATCCGATGTCCTGGAGAGATGTATATTCCTCTCTTCACCCCACTTTTAACAAACCAGCCCACTTGCCTACGCCCAAAATACACCTTATTTTCTCTAATTTCTCCTAGGAGAAGTGACTTGGCAACACCTATGGTGGGGATATTATTTTTCACACCCACATGGCTTGCAAGCCCAAAGAATCTAGGATGCAGAATTCCATTTCCATCGATCAGCAAGATTATTTCTTCGTCCACTTCCTTTAGCATTTCCCTTATTATGGGTTCTTCCCTGAAAGCCAGGTATGTTGGGATATATGGAAAATTTACAGGCATAATTTTCCTTATCACCCTCATAACCTTCCCTTCAGGATTCATCAAAACAAGGGCGCCATAGGCAACTCTATCTCTATAGGATACATCCACGGCCCCTATTATATTTGTGGAGAAGTCATCCTCCAGTATTATTTTCTCCCTTAATCTTTCCTGTTCCTCTCGAAGTTTTTTAAGTGGATACTCTGTTTTGAAATCCTCAAAAAGAAGCTCTTTAAAATTTACAATTTTTCCATTACTTACTTCTATTCCCTCCTCCCGGAGCAACTCAATTTTTCTCCCTATGCCTTTTGGATGGGTAAAACCTCCCAGGGAACCGTCGCTCATAACCACTCGATGACAAGGTATGCGGGGAGGGTCTGGGTTTTGAGAGAGCATTACTCCACAGGCCCTGGAGGCCCTAATGTCTCCCAAGGCCCTTGCCAGGGCACCATAGGTGCTTACCCTTCCCCTTGGAATTTGCCTTACCAGTCCATAGAAGTAGGAATAGAGGTCCACAAATTATAATGGGAATTAGATATTCAAATTTTGTGGGTTAAGATTATTAGGTAAAAAGGCCATATACAAGGGATGAAACTTCCCACCCATAAAACAAAGATAGTTGCCACAATAGGACCGGCATCTTCCAACAGAAGAATCCTAGAGAAAATGTTGCGCGGGGGAATGAATGTCGCTAGGATTAATTTTGCCCATGGGAGTCTGGAGGAGCATGCAAGGATTATAAAAATTATAAGAGCCCTTGGAAAAAGGATGAATAGGAGGGTTGCAATTCTCGGAGACTTACCTGGGGTCAAGATCCGCGTTGGTGAAATAGAAGGCGGCTATGTTGAATTGAAGAGGGGCGCTAGGATAGTATTGAGCACTGGGAATGTTAGGGGCAGGGAAGGGCAAATACCTGTTGATTTTGAAGGTTTTTCTAGGCTCGTTTCTCCAGGGGATAGAATATACCTTAGTGATGGTTTTATTGTTCTCAAGGTGGAGAAGGTTTATGGGGAGGATGTTATTTGCAAGGTAATTTCCGGAGGAAAGCTATTCTCTCATAAGGGAATAAATGTTCCCCACACTAGGGTTGATGTTGAAGCCCTAACAAAGCATGATTTTGAGATTTTGGAATTCATAATCGAAAATGGTATTGATGCCGCTGGGCTATCCTTTGTAGGCAAGGCGGAGGATGTAATCAAGGTTAGAAAATTTGTGAGGGAAAACAATGGAAGGGTTTTCATAATATCCAAAATAGAAAGACCCTTGGCGGTGAGAAATTTTGAAGAAATCCTAGAGGCTAGCGATGGTATAATGGTTGCTAGGGGAGATCTTGGGGTAGAAACACCCATAGAAAAATTACCCATCTTGCAAAAGAAGCTAATAAAAAAGGCAAAATTATCCGGGAAACCCGTAATAACGGCCACGCAGATGCTTGAAAGTATGACCGTGGAGAGGATGCCCACAAGGGCAGAAGTGACCGATGTAGCAAATGCAATTATTGATGGAACTGATGCTGTTATGCTCTCCGAAGAGACTGCCATTGGAAAATATCCCGTGGAATCGATTAGGATGATGGCCAAGATAGCTAGAACCACCGAGAATTATTTGGATTCCATATGGAAGGAGCGTGTTAGCCAATGGGGGATAAGAATTCAAAAAGAAAAGCAATCACCAACAATAAAGGATGCCATAGCTAGAAGCGTTATAGCTGCCCTGAACTCTGTGGATATAAAATACATCCTGACACCAACCAAAACTGGAGAGACTCCAAGATTAATTTCGAGATTTAGGCCCAGGCAGTGGATTCTTGCATTTACCACGGATGAGTGGGTGGCAAGCACCCTCCTCTTCTCCTATGGGGTTTATCCCTTTGTTGTAGAGAATAGAAGTGAGGAGGAGATAATAGGTGTAATTAGAAAGGAATTATTGGTAAAGGAAGGAGATACTGTTCTTCTTACAGAGGGGAAGCCCTTAGGCCAAACCCTTGGAACCAATACCATGAAGATATTTCGTATTGCTTAGCATACTATTAAATACTATGGGCTCTATGGGCGCACATCTTAAAGTAAGGGGCAGGTGATTCTCAGAGAATTCAGCTGTCCAGAGAGAGGTGATATATATGAAATTCGAAGATATGCAGATATCAGAGAGAACAAAAAAAGCCCTGAAAATGCAGGGATTTAAAGAACCCACAGAGGTTCAAGAAAGATCCATACCTATTGGTATGGAGGGTAGGGATTTGATCGTACAATCCAAAACAGGTTCTGGGAAAACCTTGGCATTTTTAATACCCATTTTTGAAAATTTAAACAAGGGTTTGGAAGCCATAGTTTTGGTGCCAACAAGGGAACTTGCACAGCAGGTTGAAAAGGTTGCTAGGATGCTTGGAAAGAGTCATGCAAAAAGCACAGTTGCCATATACGGCGGGGTTAGCATGGAGGGCCAGATAAGGGATTTGAAGTACGCATCCATGGTTATAGGAACTCCGGGAAGGATTATGGATTTGATGAGAAGGGGTTATTTAAATCTTGATAAAATCAAATTCTTCGTGCTGGATGAAGCCGACAGGATGCTGGATATGGGATTTATAGATGACATAAGGTGGATTCTTCAACGTACTCCTAGGGAGAAGCAAATCATGCTCTTCTCAGCCACCATGCCACAGGAAATTGTAAACCTTGCAAGGAAATATATGAAGGATCCTGTGAAGATATATCTATCGAAGGATGAAATAACTGCGGATAACATAGCCCAATATTATGTGGAAGTTGGGGAAGTGAATAAAATAGCCAAGTTGTCCTCCCTCATAATCCAGGAAAAAGGGAAATATTTGGTATTTTGCAACACTAAGAGAAAAACAAAGAGTGTGGCTGAAATATTACAGAAGTATGGATTTAAAGCCTATGCTCTCCATGGTGATATGCGCCAGGCGGCGAGGACCAAGACTATGAATGCCTACAAGGATGGAAGGATAAACATACTCATATCAACGGATGTTGCAGCCAGAGGTATAGATGTTCATGGAATAACCCATGTAGTAAATTACGATGTTCCTCTGTATCCGAAGGACTATGTGCACAGGATAGGAAGAACTGGGAGAATGGATGCCCATGGAAGGGCTATAACCTTTGTTAGCAGGGAGGAAATGGAGTATTTTAAGCGCATAGAGGATTATCTCGGAAAGAGAATACCCAAAACAGAGATAAAAAATGTTGGGAGAATAAAGGAAAGGGTGGATTATAAGGAACACAGTGATATATTCGGCTTTGTAAAATTCAGATTTGAATTGAAGGATGAGCTGAGTGAGTGGGACATAGTGAAAATAGCGGATAATGCGGGAATAAGTGAAGATAACATTGGAGATATTAATATTCAGGGAAAGAGGGGAGAGATAAAGGTACATTATAGGAGTGCACCGAAATTGAAGAGGATAAGGGTGTTCAAGAGCATTCGTCTGGAAAGTGCCAAATAGGGATTTAAATACCCTAAACTCTTTATCTTTTGAAATTATATCTTCCTTAGATGGAGAACAGGTGCATAATTTGTGGCAAGAAATTACACGATCCTTTTGCAATATATTGCGCGGAATGTGAGTACGAATTAAAACGTGCAAGATTGGCAGATGAAGAAACTGTGGAAGATTATATAAATAGGGTTAAAGTTGAAGAGATAAATGTGGATTTGAAGGGGATAAAGCCCCTCGACTCTTGGTTTTAATTATCTATTTCGAACTCAACCCCATACATAGATTTTATATATTCCACGATGTCATCCATATTCCTGCTGTAATACTCAACCTCATTCTTCTTTGTTCTGTAATAATGCCTATACACCTCAAATCTCCTGTAGGTCTCGTTGTATCTTATTGAAATTCTAAAATTCCTGGGGGCGGTTCTCTCCGGTGTTATATTAACTTCATTTCCCTTCACTAACGAATCCTTGGATATCTTCATCATCAACACCATTTTTTTGGGTGATATAAAAAGAGATGTGAAAAAGGTATAAAAAGATTTCAAATTACACATGCTTTTTCTGTTGCTAATCCTCATTCTTTGGTTTTATTCCGTGCTCTATGAGAAACTCATCGTGGGAATCAACTCTTTTCATCTCTAGGATATAGAGTATGCCCATAACAAAGATGAGCACCGCCATAGCAAGCAGGGTCTCCCATCCCAGTGCTTGAAGATTCAGATTTATGAGAAGTTCTTTTACAAGGGCAAGAACACCTATCTCCACCACGTTCTTTATATTAACGTGATGATGGAGAAAATACAAAGAAAGGATCTCGAAAATTTCTAGGAAAATGAGTATGGTGACAATCTCCTGAAGAACCTCTTGAACATCGAAGCCAGTAAAGATATTAAGGGCTAGAAGGAAGACAAGATAAAGAACATAAATCATTGCTAGGGCTCCCACAGAGATTACTACCAAATCAAATAGGAGGCTTAACCATTTCATCAATCTCTTCGCAGATTTGCTAAACTTCCTCTCCATAAATTCACCCCTCTAACATTGTTATTACCATTTAAAAAGCTTTTGATGGCCAAATAAAAAAAGAAAATAGATCATTCCTCCTCTGATTCCTGTTGGAATAATCTTTCTTCCTCTTCCTTGCTCAAATCCACCTCCTTCTCTTCCTTCTCCTTCTTCTTTTGCATCTCTATATCCCTTGCTATTTCCTCGTAGCTGGGTATGGGGCCAAGAACATCCCTAGCACTACCTACAATTTTCTCAATATCCTCGTATTTTAATGGCGAAATTTCCTCCTCCTTCTTTTCACCTGCAAGGTATTTTGCTGTGGATTCAATGAGCTTGGATATCTCGAATGGGAATATTATCTTTGTTGCCTGTCCATTGGCTACTTGGGTAAGGGTATCTAGAGACAGAACACTCAACGCTTTAGAAGTCAGAGCTGCGGAACCCAATGAGATTATCCTATACCTCTGAGCCTCACCCTGTGCTTTAAGAATGGTGGCCATCCTGAGACCCTGGGCCTCAAGAATCTGTGCCTGCCTCCTACCTTCAGCCTCAAGGATTCTGGCCCTCTTCTTACCCTCTGCCTCCAGGATCTGGCTGCGCTTTATACCATCTGCCTTGAGGATTGCCGCTCTTCTCTCCCTCTCGGCTGCCGTCTGAGTTTCCATGGCTTGCTTGACCCTTGCAGCAGGGTCCACCTCCTTTATTTCTACGGCTTCAACCTTAACTCCCCATTTATCGGTTGCCTCATCCAGAATATCCCTGAGATGGGCGTTTATCCTCTCCCGGTTGTAAAGAATCTCATCTAGGTTCATATTGCCTATGACGGACCTCAAGGTAGTTCTTGCAAGATTTATTGTTGCAAGTTTATAGTCCTGTACTTCAAAGAAGGCCTTCTCCGCATCCACAACCCTTATGTAGATAACGGCATCTACTGCTGTTGGAGAATTATCTCTGGTGATAACTTCTTGCTTTGGTACATCCCATGTCTGTGTTCTCA
>CAYXLB010000014.1:0-17993 GCA_964465785.1 uncultured Thermoplasmata archaeon
GCAATCAACCCCCCAAAGGGATGCAGATTCCATCCCCGTTGCCCCCATTTCATTCCAGGTGTGTGTGATAAGATGGAACCTCCACTGGTGGAAGTTAAGCCAGGACATTTCGTCGCGTGCCATCTTTATAATAGGGGATAATGAATGAACAAGGATCTCAGAATTAAGGTACTGAAGTTAACCTTCACAATCCTAGGCTATCTTATTGCTATGATGTTTCTAATAGGTGCAGTGGTTAATTTTATAATTCATCTCTGGATTCCAGCTATACTGTTTTTCTTCATATCCATTACGCTTTTCCTTTTAACCATGTACTTCTATTTGGGGACATCCATTTATGTGATTTTTGAAGATTCTATGTATGTTCCAAGACTTTATAGGCATGGGGATGCGAAAAGGAAGGAAATAGTGGAATTTTCAGATGTAAAAAAAGTAAAGAGAGTTAAAGGTTTTTTTAGGGATGGATACCTCCTCTATGTGTCCGAAAATGGATACTATTTTGTGAGGAAATCTGTATTTAATGAGATAAGGGATAAATTATCTCCAGCACTCCAGGAAAATCAGCCATAATATATGGATATTTTTATTCTCAACGATTTATCAATTATAAAGTAAGTGTTGTAAATGTACTTCATTTATTAAATAAACAACAAACAAATCGATGGGTTTATTTTGGAATGGGCATTCACATAATTGTGGATATTGAAAAATGTGTTGAGAAGGCACTCTGGCTAATAAGAAATGGCTATCGCAAAATGAGAGTAATAAGTACCTTAGAGAAAATAGGATGTGAGGGGAATGAGAGCTATGAACTTGCAAGATGTAGAATAAGGGCCAAGGGAAAATTTTCCCAGGATAGGTTATATTTCGATACATATGGTCTCCGATATTCCACCCCAGAGATAATAGGAAGATATAGGGCCAAGAGGATAAGGGGTTATAGTATTGCGGATATAAGCTGCGGGGTTGGAATGCAGGCCATATTTTTCTCATTTACCAATGAAAAGATTTTATGTGTGGATATCAATCCCAAGAGGGTTGAATATGCCAAGAGGAATGCAAAAGTATACGGCGTAAGAAATATTGAATTTTTTGTAGGTGACTGTTTTTCTAATGGGGTATATTCTAAGGCAAGTAAATACGATATAATTTTTTCAGATCCTGCTAGGGATGAGGCGGAGAGGGAAAGGAGATTGGAAAATTTAACTCCATCTCCTCTAAAGGTCATAGAAAAATATGGTGAAAGGGATTATATCTTCGATTTGCCTCCCCAAATATCTCAGGAGAAGATTCCAAGGGATTGGGAGAAGGAATATATCTCTTTGAAGGGTAAAATTAAGAGATTAACTGCCTATACCGGTACGCTTTACAGAAGGGATAGGAGGGCAGTTGCCCTGCCCCAAGGGGCGGTTTTGGAATCTGATATACCAGATGAGTTTATTTTAATATCTGAGTTTAGTGATTACATTTATATAGTTGACGAATCAGTTTATTACGCTAGGCTTCTGGGGGAATTGAAGCGTAGATACCCATCACTATGGTATATAACAGCTGGAAAAAGAAGAACACTGGCCACATCCTCAAATCTTATAGACTCTCCATTTTTAAAACCATTCAAGGTTCTCTTTTTCTCTGAAGAGTTGGATAAAATAATCGATTTCTTACGAAGGGAGGGCTATGGGAAAGTCACGCTTAGGCTAAGCATACCTCCCAAGAGATATTGGGAAATAAGAAAGGAAATAGAAAAGAGATTAAGTGGAAAAGAGAAGGTATCATTGTTTAAAATGGGGAACAATTATGTGGTAGGCAAGGATGTAACATAACATAGGTTATGTTTCATTTATTCATCCGATCTTATAGAATTGTATTTTTAATCCTGAACACGTAGGGTGCGAATTAAAAAATAGGCATCCATAAAGTCGTTATTTTTATCATCTAAAAATCTATTATCTCAGTGATGGATGTTGAGTCGCTTTATCTTCTTGTGGAGGATCTAATAACCCGGGAGAGGTTCTGGAGGGAGATAGAGAAAAGGAAGGAGGAATTTGGAGGTTTGCTAGATGAAGAAGCTATAGCCTATATGATCGTGGACGAACTTGGAAGAAATCCTGGGAATAAAATGAAGATTGTGGATCTATACGATGGAATAAATGCCACCATTGAAGCTAGGATTGAAAGGGTTGGAAATGTGGAGATCAAAAAGAACGGAAAGTATAGGCTTATGAGAATCGATATATCCGACGAAACCGGAGAATGTCAGCTCATTCTTTGGAATGATGAAATTGAGGAGATAGGAAAGGATCTTAAAGAGGGAATGAAAATAAAGATAATAAACGGATACGTGAAGGAGAACATTTATGGGTTGCAGGTGACCCTAGGAAAATGGGGTATGATTGTTATACTTTGATTTAATAAGCATTGTAAATGTTTAATGTTTATTTAGTAGTGGTAGATATGCAAAACAAGAAGGAGGCCCTTGAAAAATACGAGAAGGCCAAGAAAGATGGGAGGATAGATGAGGATATCATATCCCTTCTCGATATAATAAATTCATCATCTGTTTTCTACACAACCAGCAGTTGTTCTGGCCGAATAGTTATTTTGAATGTGCCTGAAATAGGGGATAAGAAAAATGCAATATTCCTAGGAAAATGGCATCGCCCGGTTGGAATAAAGGAAATAAGATCTGCGCTGAATAAATACGAGAGGAATGATCTCTTTATGCTTATGCAGTCCCCTATTATCCATATTGTTTGCAAAGATTTGGGGTATGCCAATGCCCTAATAAAGGAATCTCTCAAATGTGGGTTTAAATACACCTCTATAAAGAATATTACGGAAAATGGGGTGCTCGTTGAAATTTTGAGCACTGAGAACCTCCACATACCCCTAGGAAAAGATGGTAAGATTTTGGTAGGTGATAAAGAAATAGAATTTTTCCTTGAAATTGCAAACAAAATGCTTTCAAGAGCTAAGGGCAAACTGAAATGTTTAGAAGAAAAAATCAGCTTCCTTCTTCTTTCCTCATCTTAATTTTCCAGTACCTGGTAACATATCCTGCAAGCATATTTCTCAGTCTCTTCGTCTGAACATCCGTTAATTTGGAGACCATTATCTTGTTTTTCTCAAAATCTCCGCTGAACTTATCAGGATATGAATCCACCAAGGCTCTGGCCACACGTTTTATGTTTGAAGGTCTTATTGATCCCATAGTAGCCGCAATTGGTATCTCTAATATATACTTTTCCCCTGCATCACTGCCTAGCAATGAAATCGACAAGACCACGGGCAATTAGGAAAATAGCCACATATTCGGGTACTATTTCCTCCCCCTCCACCCTATATTTCTCACCACCCAGCTCAATTTCAACTTTATCTTTTGATATTATTTTCACTTCATTCTCCTTAAATGTATTAGGTATAGCATCTACAAGAGGATTAAAATCTTTAAATCTATCAATATCTATCTCCTTAACCATCAATCCAGTCTTTCCATGTAAAGAACCTATTAATCTTATAAGTCTATGTATATCAGTTGTTACTGGTTCGTCTGCTTCGCCTCTTATTCTTATTTTTTCTTTTATATATCTCAAAAATGCATCCCTTAAGGTATCGGTGGTGAAAATCTGGAGTTTTTTAGACTGATACTCATCAATCAAATCATCGATTTTTGCTTTGTTTTCCTTGTTCTCCTTGAATATATCTGCGGCAAGTCTCTTTGACAACTTTTTGTCCTTGAGTATTTCATTAAATTCCTCAACCACAGCTTCCTCCCCCCTCTCTTCATATAGAACCTTTAAATCACGGGATATTCTCGTTATTTCCCTTGATAATTTCCCATACCATCCCCCAAATTCAGGGGGGTAAAGCTCATATACATTTCTCTTCTTCTTCCTTCCAATTTTCTCCTCATAAATCCTAATGAATTTTGTGAGATCAGTGGATTCCCCTGTGATATAACTAACTATTTCCCTACGCCCATCGCTTCCCAGATTAAAAACATCTCTACTTCTCACATATATATGGTATCCCCTTCCCCCGGAAAAGGCAATGCTTATACTCTTCTCATCAAATCCAAGATCGTCCAAGAGAAAGTTAAAAACTAATTTTTCCGCCTCTCTTTTCACTATTCTTAACATCTCTTCGTATCTTTTTCCTTCTGTCTCAGGAATATGATCGGCATCCAGATCGAATACGAGATCAGCCCCTAGCCAACCCTTTCCCTCCATATCCGTAATGTTGGGATTTTTGTAATATGCCGTGGAATAATAGGCATGTTTTGGAACATACTCGACGAGGAATTTTTTAAGTTTCTGTTTGGTATTAAAACCCTTATGCCTAATCATATAATTCTTATCAAAGAACATAAATCCATACTCCCTTCTGGTAAATCTTGGTGGGAGTGTGATTTCATTTTTCAAATAGTAATCTCGAAACCTCGCCTTTAGGAATTCAATGTTCTCCACATAGGATTCATTGAAGCAAGATATTAAACCATTTCCCTCAAGTTATCTTGATAAAATTTAAATAAATCTTAAGTAATTGGGGTGTTGTGAGGAAATTATATCGTAATGGAATCATTGCGGTTCTTGCCATCCTACTTATAATTATGATTATTGTAAATCCTCTAAGCCTATCTCCCGTCGAGAATATCGAAACGAAGACAAGGATGATCATATCCATAAATTTTGGAGCCGAGGTACTTAAGGAAGGAGAAATAGGTGCGGATATAAGTGTCATGGATGCGTTAAAATCCCTAGCACATGTGGAAACAGCCTATAATGGTAAATTCGTTGTATCCATAGAGAATATTTCTCAAAATTCCACACATTCTTGGTTTTATTATGTAAATGGAATATTGGCCAATGTTGGTGCAGAAGATTACGTAATTCATCCGGGGGATGTCATAAGGTGGGATTTTCATTCATGGAATTCACCCCACAGGGTATATGCTGAATTGGATGACTTTCCCGAACCCTTTTTGCATGGATATGATGGACATATATTTCCTACGCTTATAGTCTATGATAATAACACTTCTAAATATGCAGAGAGATTGAAATCATATTTTGAGAATATCGGTATAGAGGTGAACATGACTAAAGAGCTCCCATCCTCCTCTGCCCTAGAAAGGGATAACCTAATTGTTCTGGGTATGCCCGAGATTGCAATCAGACTAAACGAAATGCACACTAAATTAGGATGGACATACTACGTCGATAATGGAAAGATTTTGGATTATAGCTCCAGGGAGTATAGGGGTGCATTCATACAAATATCCACCTCTCCATTCAATCCTAAGGGTCTAAATGCCTGTGAAAATGTGGTGATGTGGATATATGGGGATGATGAACATTTATCAGAGGCTATGGATTCCCTTCTGGATGGTAAAGTTGGAGGATTCTGGTATTTTTCAGGTGAAGAAATATGATTAATGATTTGAAAATTCATAAGTTTTTGATCTTTGGATGGTTGATTCTCCTGGTATATCTTACCCTTTTGTTCTCCTCACCATATTTACTTTTCTCAATTTTTCTATCTATTCTTCTTGTTAGAATATTTGTGGATTCTCCCTCTTGGAGACCCTTTTTGAAATATACCCTATACATGGGTGCATTCATTCTTCTCTTCAACATACTACTCAATGAAAATGGTACTACTGTGCTCTTTGAATTTTATTGGCTTAGAATAACCTTGGAATCCCTTGTATTCTCCATATCCATGCTTTTAAGATTGCTCATAATAATGGCTGCCTTTGCAATTTTCAATGATAATCTACAAATGGGGGATATAATTGAAGTTTTAGAAAAATTGAAGATACCATCCAAATCGGTTATTACCCTTGCCCTTTCCTTCAGGTTCTTTCCAATTTTATTGAAGGAGGCGAGGGAAACCTTTGAAGTTCTTATGGCCCGGGGGATTTCCCTATCCTCTGGAAAAATGAGGGATAGAATATATGCGAGATATCCCGTTATGACGGCAATGCTGGAAACATCCCTAGAGAGGGCGATTCAGGTTGGAGAAGCCTTGGAAATCAAGGGATACCCATCTTCTAAAAGAAGGGTATGGAAAAAAATATCTCTTGAGTTGAGGCATAAGATTGTACTCTTTTTCTTCCTTCTAACAGCCATAGTTTCAACATGGTACATTATAAGATTTGGAGGATTCACATTTTTTCCCACAATAGAACCCTTGAAACTGAATGATTTATATATTGGAATCCTTCTCTTCATTCTTCCCTCATCGCTCCTTTTGGGGGAGGTGGAAGATGATGATTGAATTCAAAAATTTCTCCTTCAAATACTCCCTATGCAAGAAGTATGCGCTCAGAGACATTGATTTGAAAATCTTCAAGGGAGAGTTTGTGGTTGTTGTTGGCCCATCTGGAAGCGGTAAGACCACATTTCTGAGGGCAATTAATGGGCTCATACCCCATTATTACGGGGGTGAGATGGAAGGGAATGTTAGGCTATTTGATTTTTATGTAAAAAACAAAAGACCAGCGGAGATTTCAAGATTTGTTGCTTCCATATTTCAGGATCCTGAAAATCAATTACTTATGGGAACTGTTGAGAGGGAGATAGCATTTCCATTGGAAAATATGGGTCTTCAGGAGGATGAAATATCCAGGAGGGTTGAAGAGGTTTTATCTCTTCTCAATATCTCTCATCTGAGGAGGAGGAAAATAGATGAAATTTCTGGGGGAGAAAAACAGAAGGTAGCCATAGGGACAGCTCTTGCCATGCATCCAGATTTTCTCTTGCTGGACGAACCAACAAGTCAGTTGGATCCAAATTCAGCAGAGGAGATATTGAGCCTCTTGGAAAGGCTGAATGATGATTTTGGGATTGGAATTGTATTGGTAGAGCATAGGATGGAGAGGACCATGCATAGGGCCGATAGATTGATAGTTTTTAAAGATGGAAAGGTCATTGGTGATGGGGAGCCTCGCATGGTTGCATCCCGTATAGAGATGGATTATATTGGGGTGGGCTATCCTCAAGTGGCGAGGCTTGCTAGGCATATGGGTTTGGAATATCTTCCATTAACCGTGAAGGAGGGGAGAAGAGTTCTTGGAGATAGGCTATCTTCCCTGAAGATGAAGAGAGGAAAAAAGATCTATGGGGAAATTATTTTGAATATTAAGAATTTGAAATTTTCCTACAATTCTCACCCTGTAATAAGGAAATTAAATTTAAAAATGAGGAAAAATGAAATTCTGGGGATAATAGGGAGAAATGGTGCTGGGAAGACAACCCTGGCCAAGTTGATTGCCGGAATACTAAGGCCCCAAGGGGGAAAAGTAGAAACCCATGGAGATGTGGGTATGGTTTACCAGAATCCAAACTTACATCTCTTCGAGGATACGATATATGATGATATTCTCTTCTCCCTCCAGAAGGAGGATAGGGTTCAAGCAATTATGAAGACTCTGGGCATATGGGGAGTTAGAAGGAGAAATTCAAGGGATCTTTCGGGAGGAGAGAGGATGCTGGCAGCCATTGCCACCGTGGCTGTTAGAGAGCCAGAAATTTTAATTCTTGATGAGCCTACAAGAGGCCTATCTTACGCCCACAAAATCACTCTTTCAAAATTTTTAAAGGATTATGCCAATGGAAGGGGAGTCATACTAATAAGTCATGATATGGAAACCATTGCCAGGACTGTGGATAGGGTTGCTTTACTTTCTGAAGGGAAAATTATTGTGGAGGGAAGAAGAGAAGATGTAATGTCTGGCTCAATAAATTACACTACCCAGTTGAACAAGCTTCTCCATTCTGCAGGAGATAATGTTGAAAGAAAAATTTTGGTTGAGGAAGATATAGAGGGATGGAGATGAAGTGGGAGAATGCATATCTCATAATCTCCATAATTGGCATAACACTCATCTCCCTATTTTCCATATATTTTCCCAACACTTGGGGTATTACCACCCTTGTCATTCTCCTGCTTTTCTTACTTCTCCTATTGGTATTTTATGAAAAACAGGTAAACAGAAGTAAGGAAATAGCATTGATTTCAATCCTGGGCGCATTTTCTGCCACCTCCCGGATACCATTTGCAGCACTCCCATCCATTCAGCCTTGTACCTTTATAATATTTGTATCTGGCTATGTCTTTGGACCATTTGCTGGATTCTTCATAGGCATGGAAACGGCCCTTCTCTCCAATTTCTTTCTGGGACAGGGACCATGGACTCCCTGGCAGATGCTTGCCTGGGGTGTCGTTGGCATATTTGGATGGGTATTTCGAAGAATGTTTTATGGAAGGAAATACGAGTTTCCAATGGCCCTATTTGTGATTTTCCTCTTGGGCTATTTTTATGGAATAATGATGAATCTATGGTACTGGCTTGCCTTCATATCTCCCCATACTTGGCAGAGTTTTCTCATGGTTATGGCCACATCGATTTGGTTTGATACCCTCCATGCCTTGGGAAATCTCATATTTATGGATATATTTTTCAAAAAATTCATTAAAATTCTTGAGAGATACAAGCTGAGATTCTCCCTATTCAGTAAAAGTGCAAGTACCTCTGTTTCATAAACTCCCTCATCAGGGATGTGGCATAGGAACCCCTATGCAAGATGAAGTTGAAGGTGCAATCCTGGCGAGAATACTCCAGGATGGGAGAAAGGATGTTTCTCCTCCTACCCCTTGAACTGGCCTCTGGAATCTCCCTGATTTTGAACATCTCTTTTTTTATCCCCTCCTCCTCTATAATCTCCCTCTCAATTTCACCCTGTATTCCCTCACTTAATGTGGATTGGTAGCCGAATAGAATGGTTGATATATATGCCCTTCTCTCCTTTATAAGCTTACGTATTTTCTCAATGTTAAAACTGTTAACCTTCACATATTCCTGTATGGGTAAACCAAGGTGATCGGTTTTCATAACAACATCACCTATTCTCACATCCACTCCTTCCACTATCCTCTTGCTCACCATTCTATTGAAGAGATAACTTTGGTATCCATGTACGAAGAGCATGAGCAGGTTCGAGGGTAGCTTTTTTAGAGCGCCCACATAATCTCCAGGTTTCTTTATCAGGTGATTGAGCATAGCCCTTTCATAGCTGGCTATGGATGATATGTTCTTTATTGCTTCCCTTGGATCTAAGGTGTTAAAGAATATTTCCCTTCCCTCATCCCTTTCGAAGGATGATGGAAAGCCAATGTAGTATCTAACTGCGTCTTGAAAATTTCTTTCAAGAATGAATTTTCCCACAATATGTGTTATGGGTCTAGAGGCTCCGAATCTCTGGACCCCAAAGAAATTTGGGAAAAACCCATCTAACTCCTCCTCAATCCTTTCCACCCTATCATCGCATGTGGCATCTTGGAGCGTTAGGAGAAATTTATTACCAAACAATTTTCCTATGGTGAGTTCCTCGTCACTTCTAAATTTCTCCAATATCTCCACATCTTTCATGGATAAGCTTATTTCATCATCATAATTCAGTATGCAGAAGTATTGCACGCTCACACTCCTCTTATCCTTCGTGCCAGCAAATCTAATCCTCTTTTTGCTAATTCCAAGCCTCTGGGAAAGAATCTTGATGAACCTATTTGTCTCCCAGTTTTTGAGTTTTACCTTTATGAAGAGGTTCCTACCATTTTCCCTTCTCTCAATGGGTAGCGGGATCTCTTCCACATAGAAATCATCCACACTCTTTCTCAATTTTCCCCCAATACCTGGGGTTGAAGATAAAAAAGAAAAAATACCAATATCTTCTTCCGTGTACATTATATCCAGATCTCATCAACAAGCCTGTACTCTAGAATTTCTTCAGGCTTGAAAAATAGGGATATTTCCCTCTCTGCAGACTCGGGGGAATCAGAGCCATGAACAAGGTTGTTCTGAACACTCATTGCGTAATCTCCCCTAATTGTGCCGGGATCTGCCTCCTGTCCATTCGTTTTCCCCATCATTCTCCTTACTACTTCTATAGCGTTATCCCCTTCTAGAACCATGGCGATGATTGGGGCAGCAGTGATGTAATCTATGAGGCTATCGTAGAATGGCTTTCCCCTATGTACCTCGTAGTGCTTTTCAGCCATTTCCCTGCTTAGCCATAGCATCTTCATTGCAACGATTTTCAATCCCTTCTTCTCAAAGCGGGCAATAATCTCCCCCGCCAGTCTCCTGTTTATGGCATCGGGTTTAAGCAGTACTAAGGTTCTCTGCCTCATTCTCTCGCCTCTTTAACAAATGAAGCCTAACCTCCTTCTCCTTCCTGTAGGCCTCGGTCCATCTGACCTTCCTCGGGACACGATGGAGCTCTATCATATTTTTCTGGCACTTGCTACTGCAGAAATACAGCACCGTTCCGTTCTTCATAACGTACATCTTGCCCGTACCGGGCTCTATTTCCCTGCCACAAAAGGCGCAGACATGCTTTACGGGCATCTATCTCACCTTGCCTCCAGCTTGCGTGCCTCTCTTGCAGTCTCTCGGAGCATTAGGATATCTCCAACCCTTACAGGCCCCATGACATTGCGGGTTAGTATCCTTCCCTTATCTCTCCCTTCAAGAACGCGAACCTTAACCTGAGTAACCTCGCCGGTCATGCCTGTTCTTCCCATAATTTCAACGACTTCTCCAGGGGTGGCTTCATCTGCCATTCAAATCACCTTACTTCTTAATGGCCTTTATCTGCTCAATTATTTCCTTAAAGGAATCTGCAGCCTTACCGAAATCCACAATACTCACAGATGCAGCACTTTTTATACCAACCCTCTTTCCGAGCTCTTCCTTGCTGGCAACGTATCCATAGGGTATGCTCTTCTCCTCGCAGAGGAGTGGCAGATGTGCCACGATTTCTGGAGGATTGACATCCTCGGCAATTATCACAAATTTTGCGTCTCCACGCTCAACGGTCTTTGTCACTTCATTGGTTCCCTTTCTAATCTTTCCCGTTTCCCTGGATATCTCCACTGCACTGAGCATCTTCTCCTGCAGTTCCTTAGGGGTTTCGAACCTCACATATATTGCAGCCATTTTCTTTACCTCCTTCATCTAATCAATCATAGGCAAAGCACGAAAAGGCTTATGGTATAAATAATTTGTGAAAAGAGTCAATAGACCACAGAAATCAAATCATTTATTCCTCCGATTTCTTCCGTTATGTACCTTGCATTTTCCTTCTGGATATAAGGTGTATGCACACCCGTTAGTATAGTAGTTATCTTCAGCTTCTTTGTGTACCTTTCATCAACCCTGGCTCCTATCTTGATCTCAGCATCCTCCCTTATTCCTGAGGTTATGCCCTCTGCAATGCGATACACCGTTTGTAGGGACATTTCAGATCCACCAGTGATATGGATTAGAGCTCCATTGGCACCACGGTAATCTATGTCCATCAGGGGGTTGTTGAGGGTATCCAGTACGGCATCCTGCGGTGTGTAATAATTCCCTTCCCCGTAAAGTATTGTGGATGTTCCACCATTTCTCATCAGGGCTTCCAAATCCGAGAAGTCTATGTTCATCAGGGAAGGTATGGTTATGGCCTCTGCAAGATTCTTGATCACATCTCCTATTAGATAATCCATTATGGCGAATGCCTTAGATATGGGCAAATTCTTTGCAAGCTCTACAAGACGATTATTGTCCAGAACGATTACCGTGTGGGAATTGTTTCTGAATTTTTGCAGGGATGATTCTGCAAGCTCCCATCTCCTCTTCCCCTCGGCCTTGAAGGGCATGGTAACCATGGATATCACCAGCGCTCCTGCGTCCCTGGCAATTTCGTTGATTACAGGGCCTGCTCCTCCACCGGTTCCACCACCAAGTCCTGCAAGCACGAAGACTATATCCGCCCCATCTAAGATCTTGTAAATATCATTATATGCCATTTGGGCAGCCTGCTCTCCTATCTGTATGTTTCCCCCTGTGCCATGCCCCTTGGTTAATTTCTTTCCTATCAGTACTTTCTTGGAGGCATTTACTATGGAGAAGTGGGATTTATCAGTATTTATGGCGATTAATTCCGCATTGATGTTTTGTGTGCTCAATCTTGTAACGCTATTGCAACCTCCACCTCCAACTCCTACCACCTTTATGTTTATATCTGCTTCGTTACTCTCCCTATAATCAAGGGCTAGCGCATCCTTAACCAAATATTCTAGACCCATTACCATCACCTTTCATATTTTTGTCAGACATATTAACTATATACGTCAGACATATATAAGCTTTTTGCTCAATGCCAAAAGTTTTATTTCCTTAGATTCCATTATAGATGTGGGCAAGAAGGTATTGTTTAATTCTTGCCTTGAGAGGTGAAATGTATGGAACCAGAAAGCATAAAGGTTGAGGAAGTTATGACAAGGGATGTTATAACAGCAAAGATTGGCGACACTATTTCAAAGGCCATAAGCAAGATGCAGGAGCACGGATTCCATGAGCTGCCGGTGGTAAATGGAAAGGGTGAGTTGGTTGGATTTTTGAACTACAGGATTCTGATAAGGAGAAAGAGCATATCCCTATATTCCAGGGTTGAGAACGTTATGGTAAAACCACCCACCCTAGAACCAGAGGCAAGCATTGTTGATGCAGTTAGATTGATGATAGACGCCGGGTATCGCTCAATTCCAGTCGTTAAGAAGAACAAGCTGATAGGCATAATATCCAGAACCGATGTGATAAAGCTCGTGCCCAAGATGGGGGAGGTGGCTAGCATACCCGTGGAAGATGTTATGACAAGTGAGCCAGAGGTGGTGGAGGAAAATTCCCCCGTGGAATATGCTCTGGATTTGATGAGGAAGCTTGGGGAGATGAGTGCCCCAGTTGTGGATGAGAACAGGAGATTGTCTGGCATAATACATATGAGGGATATAGCCAAGGCAATATGGAGAGAGAAGGATCGAGCAAGCTTAGGGGAGGTTGCTGGAGAGAAGAAGAGAGTAGAAATTTTAGTTAAGGAGGTTATGGGAAATCCTGTATACGTCGAGGAGAATTCCACCCTTGGAGATGCCGTGGAGGAGATGATAAATCACCATTCCTCCATATGCGGCATAGTGGATAAAAATATGAGGCCCATTGGAATAATATCCCAGAGGGATGTCATAGAGGCTGTTATGCGTAAGGGCAAACAAGAGGGTGTCTTTGTACAGATAACAGGTCTTGATGTTGAGGACATGGAGCCCTACATGGCGATTTATGATATGGTGGAGGCTTTTCTGAATAAGATCAATAGGTTCAAGGAGTTTAAGCCCCAACTTCTTACCTTCCATGTTGAGGAACATCACCTAACGGGAAAGGAGATAAAATACAGTGTAAGGGCAAGATTGACCACTGATAAGAAGCTATTCTTTGCCAGGAGCTACGACTGGAATATGTACAGGGCCTTCAAGGAGGTCTTGGAGATTCTGGAGAGGAATGTAAAAAAGGAGAGGGAAAAGCTCCTAGAATTCCGAAGAGAGACCCTTTGATGAAGAGAAATTGTGGGAGAGGGTAACCTGCCCCCTCCTAATTTTTTATACCATAAACACCAGCAATACTGCTATTATGCCAGATAGAAATATACCATCGAATGTACCTGCTCCCCCAATACTAGCTATGGGTGCCCCCAGTTTTTCAATATCCTTCATATGCATAAGATCGGCGCCTATAAGTGTCCCTAGGGTTCCAGATACATATGCCACGGGCACAGGATTCTCTGGAGCTATAAATATTGCCACAAGGGCGGAAATTAGGGGAGGCAAAAGAGCTGGCATGGCTATTCCAATACCCTTTACTGGTCTAGCCAAGGAGTAGGCAGCCAAGGTGACTACTAAAATTCCAGCTAAGCCCTTTAGTATCAAGGAGAATTGATGGTGAATAAAGAGGGAGGAGAAAACTAGAATAGAGACAAATATGGGGATTACTGCACCTCCAAAATTTATGGCAAGAACGGTATTTTCATAGGCTGTATATGGTACCCTGTATATTATTCCCCAGAAGCGTACCTCCCTGTATTTTACCACAGGAACCTTGGAGGGCAATGTGGTTATGGGAATGTTTATCAAGCTTCCAATGAGGGCTAGCCAGAATAAAAATATGGCCAAGCCAGGAGGAATACCCAACTGCGCAAAGGCAAAGGGAATACCCATAAAAAAGAAAATGGAGAAAAATAGGAAGAAGATAAAATAGATAAATAGAATGATCAGATGAAATGGAGAATAGAAATAGTCCCTCATTCTCTTAATTCCTCCACATTCACAAAATACTCTTCACCGTCTATCCATATTTTGTATTTCTTTCCCTCCTTTGGCGGCTGGGGTACTTCATTGAGCAATCCCTTTCTTCGCATCAGGAACTTCCTAGCTACATCTGGAAATAGTGCATAGGAAAGCACATCTTCCTCACTATCGGCCAGATCGCCTATCTCCTTCTTCAATTTTTCAAACTCGGGTTTTAAAAGCTCAGCAGGCCTCACTGTTATTGGCTCTTCATCACCAAGAACCTTCTTTTTTATCTCCTCATTTATTTTTCCTGGTGGTTTTCCATACAGGCCCTTTATGTAGTTCCGCATTTCCTTGGTTACCATCTTCCATCTCTCACCCCCTATGACATTCATAACTGCCTGGGTACCAACTATCTGGCTTAGGGGGGTTACTAAAGGAGGGTAGCCAACTTCTTCACGTACCTTTGGCACCTCTGCAAGCACCTCCTCGATCTTATCCTCTGCACCCATCTCATGAAGTTGATTGTATAGATTTGATAGCATTCCACCTGGAACCTGATAGATTAAAACACGGGTATCTGCAATACGCATTTCCATTCTGGTGTATTTTCTCAACTTCCTTTCAACTCCGCGGAAATATCTCGCAATCTTCTCTAATTTCTTTAGGTCCATACCCGTATCATACTTTGTATCTTTAAATGCGGCTACCATGCTTTCAGTAGCTGGCTGAGATGTGCCAAATCCGAAGGGAGACATGGCCGTATCAATAATATCAACACCCGCCTCCACAGCTTTCATATAAGTCATTGGAGCCCATCCAGCGGTGCTGTGGGTATGCAAATCTATTGGAACGCTTATTTCCTTCTTTAACATTCCCACAAGCTTGTAGGCAACCTCTGGACTCATAAGGCCGGCCATATCCTTTATGCATATTGAATCCACTCCCATATCCTCAAGCTTCTTTGCCATATCCACAAAACTCTCCAGGGTATGGATGGGGCTTATTGTGTAAACCACGGATCCTTGGGCATGGGCTCCAGCCTTCTTAACGGCTTTTATTGCAGTTTCCATATTTCTTATATCGTTAAGGGCATCGAAAATACGGAATATATCTATACCTGCTTCCACAGCCTTAAACACGAATTTCTCCACTATATCATCTGGATAATGCCTGTATCCAACGAGATTTTGTCCCCGTAGGAGCATCTGCAAGGGTGTATTTTTTATGTGCTTTTTGAGCATTCTGGGTCTATCCCAGGGATTCTCATTGAGGAATCTCATGGCCGAATCGAAGGTCGCTCCACCCCATACCTCCAGGGAGAAAAATCCCATTTCATCCATTGCCTCTGCAATTGGAATCATATCCTCTGTACGCATTCTAGTTGCAAATAGGCTCTGATGTCCGTCGCGGAAGGTTGTATCTGTAATCCTTACCATGCACCAGAGAAAGGATTTATGATAAAAATATTTTGGCTTTTAAAAAACTTTATGTATATGCTCTCAATTCACATTCTGCATGGCCGGGGTAGGGTAGGGGCTATCCTAGGGGACTGTGGATAAGCCCCTTTGAAAAATCTGCTTTACCCCAAAAGAAGGGGCTTAATGGCAATCCCTTGACCCGGGTTCAAATCCCGGCCCCGGCCCTGAGATGGTAGAGATTAATACCCTCGTAAAATATCCTTTTCTTCCTGAGGCAAGAGAATATGTGAAAGATATAGATTTAGATGAGCTTCTTTCTTCTCCCCTCTATGCTGATTTTCGGGAGTATGGAATTGCCTTGGTAAAGGGAAGCTTCAGTGGTAAAAGACCATTTTTGAGAAATCCTGAGGGTAGGATAATTGGATTCTATGTGGCAAAGATATTTCTCATGGCGCTCCAAGATCCAATTATAATCAGAAGAGTTGCAAATATGTTAAGAGACGATCTTGAAAAATTTCTTCAAAGGGAAGATAACGATGTTGTTTTTTCCATTGCCGATTTCTTCCATATAAGGTATAGAAGGGCGGAGGAGAACGTGAAGAGGATGAATATGGAATACAAGAGACCATGGCTCACGGAAAACGTGAAATATGAAATATTCACCATGATTCATTTCTTGGATTTCATAAGGTACTCCATCCGATTAAGCGGCAATGACTTCAAGCTCCTCTATCAACCGGTTATTAGGGGATGGATTCCTGTTACCAGGGAAAATTTCATAAAGATTTTGAGGGAAGCCTTCGTTGAGAATTTTGTAAGGGATATAGAAATGCAGAGAGATAAGGCGAGGGAGCTCAGAAAATATTTTAAAAAGGAAATTGATGAAATATTGAGCATAAAGGATGAATACATCTCCCGTTATACCTCCAGTGATTTTGGGAATGTTGTGGAGGATGCATTTCCTCCCTGCCTCAAGGCAATCATGGTAAAATTGAGAAATGGGATAAACCTACCCCACCAAGCCAGGTTCTTTCTTGTAACCTTTCTCCACAAGATAGGGGTGGGGAATGAAGATATTATGAAGATTTTTGCCACTGCACCAGACTTCAACGAATCCATGACGAAGTATCAGGTGGAACATATAACGGGTGGTATATCAAAGAAGGAATATGAGGTGCCTAAATGTGCCACACTTCAGAGTTACGGGTTATGCGTGAAGGATGTGGCTAAGGATAAACTGTGCAATAGGGAATGGATGACTCACCCCCTCCTCTATTACAAGATTAAAAAGGAATGGCTTTCCAGGCGTAGTAGATTCTCTGAAGAGCAGTGAAATGGCCCAGGATGGCAAATAGTATGAGCACCCAGGTACTCACAGAGAAATAATATCCCCACCAGAAAAACTGCACAATGGGAAGAAAAATTAGTATTACCAGCCTATCTGCCCTCCCAAGAAGTCCCCCGTACAATCTTTTCAGTCCAACTGCTTGGGCTTGAGTACCTATATAGCTTGTCATGAACACTCCTGAGAGGGCCAGGAGGGCAAAGAGAGGGGTGGAGTAGGCGCTGAATCCTATGCCTAGTATTATGAACATATCTGCATACCTATCCACAAGATGATCAAGAAAGTCACCCCTTGGAGAGGAAATATGCTTAAGCCTTGCAACCTTTCCGTCAATGGCATCTAGGAGGGCAGCTAAAATTATGAATAGGGAGGTTAAGAAGAGAAAATAAGGGCTCCAATTTGTCAAGTATAGGGAGAAGCCCGCTAAAAATGCGAATATTAAGGAGATGAGGGTTATGGAATTTGGATGCATCCGCATAAATGGCTTTGATATCTTCGTAAGCAAACCATCCACATTCCCTCTATATTTGTTCAGTACCATTTCAATATCTCCTCCATATAGTTGATCCTTGCAAGATATTTTCTATCCCTTGTAGCTATTATATGCTCCACTTCCTCTGCAGAGCTTTCCACTTCCTTGTTGGTTGTATCCACCTCAAATACTTTATCTTTTCCATAATATGAGAGGGCCTCTGCCGTGATTAGCCCCATGGCCTCTGCCTCCATATTCTCCCTTATCTTTCTCTCTCCATATCCCCTTTTTTCCAGCCTCTTTCTCAATTCATCCGGATGGCATCTCAAAACTATTACAATATCCACAGGCATCTCGTGGGCATAGTGTCCCTCAACTATTATATCCTCGCCATCTCCAATCTCCCCTATTTTTTTCCTTAAATAATCCACATCTACCACATTTGTATCTCTCTCCTCATCATAATAAGTCACAGCCTCCTCAAAGTCCTTCAGATATATTACCTTGTACTTCTTCTCCAATATCTTGGCTATGGCTGTTTTGCCAGTACCCGGTGTTCCCGTAAGGGCTATGAGCATAACACAGCAAA
>CAYXLB010000015.1:0-13804 GCA_964465785.1 uncultured Thermoplasmata archaeon
ACTTATGAATTTTTCATATTTCTTAATGAGGAAGGAATATACATCCTTACCCCTCTTGGTGGGTATGAGCTTCCCTCCCTTTTCCTTCACATAACCTCTCTTGAACAATTTTCCCATTATGGTTGCATAGGTACTTGGCCTTCCTATACCCATTTCCTTCATAAGCCTTATTACATCGGCCTGGGTATAGAGGGGAGGAGAGATTATTCTCTTCTCCAATTCTATGATTCCCCTTCCCTCCTTTAAAGGCTTATATATCTTTAGTCTGTATGGATAAAGCCGATATGCCCTTCCATCGGCATCAATTATCAACTGGACCTCCAAGCCCTCCATTCCTGCCCTTATGAGGTACCTGGCAATTTTAATTTCACCATAACTTTGGGATGCCATGAATCTACGGAAGATTAAATCATAGAGCTTGAGCATTCCCTCCTCCAATTTCAAGGATATTATGCCCTCATTCACATACCTCTTTATATCCTCTGCACTCCAGGGCCTGGTGGGTCTTATGCACTCATGGGCACCCTCCTCACCCCATCTCCTGCCAATAAATTCATCTCCAAGATATCTCTTGGCTATCTTTAATCCTTCCTCAGAAACATGGGTTGAATCCGTGCGATGATAGGTTATGAGTCCCATTTCAAATAGATTCTGGAGCATTGCCATTGCCTGTGTGCTTCCAATTTTCAATATTTTATTGGCATCTTTAAGTACTTCATCGGTTGTATAGGGCGCAACCAGGTATTCCCTTATCTTTTCCCCTACCTTCTTTATCTCCCCATAGACTCTTCCACTCCAAGGTACCTTTATATCCGTTCCCTTGAGGAACCATACTTCCATTTTCTTCCTGGACTCTTCATATCTCCTTATTATCCATCCAAGGGTTGGTGTCTGGGCCCTTCCTGCAGATAGATTCTTATCCCCAAATTCCTTCCATAAAATATGGGATAACTCAAAGCCTATCCATCTATCCTCCACCCGCCTCACAATTTGGGCCTTTACAAGATCCTCGTTCAAATCTCTGCTCTCATCTAAGGCATTGAGAATTGCCTTTTTGGTAACTTCATGAAACTCAGCCCTTCTTATTTCCTTTGCATAGGGGATTAGAAGGTTTCTCAGATCCCAAGCTATTTTCTCCCCCTCTGTGTCAGGATCCGTTCCAATTATCACATTTTCACATTCATAGGCAAGGATACGGAGAACATCTATCTGTTCCTTCGCCCTGTATATATTCTCAGAGTTGCAAATTGGACATTTGTCACCCTCTGTAAACTGATACCCGCACTCTTTGCATTTTCTTATGGGATTGTAAACTGGAATGAATGAATCCTTCACAATCACCCCATGATATCCCCGGGATGTGCTTAAATCAACAACATGTCCCAAGGATGGCGCTATTATCAAAACATTCTCCCCCGTGGCAACCTCGTAAACTATAGCATTTCCCACAACCCTTACATTTGGCTTTCCAAAAAATCTGGCAATGTGTTTTGCCTTATTTGGGCTCTCAACTATGAACAATGCCGGTCTAATCACTTCCTTCTCAGGAACCTTCTCCCTCATCCTTCTCCTATCCTCGTCTATCTCCCTCCTAAGGGAGTCAATATCCACTTCTTCAATTGGATGAAATTCTAAACCGTAAATTCCAGCCCTTTCAATGAATATTTCCAAGAATCTATCCTCATCTAGGAGAAAGGAGGCACCCTTGCTTATCCCACCGGAATAGAGGCGCGAAGCCCTGCCAGAACCTTGGAGATAAGTGCGTACATCTGGAAAAATGATGTGAGAATCTTCATATACAAACCCTTTCCCCCTCAACTCACCCTTCAAAAATATTTTCTTTATCACCTTCCTTAATGCATCAATCTCCTTTTTCTCTATCATTTCTGCAATTTCTTTCTTTTCCTCCCTCAAAAGATAGGCCAAGGTCAATAGAAGCTTTTCGCTGAGAGAATCCACGTCCTCAATCCCAACCTTGAATCTTGGGATTCCATAGAAAACCACATACCTTATCCTCTCTGGCATATCAATTCCCCTTACTAGGGAACCGTAGGGGGTTGCTACACCCAGGAGGTAATCCAAGGAACCCTCTTGGAATGATTTATATGCCTCTTTATCCTGGGCTAAAACCAGGCCTATTCTGTAATCTCCAAGCTCATCCATCAATTTTCGTGCCTCCTCTGCTGTAGGTGTGAATATGAGGGCTCCGGGTCCCATGCTATCCATAATATACCTCAAACGATCCTTGGAAGCGTATATGTCCATCACATTTCTTACGGCATTTCTCATATTTCCAACATCAAAATTCAGTTTTTCCCTCAGAATTTTTGTATTGTATCCCCTAGATCCAGTGGCCGTGGATACCATTAGAACGGATTTTCCCCTTAGAACTAGGGATACTATTTTATCAAGATTCCTAGACCTTTTGAGTAGGGAATCAACGTCATCCACAAATATGAACTTAAAGGAGATTTTTGATATCATAGCATAATTCTTGCTCAGAAATGCTGTGGTGGTGAGTAAAATATTAAAATCACCATCCCCTATCTTTTTTTTCATATCTTCCTTTTCCTTCTTTCCCATCCTTCCATAATAGTATACGAGTTTTTCTCCATATCCCATTCCCTTAATTTTATCGGCAACTTCCTTCAGTAGTAGAGTGGTGGGAACCATTATGTAGCTCTTCATTCCATTCTCCGCAAAATAGGATGCCATAACGGCACCAAATAGTGTCTTACCAATCCCTGTGGGGGCAATGGCGGCAAAGGATGTTCCCTGGAGCACCCTCTTGGCCCACATCCTTTGAATGGCCCTAGGCCTACTACCAACCTTCTGGTAAAAGAATCTTTCAAACTCCCTGTATTTCCAGGTCAATTCATTATACGATAATTTCTTATTTTTTCTTCTGCAAAGGTCATCCTCAATCTCAAACCATGAAAGGTCTCCTCCACATTGGGGGCAAAGCTCTCCATAGACGACTGGAATCATAAAAAGTGATGAGAATAGAGATATTTAAGGGTTTCAAAGCTTCTCCCTTATTTTATGGAGAAGTTCCGCAGGATTTGAAATGGGGTACTCTAGGGATGAGAGTATATCCTCAATATCCTTCCCCTTTATCCTATAGCCCCTTAATCTTTCCACCAATACCTCCTTGTTCTCTATGGGAAAGTCTAAGCCCTTAATATTTGAGAGCACATGGACTGCCCAATCAATCCCAAGGGATTTTGCACTCTCCTCCATAATTTCCATTCTTTCCTCCAGATTGTCCCTCTTTTCTCTTATTGCCCTATAGGCAAGCTTGGCAAGACCTCCCGCTATATGCTCCTTCTTTTCACTCTCGCCCTTCAATCTCTCCATAACCTTTGTTTCATCGGCGCTTAGAATATTCTTGACTGTTTGCTCTGTTATACCCAGATACTCTGCAATTTCCCTGTTTGTCTTTATGGCCTCGTTCTTAAGAGCTATAACATATGCAGCTTCTGCCAAGCTGGGTAGCCATGTGAGGTTTCTGTACTCCACAAGATTCTTTAGACCTCCAAGGATCCGTATACTCTCATGAAATATGCGCTCTGCAATTGTATCTATATTTCCCTCCTTAACAGGTTTGCCTATTACCTCCATCTCAATCACCTCCCCTTGCTATCTTGCTTAAGGGTTCCTTTATATCTATTAATCCAGTATCGGTTATATCAAATACATAGGTTTCAGAGGCGTGGGGTACGAGACGACATCCATCTATGCGTATTGTTCTAATAACCTCCCCTATTTTCCTACCATACATACTGGCTGCCCATTTTGAAGTTATCACCTCCTTATCCATAACTATTGTCCCATCCACAATATGGGCTACCGCCAGACCCCCTGCAGCCTCAGCGGTCTCACTACTCTGGGAAGATCTCTTTTGGGAGACAAGCAACGCTGTTTGATTCCACTTCTTCAGAAAATTGAACATCTGCCTAACTATTTGCCTAGCAAGAACTTCTCTGTGCTCATAGAGGCCGGTTATGCTATCTATTACCACATTCTTTGTATTCTTCTTTTTTATGGCATAGGCCATGGTATCCAAGAGAGCATTCATGTTTTCCCTAAGCTCAACATCCTGCGATGCATCAATTATTATCATATTTTTCTCAACAGTAGTGAAATCCAACCCCAGAACCTGGGCCTTTTGCTTTAGAGCTGTATATAGGAAATTGGCAGGTGATTCAACTGTCACAAAGAGAACTGGATAGTTCCTAGCTGCCTGATACACTGCAAACTGCTCAGCCAATAAAGATTTTCCAGTATCTGGAATTCCCGTTACATTTAGAACGGCAAGGTGGGGTATCCCACCAAGGGGTTTCTTAACATACCTATCTTTTTTCTCATCGTAGGTGACTGTGTAGAACATTTCATCTAATTTCGTACCAGTTGGAATGCCAAATATCTTCGGAGCGTAATCCTTCAACTCCGATAGTTCATATACATATTCCTCATGCTTCATATTTTCAATAAAAATGCACTCCTATATAAATTTTTCTATTAATTCCTTGGCATTTCTTATAACAAATTTTAAATATCTCACGAATATCTCTCAATGTAGGTGGTATGATGGAGAACAAAGTGCTATATGCCATAATAGTTGTAGTGATTCTGATAATAGCAGGAATAGCAGCCTACTTTGCCTTTGCACCTCCCTCGGAGGAAAAGAAGGTGCTCATTGTTGGTACAGCATCGGGATTCCCTCCCTTTGAATATGTGGACCCCAATACCCATGAAGTTGTTGGCTTTGACATAGACCTCATAAAGATGATTGCACAGAAAATAGGATACGATGACGTTGAGATAAAGGATATGGAATTCGATTCCCTTATCCCAGCCCTGCAAGCTGGAACTATTGATGTGGCCATTGCAGGTATGACAATCACAGAGGAGAGGGAAAAGGTCATAGATTTCAGCAAACCCTACTGGCATGCAGATCAGGCAGTGGTTGTTAGGAAGGATTCAGACCTTGTAGTAAACTCTCCAGAGGATCTCTATGGTCTGAAAATAGGCGTGCAGACAGGGACAACGGGAGAGATATACGTAAATGAGCATGTGGGAAAGGATAACGCAACCATTAACAGCTATCCTAGTTATGTGGAGGCTGTGCAGGCCTTGGTAAACGGACAGATTGATGTTATCGTAGTGGATACACCAGTGGCCCAGAGTTTTACCCAGAAATATGATGTGAAGGTAATACACACATTTGAAACTGGAGAGAATTATGGAATTGCAGTGAAACAGGGAAATACAGAACTGCTAAACAAGATAAACAATGCACTGGATGAGATTATGAACTCCCCAGACTGGGATAAACTCGTGGAGAAATACTTTGGCACAAGTTCCTGAGGAGATAAAACATGGAAGTATCTTTGGGAGCAGCCCTAGGAATGCTGTTGGCTGGGGCTAAAATAACTCTCATACTTTCTTTTTTGTCAATTTTTTTAGGTTTTGTCCTTGGTCTTCTTGTTGCTGTTGCAGAAACATATGGGGGTAAGATAGTAAGGGCTGTAGCCATGGGATATGAAAATATAATTAGAGGAATCCCTCTTCTTGCCATTTACTTCATCCTCTTCTTCTCAATCCCTATAATGCTGGGCATAGGAATGTCTCCATTCTTAGCCGCTATTGTGGGTTTAGGGATAAGATCCTCTGCCTATCAATCCCAGATATTTAGGAGCGGTATACAGGCGGTGGATAAGGGGCAAATTGAATCTGCACAGGCCCTTGGAATGTCAAACGGGCAGATAATATGGCACATTGTTCTTCCACAAGCTCTCAGATTCTCACTTCCTGGATGGATGAATGAGTATACTATAGTTCTCAAGGATACATCAATAGCCCTAGCGATAGGAATAATTGAACTCACAGCAAGGGCAAATCAGCTTGTTGCAGTAACTGTTGAGCCTTTTCTTTACTATGGGATGGCCGGATTGATATATCTGATTATGGTCCTAACGGTCAGCTATCTTTCGGGCTATGTAAGCAAAAAGTATCAAATCAAAGGTGTAGGGGGTATGATCCGTGCCTGAAGAAGTCTTGAAAGTTGTAAATTTAAGGAAGAAATTCGGTGAAAATGAAGTAATTAAGGGTGTTAATTTCTCTGTAAACAGGGGAGAGACGAAGGTTGTAATAGGTCCAAGCGGGGCCGGAAAGAGTACTATGCTGAGATGCATAAACAGGCTCGTGGAGCCGGATGATGGAAAGGTATATTTCAATGGCATTGATATAACATCCAAGGATGTAGATATAAGAAAAATCAGGTCAAAAATAGGATTCGTTTTTCAGCATTTCAATCTCTTTAAGCATCTAACTGCCCTAGATAACGTGAAATTGGGGCTAAAGGTAGTAAAAAAGATGAACGATAAGGATGCTACTGAAAGGGCCCTTGAGGCTCTTAGGGCTGTGAAGCTTGAAGACCAAGCACATAAATATCCTGCCCAATTATCTGGCGGGCAGCAACAGAGAGTTGCCATTGCCAGGGCCCTAGCGATGGATCCAGAGATTATCCTCTTCGATGAGCCCACATCAGCCCTAGACCCCCAACTTGTGGGTGAAGTTTTAGACGTTATGAAAAATCTGGCAAAGAAGCATGTAACAATGCTCGTTGTAACCCACGAAATAGGCTTTGCCCTTAGTGTCGCCGATGAAGTTTTGTTCTTCTATAATGGAGTTATATGGGAGAAGGGTTCTCCCAAGGAGATCATCTACAATCCCAAGAAAAAGGAAACTAAGGATTTCCTAGGTAGGATATTTGAGCTATATTCCAGAGGTGAAGAGGAGTGAGTCTGGAGTTCATAGCTTCAGAGATATCCCAGGGAATTATAGTTACCCTCGAACTTACTGCTCTAGGTATGCTTGGGGGCTTCCTACTTGGTTTTCCCCTTGCTGTGGCAAGGACCTACAGCAAAGGATTTTTTAGGTGGCTATCTATTGGTTATATAGAGCTTATAAGGGGAACACCTATGCTTTTGCAACTCTATCTCATTGGATTTGGCTTACCCCTCTTAATTAGGGAATACTTCCCAAATTTTGTCATGAACGTTTTCTGGGCTGCAGTGATAGGTATGATGCTAAATAGCGCAGCATATCAGGCAGAGTACATCAGGGGTGCATTCACCGCCATAGAATCGGGACAATCAGAAGCTGGAATAGCCATTGGCATGTCAAAATGGCAGATAATAATGAAAATCATATTCCCCCAGGCATTTAGAATTATGCTTCCAAGCTGGACAAATGAAATCATATACCTCCTAAAATACTCCTCCCTAGCCATGCTCCTTGCGGTACCGGAAATAATGTACCAAGCCAAAGTAGTGGCTGCAGAAACATTCATGTACGCTGAAGTCTGGTTAATCGTTGCCCTCATATATTTAATCTTCGCCCTCATAATCACTCAAGCCATGAGGATTGTGGAGAAGAAATTATACATACCTGGGGTTACGACAATCAAAAGAGGAGCCATATGAGTCCAGAAGATGCTGTAAGGAAATTAAATAAGGAAATGGGAAAGATGGACGATAACCTATTCGAAATCATCGACATATATGAGAATTTTTTTGGTGAATATATAGTGCATCTAAAGGTAAATCATATGGTGAAGGCAGCCTATTCATCCCTGAAGAAAATTGCCGAAATAACAGATGCCAAGGATATTCTAATCGAAAGAGCTGAAGGGGATAACCTGGTGGAAATAAAACTTATGCTTCCAAAAAAATAAAAAAAGAGTTGTGGGTTTACTTGAACCAGTTTCTCACATTCGGTGTAAACAGGTAGATTATTATGATTATGCTTATTATTGTTCCCACTGGTACGTTGAAGAGACCAACTATGGCAAAGATCAGTGCCCATAGCCATGCTCCCTTGAATCCCTTGAGCAATCCACCTGCTATACCGAAGTATATGAAACCCACTAGCCACGAACCAATCCAGCAGCATATGGTATTGAACATAACCTCTGCCCATGGTATGTAGCCGTAGAGATCCTGGAGATAACCCGCCAGGAACCACATATAGAAGAATGGATAGATTAGCCAGAATATACCTCCAATAACATAGAGGATGGCTATTATCTTTAGTCCTCCTGGTGCTTCTTCTGGTGGTTTTCCCTGCGGCATTTCTGGATTAGGTGGCATAAAATTCTCTACATTCTCTTCTTCAGTCATCTTCTCACCCTCCCGTTGCTATAATCATTTTTATATAAATACTTTTCTTCACGAAAATGGATAATAAAGGAAAGATGCTAAGCACCCAAGTATAGTTTCTTTATCGCTGGATCATTGGCCGCGGTTTTTGCATCTGCCTCGTATACTATTTCTCCCTGGTCAAGGACGTAGCATTTGTCAGCTACTTCTAAAGCCTTCTTAGCATTTTGCTCCACTAAGAGTATTGTTATTCCTGCAGCTTTGAGTTTTTCTATGGTATTATATACATCCTCAATTATTATTGGTGCAAGACCGAAGGAAGGTTCGTCCATTAGGAGAAGCTTGGCATTGGACATTAGGCCTCGCCCTATGGCTAGCATTTCTCCTTCCCCACCACTGAGGGTCTTGGCAAGCTGCTTTCTTCTCTCCTTCAACCTTGGAAAAATTTCGTAAACCTTTTCCAAGTTTTCATATACTTTCTTCTTATCCTTGATTGTGTAGGCTCCCATTATCAGATTTTCCTGAACAGTTAAGTATGGGAAAAGCCTTCTTCCCTCTGGAACATAACCAATACCCAAGGATGCCCTAACCCAGGGGGGTTTTGAAGTTATATTCTCACCAGAGAAGCTAATATCTCCAGTTTGGGGCTTTACGAGCCCTATTATACTTTTTAAAAGAGTGGTTTTTCCTGCACCATTTCTACCTATAACCGCTACAACATCCCCTTCATCTACCTCCAAGGAGATATTGCTAAGGGCCCTTATTTTTCCATAATAAACCGTTAGATTCTCCACCTTAAGAATTGGCATATTCACCACCCAGATAGGCAGCTATCACCTTTTCATTTTTTACAATTTCATCAGGCAAGCCCTCTGCAATGATTTTACCATAGCTCAATACGTACATCCTATCGCTTAACTCAACTGCGAATGGTACATTATGCTCCACAAGCATTATTGTTACTCCCCTATCCCTTACATCCTTAATTAACTCCTTTATTTCGTTGCTCTCCTCATAGCTCATGCCTGCCGTAGGTTCATCCAAAAGCAGAATCTTTGGGTCCAATGCCAAGGCCTTTGCTATCTCTATTCTCTTCTGCAATCCTAGAGGGAGAGATCCACTTATTGTATCCCTGTAGTTCTCGAGACCCACAAGTTCTATTAACTCATCCGCCTTCCTCTTATACTCCTCAACATCCCATTTCTTTATAAATGATAGGCCAAAGTAATTTTGATACCCGCTGGCAGTTAAAATGTTTTCAAAAACGGTTAGATTCTTCAAGGGCTTAACTATCTGAAATGTCCTTGCAATTCCCATTTTCACTATTTTTGCAGGTGGTTTTCCCTGAATCTCCTTTCCTTCAAATATTATTTTTCCAGATGTAGGCTTAAGAAAACCTGATATTATGCTGAATAGAGTTGTTTTTCCTGCCCCATTGGGTCCTATAACTCCTAGAATCTCTCCCTTTTTAACCTCTATATTCACATCATCCAGAGCCCGCAATCCTCCGAATCTCTTGCTCACATGCTTAATACTAAGCACCTTTCTTCACCTCTTCCACTTCCTTCTTACCCTTGAAAAATTCCTTGACTTTCCTGTCCAGATAGCTTCCCCTTCCTATTATTCCTTGGGGCATGTATTTAAGGAGCAAGATAAGGAATATGGCATAGGTGATAAGCCTGTAATCCATAAGGGGCCTGAAAATTTCTGGAAGAAGAACTACTATACTGGCACCAACAAGTGGACCGTATATGGATTCCAAACCGCCCAAAATACACATGGTCAAGAGCATGATGGAAACTGAGAAGCCAAAATCGCTCCATACAATATAGGTCTTGAAATGGGCTAGGAGTGAACCAGCTATCCCTGCAAAAAAGGCGCCAAAGGAGAAGGCGATTATCTTGTACTTCTTGATATCCACACCCATACTCTCCGCTGCATCCTCATCCTCCTTTATGGCCTTGAGGGCCAGTCCAAGCCATGATTTCTCCATCCAGTAGTTGAAAAACATAGCCATGGCTAGAATTATGAAAACTAAAAGTAGGAAATTTGCGCCCTTCAGAGTGATTCCAAAAAATGTGGGTCTGGGTATATTTATTATTCCAAAGGAGCCTCCAAATATGTCGTAATAGAGAAAAATTGATACCACGATGAAATTGAACCCGATTGTTGTTATAGCTAAGAAATCGTGCTTGAGCCTTATGCTAACCATACCCAAGAGAATTCCTATGAGCCAAGCCATAATGCCAGATAATGGAAGAGCTATCCAGAAGGAAACGCCGTAGGTAGTTGTGAGGATGGCTGAGGTAAATGCACCAATACCCACAAAGGCAGCTTGTCCCAGATTCACCTGTCCCGCATATCCCATGGTTATATTCAATCCCAAGGTAGCTAAGGCGTATATCCCAATCATGGTGAGTATCGTTATTAGGTACAGAGAGCTAATCATTTTCTCACCTCTATTCAGACCTCCCGAATATACCCTGCGGTCTTAAAATAAGGATGATTATCATTATTAGGAATGCAAAGGCATCCCTGGGAAGTATGTTGCCAAAGTAGGCAATAAGATAGGATTCACTCACTCCTAATATTAAGCCTCCGGTTATGGCTCCTATTATGCTTCCAAAACCTCCCAGGACTATCACTACAAGACCCTTGTAGGCCACAACATCACCCATATGGGGCCAGATTATTGTATAGTACATTCCCACCAAAACCCCGCTTAAACCTGCCAAGGCCGAGCCAAGGAGAAAATTGATATCTATAACCCTTTTAACATTTACCCCCATGGCCTGGGCAATCTCAAGATCCTGAATCAACGCCCTGGAGGCTAAACCCATGCGAGTTTTTGTGGCCCATATCCATACTCCAATGGAGGCCCCATATACAACGGCGAGGAAAAATAGTTGCATGGAATTTATAACAACACCCCCAATTTCCCACGTGTAAACGGGCCAGTGGATAGTAAATCCCTTTGGATGGTATCCAAAAATCTTTGCAGCTAGTTCGCCCATAAATAGGAATAGGGCAATACTTAAAATTAGGGTTATATGGGCCGGTTTGTCTAAGGCAGGCATGTAGAATAGCCTTTCAATGGCTAATCCAATAAGGGCAGCCCCTAAGGATGCCACTATGAGGGATATTATTACACTCCCTGTTGTGACATATCCCAGATACCCTATGTACGCACCCCATACATAAACCCCAGCATGGGCTATATGCAGAATCTTCAATATGCCATAGGTTATGGTCAATCCTAATGCAATGGCCACATAGACAGCACTCAGCGTTATTCCGTTTAAGAGCTCTTGAATTATGCTCACATCCATTATAGCATCACCAAAAAAAATAAAAGAAATTTAGAATGGAGGAGTTATTATCTCAGGATCCGTTATCTCCGCGTAGAAGTGGAATTCATTGTTTTTCACTATTTGTAATGTTATGTATTTCTCCGCGTTGCCGCCCTCGGTGAATTTTAGAATCATTCCTGTTGCACCCTCTATATTTTTAAGTGATTTCAAGGCATTTGCAATATCCTGTGGATCCGTACTCCCAGCCTTCTCAATAGCCTTAGCCAAAACCAATACTGCATCATAGGAGGAAGCTGCCACCATATCCGCGGGCATGCCTGCCACTTTTTTATATTCCTTTAGGAAATCCTGTACGAAGTCTTTATCGCTATCCCTGTTTAGATCGGTAACTATAACAATCCCATTGGCATAATCACCGGCAATTTCCATAAGTTTTGGTGAATCGAATCCCTCGCATCCAAGAATCGGTACATCTATTCCCAAATCCCTTGCCTGCTTTATGGCCACTGCATGGTTGTAATAACCGAATATCATCAAGAGATCAGGATTGTTATCCTTTGCCTCGGTTAGCCAAGATGAGAAGTCCGTTGTGGGGAAGTTGAACTTGGCAGAATAAACAACCTGGGCACCCATCTTCTCAGCCTGCTCCTTTGCATTCTCGAAGAGGGATACACCAAAGGGATTGTCTATGTAAAGTATGGCAATTCTAGTGGCATTGAAATAATGAACTGCAGCGTATCCAGCAGCTCTCCCCTCAGTAACACCCATCATACCAACCCTGAAAACAAAGGGTTTGTCCTTTGTTATATCTGGATTCACAGCATAGGCATCCACAAGAGGAACTCCCTCCTCATTATAGATGGATGATGCAGCTAGGGTTGTACCACTGTAAGACCCGCTAATTGCTGCCACAACCTGATCCTCTTCAATCAGCTTATGGGCTATGGCTATGGCTTGATCTGGACTAAGCTGGTCATCGTAGTATACCAATTTCAGCTCTCTACCCAAAACCCCACCATGCTCATTTATGTAATTCACCGCAATTTGAGCCCCATGTAGTGCGGAGTTTCCATCCGCAGCTGCCTCTCCAGTCAATGGTGCAAAAAATCCAATTTTTATTGGCTCCTTATTCTCTTCGCTAGGAGGCATGCTGTAATAGTAGGCCAGTATCCCTGCAATAATGGCAATCACTACAATGACTACCACAACGGTAGTCATAACCTTCTTAGATTTCTCATCCATAGTTTCACCTCAAATCCACCCGTGCTAGGGTATAACATTATCATTGATGGGATATAAAAAATTTTTCTTAAATCTCTCCTAGAGGGCAGGTCGGGATTCGAACCCGAGTGGACGGGATCTGCAGTCCCGCGCATAACCGCTCTGCCACCTGCCCGCAACTGTGCATAGAGTTCTTGTTTATTAGATTTTCTCCTTCTCATAAATTCTTTTTCCCATAGCATAGGTTGCAAGGATATTCCTATCATCACCCATATAAATCAGGGAGGATAGAACATCCCTTGTATTTGCTTCTTCATCCACAAGATTTTTCAGATCAACCACAATGAAATCTGCAGATTTGCCCATTTCCAAGGAGCCTGTAATGGATTCTAATCCCAAACTAACGGCACCTCCAAGGGTTATGTGATAAAAGGCCTGCTCCGGGGATATGGGATTTGCATAGGATGCATCCCTTGCAACCTCCAACATTGAAAAATAGGGACCTGCTGCAATGTCAGAACCAAAACCTATCTTTAAACCCGCCTTTTTCAATCTTTGTATATCCATTACACCACTATGGAGGAAGAAATTGGAGGAGGGACAATGGGAGACACTGGTATCATATTCCCTTAAAATTTCTATATCCTCATCGGTCAGATGCACAGCATGGGCCAGTATGGTTTTTTCTCCAAGTAATCCGGCTAATCTATATACATCAGCATAACCCCTAGCTTCTGGATACATTTCTCTTACCCTTCTTATCTCCTCCCTTTGCTCGGATATATGAGTTTGGACGTATAATCCATATCTCCTCGCAATTTCTCCAAGGGATTTCATAAGTTCCATACTGCAAGAAAGTGCGAATCTTGGAGTTACTGCATAATAGAGTCTGGATCCATATCCATGCCACTTTGAATATAAATCGAGGATATCCCTCCTAGCATCCTCAATTGTGATTCTCATTTCCCTTGGCACATTCCTATCCATCATTACCTGGCCCATTATTATTCTAAGTCCCTTTCTATAGGCGATTTCAAAGGCAATATCAGTTGCCCTTTTAAATGGAGAGGAGAATACTGCTGCTGTGGTAGTACCATTTTTAATAAG
>CAYXLB010000015.1:13904-17571 GCA_964465785.1 uncultured Thermoplasmata archaeon
TTCCATTTTCCACTAAAAGATAGGAATCTTTGAAATCCTTCAATTTTCCATCGAAATACGTGATTATCCTTGAAAGGTAGCCGATACGCATAGAAACCTTCCCTCTATTGCAACCATAAATTTAATTTTTTCCCAGTTCAATTTTTAAATTAGAAAGTTCAAAAACAAAACCTAAAATATGGGAAGGCAATACCTTCCTAGTTAAGGTGATCAATATGGGAGTTGAAATTAAAGGAGCTATAGAATACTCAAAGGGATTGGAGGGCGTTATTGCGGCCCTCTCATCCATAAGCTATATAGATGGGAAAGAAGGAAAATTGATATACAGGGGAATACCAATAGAGATGCTTGCAAAATACTCAACATACGAGGAAACAGCATACCTCCTTCTTTATGGCGAGCTTCCCACAAAAGAAGCCCTGGATGAGTTCGCACACCAAATGAGAGAGCTAAGAGTTCTACCTAAAAAGGTTGAAGATTGCATAAAGGAACTGCCACCAAATCCTCACCCTATGGATATTTTGAAGGTGGCTGTGGCCCATACAGCCCTATACGATCCAGATAGACTTAGATGCTGCCGCGAGGGAGTTATGCGTAAGGTAATAAGGATAATTGCACAGATACCAACAATCATTGCCTATTATCATCGAGCAAGAACGGGACAAGAGATTATTCCTCCTGATCCAGACTTGAATCATGCTGCAAATTTTCTCTATATGTTGCATGGAAGGAAACCCGATGAAGAGGAGGCGAGGATTTTCGACATAGCTCTGATTCTCCATGCGGAGCATGGTTTGAATGCATCAACCTTCGCTGCCATGGTAACTGCATCAACCCTTTCCGATATAAATTCTGCAATAGTATCTGCCATAGGAGCCTTGAAGGGCCCACTCCATGGTGGTGCCAATGAAAGGGTATTAAAAATGTTAGATGAGATAGAATCTCCAGACAAGGCTGAGGAGTATGTTCTCGAAGCCCTAGCTGAGAAGCGCCGCATAATGGGATTTGGGCACAGGGTCTACAAGACATATGATCCTAGAGCAAGAATTTTAAAGCAATATGCTGAATATCTATCCGATAAGTACAATGACAGAAAATACATATCCATAGGGGAGAAGATCGAGGAGATTATGATCCGGGAGCTTGGAAAGAAGGGAATATTCCCCAATGTAGACTTCTATTCAGGTATCGTTTATCACTTCTTGGGAATTCCACGCGATTTATTCACTCCAGTCTTCGCCATGGCCCGATCAGTTGGATGGGCTGCACATGTTTGCGAATATACCCAGAATAATAGAATATTTAGGCCTAGGGCCTACTATACAGGTCCCGACTATGTGGAATACATACCATTAGAAAAAAGGAGGTGAAATGCTTGGGTAAAACCATGGCTGAGAAGATAATTGGCGAGCATGCAGGGAAGGAAGTTAAGGCAGGAGAAATTGTCGTGGCTAAGGTTGATGTTGCGATGGTGCAGGATGGTACAGGACCCCTAAGCGTGCAGGTTCTCCAGAAAATGGGAATGGAGAGGGTATTTGACAAGAACAATACCATCCTTTTTCTGGATCATGCCACACCATCCCCTCGAAAGGAGCTAAGCAATGCCCACAAAATTCTTAGGGAATTCTCAGATAAAACTGGAGCGTATCTATCGGATGTTGGTGAAGGGGTTTGCCATCAAAGGCTTGTGGAATCATGGGCCTCCCCTGGGCAGCTCATTGTAGGGGCAGATTCCCACACATGCACCTCTGGCGCATTAGGCGCCTTTGCCACAGGGATGGGAAGCACTGACGTTGCCATAGCCTTTGCCCTGGGTAAGGTATGGCTTCGGGTGCCAGAGACCCATCTCTTCTACATTGAGGGTACATTTCCCAAGGGAGTATATTCCAAAGATCTCATTCTGCACATAATAGGAACAATAGGTGCAGATGGGGCCACCTACAAATCCATGGAGTTCGTTGGACCAACTATTGAGAAGATGACCATGGAATCAAGATTCACCATAACCAATATGGCAATCGAAGCCGGCGGTAAGACTGGAATGATTCCACCGGATGCTATCACAAAGGAATATCTTGAAAAAATGGGGCGTGGAGAGAAATACAGGGAGATAAAAAGCGATGATGATGCTTGGTTTGAGAAGGAATACGAGTTCAATGTAGATAATCTTGAACCCATGGTTTCCTTTCCACATACTGTGGATAATACAAGGACAATAACTGAGGCGAAGAAGATGGATATTCGCATAGACCAAGTTTACATAGGAACATGTACAAATGGAAGAATAGAAGATTTGCGGGTAGCCGCCAAGATTTTGGATGGAAATAAGGTGAATAAGAAGACAAGGCTTATTGTAATCCCAGCCTCCCGCAGGGTATATATACAGGCATTAAAGGAAGGACTATTAGAGACCTTTGTAGAGGCTGGAGCCGCCGTTGAATCCCCAGGATGTGGCCCATGCGTTGGAATCCATAAGGGAGTCTTGGCAGATGGTGAGAGGGTGCTTAGTACCCAGAATCGCAACTTCAAAGGAAGGATGGGAAATCCTAATGCTGAGATATATTTAGCATCGCCTGCCACTGCAGCAGCAACTGCAATAGAGGGGAAGATTGCTGATCCCCGCGATTATCTGTGAGGTGAGAGAAAATGGAGAAAATAATTAGAGGGAGAGTTTGGAAATTTGGAGATAACATATCTACGGATCATATTGCCCCTGGAAGATACTTCCATCTCCGCACAAATCTTCCAGAACTTGCCAAACATGTGCTTGAAGATGCCGACCCGGAGTTTCCAAAGAAGGTTAAACCAGGAGATATAATTGTAGCCGGTAACAATTTTGGACTGGGGAGTAGCAGAGAGCATGCCCCTCGGATAATAAAAATTGCAGGGGTTAGCTGTGTAATAGCTAAGAGTTTTGCCAGGATATTCTATCGCAATGCCTTCAATATTGGGCTTCCTTTATTAACTGCGGATACAGATAAAATAGATGAAGGCGATGAACTGGAAATAGACCTGGAAAAAGGTATAATAAAGGACTTAACCAAGGGAATAGAGCTTGAGAGTACGCCTATACCCCCATTTATGATGCGCTTGCTTGAGGATGGGGGCATTGTGGAGCACATAAAAAAGCATGGAGATTTTAAGGTGGATTAGCCACTTTAATTTCAAACCAAAAAACTTTTATTTTTTTATACCTACCCCCCCTTAGTAAAGGAGAGGTTACTATGAATAGAAATGTCGTTATAACAATTTTGGTGAGCCTTGTTTTTTTGGCTCTATTAGTGACACCAACTGCTTTTGCAGTTACTGAAGACAGTGGAAGTGATACAATCCAAGCAAATCAGTACTGGGCACATAGGGTTTACCTCCCAAATGGAGGTGGTGTGGAGTATGATATCAGCGGAGATAACCCAATGAACATATACTTTCTAGATGAGCAAAATATGGCAAAATATATGGCAGGGCAAAGTTTCCAATATATCGATGAGGGTTCTTCCTTGGATACGAGACATGCAAAAATATTCTTAACAATCAGTAACTCTTCTGGGGGAACCTACTATATTGTAGTTGAAAGTGCTGGAAATTGGACAGTTAACTTTGATTATGAAATAAAATATGGTGAGGATCTGGAAACACCCTTTTTTCATTTCTTTGGTCTCTTTGGAGG
>CAYXLB010000016.1:0-17094 GCA_964465785.1 uncultured Thermoplasmata archaeon
TTCGCTCTCATCCACGGGCATCATTGTAAATCCAGATATTACCTTTGGATAGAAATCAGTAGTTTTCTGTGGCATTCTTTCAAGATGTCTCGCAACTTCCAGAACCTTTTCAGGAGGGGTGGGGTTCAGGAGGAAAGCAACCTTGGCTATGCCTCTATCGACCTTTTCCACCGCATCCTCTATCCATCTCTCGTAGTATATGTCCTCATCAATCTTCGGATCTTTCACACCCATAATTTTGAAAATGACCTCCCGGAGAACCACGGCGTCCAGGCTACGATAGGCCTCGCTCCATCCTGGATTCATAAACTCTGAAACATTCCCTGTCATTATCAATCCGTAGGCCTTACCATCCTGATACACGACGAAGGCATTTTTATCCCGGTTGGATGTGAGAAATTCCTCTGCATCCCTTATGTCGATTTCTTCCACCGAGAAGTATCTCTTTATCTTCTCCCAGTGTTCATTCTCGATTTTCAACTTTGCTAAGAGCCTATGGGTTGGAAGAACTATCAGACCAGGATCATCCAGGCTCACCATATAGGTCATTCTGTAATTGAAGGCATGATTCTCCTTCCAATTGGAAATCTTGGAGCGCATCTCATCGCGGAAATAAACAGCTGTCTCATATCTATGATGTCCATCGGCTATCACTACCTGCTCATCCTTGAGGACCTCTTGAATAATTTTTATCTTCTCATCATCCTCAACCCTGTAGAGCCTTGTAACAGTTCCATAATCGTCCACGCCGTAGAATTCGGGCTCGCCCTTTATAGTTTCATCTATTATTTCCTTCACTCTTCCATCGTCCTTGTAAAGAACGAATCCCGCCTCTAAATTCGTCTTGGTGGCGTGCAGCATCTTTAGCCTGTCTTCCTTTGGTCCCTTATGTGTTTTCTCATGCGGAAGTACAACACGTTCCTCAAAGGGATGAAGTCGCATAGCGGCTATAAAACCTCTTCTGGTGTATTTCTTTCCACGGAGCTCGAATTCTTGCGTATATATGTAAATTGCAGGTTTTTTATCGCGGGTAATTATCTCCCTTTCCTTCCACTCCTTCAATCTCTTGGCAGCTATTGCATATCTATTTTCTTCCTTGGGAAGTATGAGTTTAACAAAATTGTATTCGTGCCTTTTGTAATATTTTTCCTGCATCTCTGCATCTATCTTATCGTAGGGCTGTGTTATTACCTTGCTCAGATCCTTCCCAAGTACGGATGCGTTGTAATGGAGAGCCTTAAATGGCCTGATTTCTACCATCTTACCTCACCCTCATGTCTTCAAGGTCTCCGCAATTTTTTGGGCCACCTCAATGCCTGCACGGGTTTGTCCCTCTTTGGCCTGTGCCCCAATATGGGGTGTGAGAACAACATTATCCAATTCAAAAAGCCTGCTCTCCTTCAGGGGTTCATTCTCGTAGACATCCAAGGCAGCTCCATATAGCTTGCCGGATTTTAGAGCGTTGTACAAGGCCTCCTCATCCACTATTCCTCCACGGGCTGCATTGATTATAATGGCACCATCCTTCATTTTTTCAATTCTCTCCGCATTTATGAGATGCTTTGTTTCAGGAACCAAAGGCACATGGAGGGTAATAACATCTGCCTCTGAAATTAAGGAGTCCAATTCACGATATTCCACGCCCAGTTCCTTTTCTGTAGCCTCATCGGGACGATACACATCGTAATATATCACTTTCATACCAAAGGCCCTGGCTCTCTTTGCTACCTCTCTTCCAATTCTGCCAATTCCTATAATTCCTAGGGTTTTGCCATACATCTCTATGCCCTTGCACTTCTTCTTGGGCCATGCGCCCTTGCGTGTCTCCCTATCCGCATATGCTATCTTGCGCATAACTGCAAGGATTAATCCAATAGTCAATTCTGCCACGCTTATGCTCGTTGCCCCTGGAGTATTTATCACCTTAATTCCCTTGCTTTTGGCATATTCCACATCTATATTATCAAGTCCTACACCTGCACGGCCTATGACCTTTAGATTCTTGGCTGCATCTATCATCTCCTTGCGAACCTTGGTGGCACTGCGAACAATTATTGCGTCTAAATCTTCAACATGATTCATAAGCTCATCCTTTGGTATGCTGGTTAGATCCACAACCTCAAAACCCTCTTTCTTTAGTAATTCCACACCTTCTTGGGCTATGGGATCGCATATTCCCACACGCATTCAGTACACCCCCTTTGCCTCCAAGATTTCATCTATGGTATCAAGGAGGCCCATAATATCCGTTGGGGTTAACTGGCCCATATGGGCAATTCTAAAGGTTTTTTCTTTTAATTCTCCATAACCATTGGAAATGCGCAACCCCCTCTTGACGAGCTCATTATTCAGCTCCTTTATGGATATGCCATAGGTATTTGTTATGGTTGTTACCGTAACACTTTCATATCCCTTCTCAGCGAATAATTCAAATCCTCTCTTCTTCACCCATTTATGCACGAGCTCTCGCATCTTAAGATGCCTCTCATATCTTGCCTGCATTCCTTCTTTTAACATCAGGTCCAATTGTACATCCATGGCGTATAGCAGGGGCACCGAGGGAGTTGTTGGATGTTGCTGGCTTTTTTCGAATCTTTTGAGCATGCGCACGAAATCAAAATAATATCCTTTATTTCTCGTCTTTTTACTCTTCTCCATTGCATCCTCACTTACTATTGCTACAGCAAGCCCGGGGGGTAATGCCAGTGCCTTTTGAGAAGAGGCGATTACCACATCATAATTATTCACATTTATCATATCTCCTCCAAGGGATGAAACCGTATCTATGGCGATAAGAGTATCGTTCTCGTGGGCAATTTTTGCAATTTCATCTGTAGGACTTCTCACCCCCGTGGAAGTTTCATTGTGAATCTGGGCTAATAATTCATATTTCTTCTTTTCCATGGCCTCTGCAATCATATTTGGCTTAACCGCTTTGCCCCAGTCGGCCCAAACAAGATCAGCCTCCTTCTCATTTGCCAGGCTCATCTCGTACCATCTTTTGCTAAAGGCTCCACAGGCACCGTGTAACACGCTTCTCTCTGCAAGGTTCCTTATAGTACCCTCCATCACGGCAGAGCCACTTGAGGTGAAAACGAAGACATAATGATCCGTATTGAACAATTTTTGCATCTTCTCCACGATTCCCCCGTATAAATCGCTCATCTCCTTTGTGCGATGTCCAATAACTCTCTGGGCCATGGCTAGGCGTACCTCATCCGCCACCTCCGTTGGCCCAGGTATGAACAATTTTGGCGTATTTTCTATCATTTTATCACCAAGGGAGTATTGCATCTATGGATATTAAGTTTTCAGATTGTGGTTCGTATTTCGAACCATTTACAGGTGGGACAAAAATATATATTGGAAGGGCATGGGTGAATAAGGTGATCCTAATGATTTGTGAACTCTGTGGTAAGGATGTACCTCGCCTTAAGAAGGTTGTAATTGAAGGAGTTATTATGAACGTTTGTAATGAATGTGCAAAGTTCGGAAAGGAAATTAAGGGGGATGAGATACCCAAGGATGTTAAGTATCTACCCCCTGAAGTTGTGAAGGAAAGATTGGAGAGGAAGCATCATAGGAGAAGGAGGGACTATCTGGATGAGGAGGAGGTACTTATCGAGGATTATCCAGAAGTTATAAGGAGAGCTAGGGAGAAGAAGGGATTGACCCAGGATGAGCTGGCCAAGCGCATACTGGAGAAGAAGACGGTTATATCGAAGATTGAGCGTGGAGAGATGAGGCCCGATGAAAAATTGATAAAGAAGCTAGAGAAGGCCTTGGATATAAAGCTGAAGGAGAAGATAGCGGTGACATATAAGAAGGATACAAAGAGTAGTGGAGCCTTGACCCTAGGTGATCTTTTGAAGGATGCGTTGTAAATGGATGCTGGAACAATACTTCTCTGGATAATCGTGATTGTTATTGGGACAATAATTGTGCAGTACCTATTCAATCCCTATTTTCACAGGATAGGATTACCCAAGAAGGAAGAGACTCAGAAGGAGAAAACCGAAGAAGAAAAGAAAAAGGAGGAGGAATTCTACAGGGAAATATGGACTGCAAAAAAGAAAAAATCATAGGAGTCTTGCTCTTATAAGGCCCCTGAGGGGCACACCGTCAATTTCGTCCCATGGGGTTTTATTCACGAGAACCACACATAATACGGGCTCTCCACCGGCATTTCTTATATCTTCGATGGCCTTCCTCATGGTTTCCCCTGTGCTCAGCACATCATCCACAAGAACAACCTTCTTTCCCTCAATGTGGGCATAGTTGCTTGAAAAGGCACCCTCCTCCATCTTTGGATGGGGCCTATAGATTATCATTTCAACGTTAAGCTCCTCGGCTATGAAGGTTGCAAATGGAATACCGTTTATTAGGATTCCAACAATTGAATCTACATCGAACTGCCTCTTCTCCATTTCTTCAAGGATTATGTCGGTCATTATATTGGCTATCTTTGCTATCCTGTAGGGATAAATACCGATGCTTCTCCACCCTATCTTCACATCCTTTGGTGCCTCCTCCTCAATACCCTTGGTTAAAAGCCATTCAATGGTATTCGTGGATAAATGCAACTCGGTTGCAATCTCCTTTGTATTCAATCCCTTCTCCTTTAATTCCCTTGCCCTCTTGGCAAGTTCTTCCACACTCTTCATAACATCACCTCAGCACTCATAGGGGTCATCATCCAGTCAGCTGACCCTCTTCTCATCACAGATTTAGGAATCCTTTAAAGATATTTAATCTTTTAGATGAAAATTTTTATCTCATACTGCGATTTATCACTATGATTCTGAAGGAGTGGGTTATTGGAAAATCGAGAATTCAGGTTGCACTCTGTGATATCACCAAGGAAGATGTGGATATTATTGTAAATGCCGCCAATTCCAGTTTGAAGCATGGCGGAGGGGTAGCTTGGGCCATCGTCAAGGCAGGGGGATACGAAATCCAGAGGGAGAGCGACGAATATGTCCGTGCCCATGGACCTGTTCCCACGGGAGGGGTGGCGGTAACCTCTGCTGGTAAATTGAAGGCGAAATATATAATTCACGCAGTTGGACCCATTTGGAGGGGAAGGGGTGATGAGGACTCTCTGCTCTACAAGGCAGTTTTCAATACCTTGAAAAAGGCCCAAGAACTCAAAGCCCGAAGCATAGCAATGCCTGCCATAAGCACTGGAATCTATGGATTTCCCAAGGATAGGGCTGCCAGAATCTTTGCCAGGGCAATAAAGGATTTCTTGAGCGGGCAAGGGGATTCGAGCATAGAACTAATAAGAATCTGCCACATAGATGAAGTTAATGCAAGGATATTTGCGGAGAATATGGATTTTTAGAGCAAAAAATATATATCCCCCATAACAATGGGGTATCGAGATGGCTACGCAACAGATTTATGGGATTAGGAGACTGGTGCTTGACGTGATGAAGCCCCACAAACCAAGCATAGTGGAAGTTGCCCTTAAACTAAGCAAGGTTGAAGGGGTAAACGGTGTAAACTGCATACTTAACGAGGTGGATCAGGAAACGGAGAGCATAAAGGTAGTCATAGAGGGTCCAAACATAGATTTTGACGAGGTACAGGAGACTCTGGAATCCTTGGGGGCTGTTATACATTCCATAGACGTGGCCGTGGCGGGTAAGAAAATAGTGGAGGATGTTGAAACTCCACAGGATAGATAATCAAACATGCCTTATTTTTTTGGCAATTTTAATTATAACTTCATTTTTTCTTTCATCGGTTTCAATTAAAATTCTACCCCTCTCTCTCCACCAGAATCTGGGGTATCTTTTATCTTCTTCAACCTCGACTTCATAACCTAATTCCCTTGCAGCCTTGGCTATTGTTTCAAGCTTTGGCTCAAAGGCTAGATTCTTGGGAACCCTTCGCCCCTCCCTGCGGGAATAATTGATGTTAAAATATGCAGGATAGATTATTATTTTCATTCTACGAGCACTCCGTTGAGCACTCCGTGCTGTCCTGGACGGGAAGTAACCTTAACCTTGCCCAGGGAAGTTTCCACTATTGCACCCTTCGTAATAATATTTCTCTGCACAAAGTGGGGATTAGCAGGGTTTTCAACAACACTTATAATCTTTGCCTTTTCTGTTTTTCCAGTTTTTGGATTGTAAACATTTATCTCGTTTGTTCTAAGGAGCTTAATCTTGAAATTTCCACCCCTTACCCTTACTATCTTCTTTCTAGTTGGCGCTATGTGTGTGAACACGGGCTCTCTTCCAAGCTCATACTTTCTCTTCTTCCTCGGCAAGCGAATTCTACCACCGCTGGGTTTCCTCAAAGATCTGCCCTGCCATATGGCCATTAATATCACCTGAGCACGCATATATGTAATTCTTATTTAAACATTCTCCTCATAAAAGACTCAGGAGATATAGGGTCAGGGATATGAAAATCTGGTTCGAGAAATTATCATTTGGTGGGAAATCGTAAAATTCAACAATGGTTCCTATAACGGCCCCTATTATGGAGGCGTAAATAACATATGAATAGGGGTATGCAAGGGAAAGTATCCCTATGAGAAGAACCAATGCCACTATGAAGAAGGAAAGGCTACCTTCCACGCTTTTGCCATTTTTGAATCTATGTCTTCCAAGACTCTTTCCAATTACGGCGGCTGTGGCATCTCCCAGGGTTGCAACCGAAATTGCAGCTATGGCTATGTACATGGGAAAGAGGATAATGACTATGAGGGAGGCTATGGCAAAATAGACATGGGCACCGATACAGATGTTCTCCTCCTCCCTGGTAATCTCCCTTATCCTCCTGTCTATCTTCTCCATGCTCTCATTGAGGAAATTATAGATCTCTGGAGCTATAAATGGGCGGATTCCCTCCACTATATCCTTCCCCAATTTTCGGGAGGTTCTAAAGGGTTCAATTATGAAGAATGCTATCAGGGCAATGGCGATGAAAATAAGTGTGAGCTCCTTTCCGAAATAGAAATAGGATAGGGGTATGAGCAATCCTGAAAGATGTAACGTCTTACGCTTTAGCTCTGCCTTCAAGGACATCTCCCTTGATATAACCCTCTTCATAAATAATCTTTTTGAAAGGTTTTAATATCTTATGTCGATGGCCCATCATGTTTAAGATATCCGCAGAAGATTCCAAGGCCAGGGTTGGCATTCTAAAAACTCCTCATGGTGAGATGGAAACTCCATTCTTTATGCCAGTGGCCACCAAGGCCACAGTTAAAACTCTATCTCCAGAGGAGCTTAGGGAATGCGGGGTTGGAGCAATAATTAGTAATTCACTCCATCTATTTTTGAGGCCAGGCCTGGATGTTTTAGAGGCCCATGGGGGGCTTCATAGGTTCATGGGCTTCGATGGGATAATTTTTACAGATAGTGGCGGATTCCAGATGATCAGGGAGGGGTTTTTCATAGGTGTTAAGGAGGATGGGATACTCTTCAAATCTCCCTACGATGGAAAGAAATACCTTTTCACCCCTGAATTTAGCAAGGAGGTTCAGATGAAAATCGGTAGCGATGTGGCCATGATGCTTGATTTCTGTGCCGAGTACCCGGCTGATTATGATACTGCCAAGAGAGCCACGATTTTAACATCCCTCTGGGCTAAGAAATTTCCACTAGGCAATGAAAAGCAACTCAGTTTCGGAATAGTTCAGGGGGGAACATATGAGGATTTGAGAAGAAAGAGTGCGGAGGACCTTGCATCCATCGATTTTGATGGCTATGGGATAGGGGGTTTGAGCATAGGTGAGCCAAAAAGTGTTATGCATAGAATGGTTGAGATAGTTAATGGTATATTGCCCAAAGAGAAGCCCAGATACCTCATGGGTGTTGGCTCTCCCATGGATATAATAAAATCTGTTATGCAGGGGGTTGATATCTTCGACTCTGTTTATCCGACCCGCAATGGAAGGCATGGAACAGCCCTCACATGGAATGGGAAATTGAATCTGAAGAAAAGCGATTACAGGAACGATCACAAGCCCCTGGATGAGGATTGTTCCTGCTACACATGTGAGAGTTTTACCAGGGCATATCTCTACCATTTGATTAAGGAGCGGGAAATTCTTGGGATGAGGCTCTTGACGCTTCATAACGTTTGTTTTCTCCAAAATTTTATGGCGAGGATAAGGGAGGAGATAAAACAGGGAAATATTGAAAAGTTCAAAAGGGATATGGAGAAATATTACCGATGAAATCGAATTACAAAAATAGCCGCAATTATGGGGATAAGAATGAATAAATAGGGAGAGAATTCAGGGACACTCTGCTGGGATACCCATTTTACCATATTCACAGCTAAAATGGAATCATCGTAATCGTCCCAGTTATTGTTTAAACTATCATTCTCATTATCATCATCGGGAGTACCATCATCGAAGGTGGAAGAATCGCAGAATACCAGAACTCTGCCAGAGCCATAAAATGTGTAGGCCATAACAGGACGCCTGGTATTACTTATGGTCTGATATGCTGCAGCATAGGCATCATTGCCCACACTCATGGTTGTTCCCAGCCATGAGCCAAAGGAGGTAACACCCTCCGTAAGCACAGGAACGTACTCTATATCTGTAATTTCATTTTCCCCATTTCCAGACTGGGTGCTCTCAAGGGTTATTTTGAAGATGGAATCGAAATCCAAGTTATCGTTCCATAGACTCCATGAATCCCATCCATCGCCATCCCTATCGGAACCCTTGTGATCCGCTATATAAATCAATCCCCCTCCATTATTAACGAAATTCACAATTGTGTCCCTCTCATTCCCTGTAAATTGATTCTGTGGCTCTGGCAATATGAAAACATCGTAGCTGTTCAAAACATCTTCCGTTATTATTCCACTTCCAGTGCCAAGGGAATCAACTATGAATCCCTCATCTCTCAATGCATCTGCAAAATTGGAATAGGCACCATCTATGCGCCAATCGGCATTACCCGCATCCTCACTTTTTGTGAAGTCAAATAGAACCTTTATACCCGTGTAATCTGTTCCTCTAACTGAGGGGGTTAGGGAGATCAAAAGCAAGATTGATATTATGAGATACACGGATATTTTCTTCATCAATTCACCTTTCAAGCTCAAGAAGGGCCGATTTTTCAAAGGCCAGATCGCAAGTCTTATCCTCAAGCTCCACATCTATCCCTAAATATTTCAGTTTTTCCTGGGTGCAATCCAGTACGGAATCGTCCCTGGGATATTGCAATTCAAAATCCTCCTCCGATATGGCCCCAAAGGATTCTGCATCATCCATACCTGCAATTCGCAGCGCAGTGTTTATCTGCCTACTCCCTGTAAGGATAAGCATGATTTCTATGTGAAAGCTCTTTGCTATATTCTTTCCCCTTTCAAAGACCTCCTTGGCCTTTAGATATGCATATTCCAGATGCTCTTTACCTGCAATGCAGCGGGAATTGAAAACATATATTCCCCTTTCGGCCAAGCTCTTAATCTCATCAATCTCCATCTTTCCCCGATACCCCTTAACTATCATTCCTCATACCCCGAGGCAGTTTCTTCAATCTTCTTGAGTAGCTCCTCCTTCTTTTCACAATCCATTAGGGCATGCTGGATAACATCCCTTATTGTCTTAACGGGTACAATTTCTATCCTTCCCTCATATTCCTCGTCCAATATTACATCCTGTAAATTTGCATAGGGGATTATGACCTTCTCAAATCCAGCGTCTATGGCTGCCTCGACCTTTGCTGTTACTCCGCCCACTGGAAGTACATGCCCCCTGATGCTCAAGGAGCCCGTCATGGCAACTGATTGCATCACTGGTATTTTCTCCAGGGCAGATAATACGGCAGTTGCTACGCTTATACTTGCGGAATCTCCCTCCACCCCCTCATATGTACCAATGAATTGGATGTGAACATCGTAATTTGTTATGTGCTTTCCAAAGTACTTTTTGATTATGGCAGATACGTTCTCCACAGCTTCCTTTGCAATCTCTCCTAACTTGCCAGTGGCTATCATACGACCCTGGTCCCTAGATTGTGCCGGTGTGACCTCAGCCATTATTGGTAGTACGATTCCCGAGTATTCAGCCATCCCGCTTCCAGCTGAATAAACCGCAAGACCATTTACAATGCCTATGGCATAGCCCTGATTAAGGAAGGTCTTGTACTCCTTCTTTACCTCTATCAACCTATCCGCAACCTGCTGCTCCAGGGGCCTAGCAAGTTTCTTGGCTCGGATAACATGATGAACATCTACAAACTTTGCCCCATCTTCCCTGGCTATATCTCCAGCAACCCTTATCAAACCGCCCAGCTCCCTCAGCCTGAGGGTGAGTTTTCCCTTTCTCCCAGCCCTCTTCTGGGCCTCCTTGATTATTTCAGCCACAGCGGCCTTTGTAAAGTGGGGGATCTTTCCATCCTTAAGCACTTCCTGGGCCACAAACCTTATCAATTTTTTCCTATTCTCATCGGTATCTGGCATGACAGATTTCATAAAGACCTCGTAGCCGTAGCCCCTTATTCTTGAGCGTAAAGCTGGATGCATCCCCTGCAAAGCATCAAGATTTCCTGCGGCCACGAGGATGAAATCGCAGGGCACAGGCTCGGTATGCACCATGGCACCTGCAGAATGCTCACTTTGACCAGAAATTGGAAATTTTTTCTCCTGCATTGCAGTGAGCAATGCCTGTTGCGATTCCAACTTAAGCATGTTTATTTCATCTATGAAAAGCACTCCCTTATGGGCCTTGTGTATTGCTCCTGCCTCCACTCTTAGATGGGGAGGAGTTTCCAATCCACCAGATTGGAAGGGATCATGGCGTACATCCCCAAGGAGAGCTCCAGCATGGCTTCCTGTGGCATCTATGAATGGAGGTTTTTCCTTTGGAGAATGGGAAACAAGTAATTTTGGAACTAGGGCCTTCTCCTCCTTTTGAATCCCGGCTCCCATAAACATATAGAGGAATATGACTATGAATATGGACCAGAAGAGAAATGAATAATCTCCCGTAACGAATACAGCCAAGACACCCACCATTATGAGTAGAAATAGAACGGACATCATTGTATTTTTTCTCTCATTTTTCTTCTTCTTTGCCTGTTCTTGGTACTGCTTTACTATGTATTTCCCCTGTCCAGCAGGGACTGTCTTTATTATTGGCCTATTTGGATCCTCCTCATTGGGGAATACTAAAATATCTTCAAGCTCCTCTCTTGGCAAGAAATCGACCATACTCTGAGCTAGCATACTCTTTCCGGTTCCTGGATCTCCTATGAGTATCACGTGCCTCTTCTGTGTGGCCGCCTTCTTTATAACCTCAACTGCTTCCTCCTGCCCAATAACTTGGTCCACAAGCCGGGGTGGTACCTTGATGTCGGCTGTGGTATCGAAATTTATCTTCTTAATCCACTCATCAACGTTTTCCACGATAGAGACAATATAATTTAATAGATAAACCTTTTTACCATCATGCTATCTCTCGCTGCTGTTGTGCCCCATGGGGACGAGATACTTGTACCTGAGGATGAGGAATCTTTGAAATTGAATAGGGCTATGAAATTCTTGGGTTATGAGATAAGGAAGAGAAAAATAAGGGAATACGTCTTCATCTCTCCCCACCACATAAGGATAGATACCCATATTGGAGTTGTACTCACGGAGTATCTTGAGGGAAGATGGAAATATAAGAATTTGAGATTCAGGAGGAAGTTGAAGGTTGATAGGAATCTCGCCAGGATGATATATGAATCCTCCAAGGAGATTCCGAGGGTGGGTATAAATTTCGGAGCCCTCGAGGGTGAATTATCCTCCATCTGTGTGGATTGGGGTACGCTTATTCCTATGTACTTCCTTCCCAAGAGAAAAATGGTATTGATTACCCCTGCCCGTGGTATAAAGAGGAAAGAGCTAGTGAGGTTTGGAGAGATACTGGGAGAGATAATGGAGAATGAGAGAAGAAGGATGGCAATCATCGTAAGTGCGGATCATGCCCATGCTCATAGTAAAGAGGGCCCATATGGATACCACAAGGATGCGGAAAAGTACGATAGGATTGTTGAAGAGATTCTTCTCTCCGGCTCCTTGGAGAAACTGGAGAAAATGGATGAGAATATTATTGAGAATGCAAAGCCAGATAGCTACTGGCAGCTATTAATTTTAAGGGGAGTGCTAAAAAGGGTACCTATGGAGAATCTATTAACTGTGTATGGAAGACCAACATATTTCGGGATGATGGTATCCATTTTTGAGAGAAAATAGTGCCGCGGGCCGGAATCGAACCGGCGACCTTCAGATCTTCAGTCTGACGCTCTCCCTAGCTGAGCTACCGCGGCGCAAAATCCATAAAGAAGAAGGGAGATTTAAAACTTGCGATTATGAAAAAAATTAAGTATCCTAAATCCATATATTTTTATGGAGGGGAAGGTAGTTGTGATTGGTATATTGACGATGCTTTTGTTTTCAGGAATTGCTATGGCCACTAACCCACTGAATTCCACCGCATCATTGAAAAATGAATTTGTTGTGAAGGGAATGAAGTACACAGCCCATGATGTGATTCGCATAAATGGAGACGGAGATTTTGATTCCGCGCATGGAGTCGTGGGGGGAAGCGGGACTCAGAGCGATCCGTACATAATCTCTGGATGGGAGATAGACGCTCAACACAATGGAGATGCCATATCCATAGGCAACGTGAGTGTTTATTTCATAGTGGAAAACACGCACCTATTCAATACATCCAGCGATGGTGCGAGTTTGAAGATATACAACACAACCCATGGAATCGTGAGAAACAACAACTGCTCTAACAACTCTTACGGGATATATCTGCACAATGCATCAGGTATAACGCTCTACAACAACACTTGTCTGGATGATCTTTACGCTGGGATATACCTATTCTCTACACATGATATAACAGCTCGGGAAAACACATGCCATACCGGATGGGGTGGAAGTAATGGATTCCAAATTGTGAGGTCAACTCATGATTTGATTACACATAACAGGCTTTACTCCTCATCCAGAATTCATCTTTACTATTCAGATAACATAACGATTTCGGGAAACATAAACTATGCTGGGGTATCGCTGGACTCCTCAAATTACAACATAATTGATGGAGAAAGTGTATCCTCAACGGGCAGTGTGGGTATATGGCTATCTGACTCAGAGTACAACCGCATTAGCAATTCCACAATAATGAATAACAAAAAGGATGGTATTCATCTCCTCAACTCAAGGTATACCATCATAGAGAACAATACCATCTCCTACAATGAGTATGGGATCTATGCGGAAACTGCGGGTTACAACACGATCAGAAATAATATGATCGCCTATAACACCTACGGGGGAGTGTATCTCACCTCCGATACATCCTCAGGGTTTCCATCCATCTATAACAATATCTATAACAACTCCTTCTACTACAACAACGGAGCTGGAGATACTTTCAACTCCTCAAGGGTTCAAGCTGGAGATTATGGAAGGTTCAACTCGTGGAATTCCTCCAACCTAGGTAATTACTGGCATGATTGGGCAAATAATAATGATACCAATGACCAAAATTATGATGGTATAGTGGACTGGCCATATCCGATTGATGGTGGAGCGAAAGATTATATCCCACTTAAAAATCCATCACAGCCAATACCAGAGTTCCCAAATGTGGAGATTTTGATTCCAATATTGGTGATCCTTCTAATAGGTTTCGTGTGGAGAAGAAGGAAATAACCCCTTTCCTTTATTTTTTAAATGAAGCAAAGATAAGGCGAAAGGTTTATTTTCTCCTTCCATATAAGGGTTAATTGCATAGCGGGGTGGGGTCGAGGACGATAGTCCGAGATACACCTCGCGTAGGAACATAGCGGGGTGGGGTAGCCAGGAAATCCCGCCGGGCTCATAACCCGGAGATCGGTGGTTCAAATCCACCCCCCGCTACTTTTAGAATAGGCTCATTATTGCTATTCCGGCGAATATAAATATCATTCCTATAATTTTGGATGGAGATAGTTTCTCGCCTATGAATATGAATGCTAGGAGGGCAACGAGGAATGCATTGGATGCAGATATTGCCACGGAGGGGCCTGCAGGACCTTGGGTGAGGGCAAGTTTTATTGTGTACATCCCAATGGCAAGGGCAACACCGGCAAAGATGGGAAGAAGGAGATATAGGGGCTCGGTATTTTTCAAATTTTCTTGGAAGAATCCTGTATGGGCAAAATAGGTGAGGAAGATTATGCCCATGGCTCCCACGGAGATCCAGAGAATTATTGAGGTAAATATGCTATCCATATGGTAGTAGCCCGCAAGCTTCACCAGGAAATTTGTGATGCCAAACATGAGCATGGTAATTATTGCATAGACCCACCATTGCATAGGGGGATATGGGCATAAGGCATAAAAATTTAAGTAGGGAATCGTTATATTCAAATAAGCATAACGGAGGTGAAAGGTTGAAGAGTGCAGTTCTCGCTGTAATCATTGTGGCCCTACTCCTGGGAGTTGCCGCTGGATACTACTACATTTCTATGCAAACTCCTTCTGAAAATAAGAGTATAAGGGTTCTTGCTGCTGGCAGCCTGGCAGTACCCTTTAAAGGTATTGCAGGAGAATTTGAAAAGGAATACGGGGTGAAGGTTTATATTGAAACTGCTGGAAGCATAGAAACTGTGAAGAAGGTGAGTGAGCTGGGAATAAGGGCAGATGTTGTGGCAGTTGCCGATTACAAGGCCATAAAGAATTATCTTCTTCCAAATTACACGGATTGGTATGTTAAATTTGCCAAGAATGAACTTGTTATAACCTACACTAATAAGAGCAGGTACGCATCCGAAATAAATGCCCAGAACTGGATGAGCGTTCTCATGCGCAAGGATGTGCGCATTGGTTTTTCCTCCCCCAACGATGACCCATGTGGATATCGGGCAGTAATTATGCTCTATCTTGCCCAGATGAAATATGGAAAAAGGGTATTTGATTCGATAGTCCTAAACAACACTGGAATAGGAATTGAGAATGGCACCATTGTTGTGCCCCCAGATTCCTCCCTGCTGAATTCCCAGGGAAGAGTTTACATAAAGCAGAAATCTGTAGATCTTCTTGCTGACCTTGAAAGTGGGAATATTGATTATGCCATAGAGTATCTCTCTGTGGCAAAGCAGCACAATTATCGCTATCTACGCTTGCCCGATGAAATAAATTTATCCAACTCATCCCTTATCTCATGGTACCAGAAGGCAATAGTAAGGCTCTCCGATGGAAAATTGATAAGGGGAGATGCGATAAATTATGCGGTCACAATACCAAATAATGCACCCAATACTGAGTATGCCTATAAATTCGTTAAAATGCTCCTGGGAGACAAGGGAAGGGAGATCTTGGAAAAATGCGGACAGCCACCTATGTATGAAGAAGTTGGTGCAGTTCCTGAGGAGGTGAAGCATTGAGGGATGCATTTCCATTTTTAATTCTGCTTTTAATCGCCTTCTTCTTTGGCCCATACGTGTTTGTACCCATCACCATTTTGATTTTCTTCATAATCTTTTTCCAATGGAGGGAGAGAAAACTGATAATGGTGCCCCTCTTATCCCTCTTGGCATTCATACATCCCCTTCTTGCACTCGTATCCATAATCGTTCTCCTTCTCCTTCTCGAAAAGGACAATTTTAACAGGGTTTTCTACACCCTCGGTTCTCTTTTTGTTGTTTTCATAGTATTTCCCATATTGAATCTCCTCCTCTACACATCCCCAGATGCCATTTATGATGCTTCCCTCCTGAATGCAATAATTGTCAGCTTTGTGGCAGCCACCTCCGCAACTCTCATAGCCCTCATATTCGCCCTTCCCCTGGGCTATATTCTTGCCAGAAGGAATTTTGCAGGAAAGGGTTTGGTTGAAAGCATCATAGATTTGCCCATAGTCATACCCCATACGGTGGCAGGCATAGTCCTTCTCCTCGTTTTCGGGTCCAACGGTATATGGGGTGCACCTCTAGAAGAGATAGGTATAAGGTTCTACTATGCCCTCCCAGGAATAATCGTAGCCATGCTATTCGTTAGCGCCCCCTTCTTCATAAATCAGGTTCGGGAGGGAGTTGCTAAGGTTGATGAAAGGTATGAGTACACAGCCATGAGCCTTGGAGCGGGTAGATTTCGTACATTCTGGGATATTATAATCCCTCAGATAAAGGGTAATATATTGAGCGGTGCAGTTAATACTTGGGCTCGGGCAGTTAGTGAGTTTGGAGCGGTTATGATGATTGCCTTCTACCCCATGATTGCACCCACCTATATCTACTTCCTCTACACAAATTACGGTCTTCAGGCAGCACTGCCCGCAACTGCATTTTTGCTCCTCCTCACTCTTCTCATATTCATTCTCATGCGTTATTTCTCCAGGAGGGTGGGCAATGATTGAAATAGAAGGTCTCAGGGTAAATGTTGGAGAATTCAAGATCGAGGTGGAGAAGCTTAGGGTTGAAGATGGCGATTATCTGATAATTGTTGGCCCCACCGGTGCAGGGAAAACCATCCTCTTGGAAACCATTGCAGGATTTCATATTCCGGAGGAGGGGAGAATAATTCTGCATGGAGAAGACATAACCAATCTCCCACCCTACAGGAGAGGGGTTTCTATGGTCTATCAGGATTATATGCTCTTTCCCCATATGAATGTGGAGGAGAATATAGCCTATCCCCTTCGAATAAGGGGCAAGGAATGGAGGGATGAGGTCAGGAAAATAGCAAGAAAGCTTCAGATCGATAATCTTCTTCACAGATACCCCAATACGCTAAGCGGAGGAGAGATGCAGCGTGTGGCCATAGCCAGGGCGGTGATAACAAATCCAAAGCTTCTGCTCCTGGATGAGCCCTTTAGCGCATTGGATCCAGGGATGAGGGATTCTGCTCGAAAAATTGTCAGGGAATTTATAGGGGAGATGGGGATAGACACGATTCATGTGACCCACGATTTTTCAGATGCCTGGATCCTGGGAAACAAGCTTGCAGTGATGAGGGATGGCAAAATAGTCAGGATGGGCACCGTAGATGATGTTTTCTCAGATCCCAGGGATGATTTTGTGGCACAGTTTCTAGGATCCACGAATATTCTGAAGGGAGTTGTGA
>CAYXLB010000017.1:0-16776 GCA_964465785.1 uncultured Thermoplasmata archaeon
AAGGATTGCCGAAGGAAACCAAGAGCATATGTCCCGTGTGCGGAAAGGTGATACCAGCGACGATATACGAGGAGGACGGTAAGATATGGTATAAGAAGACCTGCCCAGAGCACGGGGAGTTCAAGGACATATACTATGGGGATGCCGAGGTTTGGTACTGGATGGAGAAATGGGGAACCATACTGGATGGAGTTGGGCCAGAGTATCCCAAAATCATTAACGGTTATGAGGATCATCACTTCTCCTATACAGCCCTGGCAAATTTGGATTTGACCAATCGTTGTAATCTCCGTTGCCCCATATGCTTTGCCAATGCCAATGCAGCCGGCTACGTTTACGAGCCCGATTTCGAAACAGTAGTTAAGATGATGGAGTACCTGCGCTCTGAAAGGCCTGTGCCAACACCCGCAATTCAATTTGCAGGTGGGGAGCCTACCATATACCCAAGGTTCTTTGATGTAATTCGTAAGGCCAAGGAGCTTGGATTTGCACAGATTCAGGTGGCAACAAATGGGATTCTCATAGCAAACGTTCCTGATTTTGCCCAGAAGATGGCTGATGCCGGAATGCACACTGTATATCTGCAATTTGATGGCTTTAAGGAGAGCACATATGTTCAAGCCAGGGGTGTGAATCTTTTGCCTGTTAAGATGAAGGCCATTGAGAACCTTAGAAAGGTGAAGCCCAAGCCGCTGGCAACTGTATTGGTTCCTACGGTTGTAAAGGGAATGAACGATGATGAGGTCGGAAAAATTGTGGAGTATGGGTTGGAGAATCTTGATGTCATCCGTGCGGTTAACTTTCAGCCGGTCTCTCTTTCCGGGAGGATTCCACAGGGGGAGCTTCTCAAGATGAGATACACAACGGGAGACTTGATACGCGATTTGCATGAGCAGACCGATTTCATAGAGAAGACAGACTTCTTCCCAATTCCCGTGGCTGCATTATTTGCAGAGATAGCATCTCAAATATTCAAGGAGCCAAAGCCTGCATTCACCACCCATCCAGCATGCGGTGCAGCAACCTATGTTTTCAAGGATTACGATAAGAACAAGGTCATTCCCATATCCCGCTTCATAGACATACCTGGTCTGATAGAAGAAGTTGCACCTTTAGTATTCCAGGAGAAATTTGAAAAGAAGAGTAAGCTGGGAAGCATATTGACCCTTTACAAGATACTCAAGAGGCACTATGATAAGGAGTATGCCCCCTCAGGCTTTAAGTTGAAGGAAATAGTGGGCGTATTTGAGCAGGGCACCAAGGATTCCTTGGGTAAGTTGCACTGGGATTCTATGTTCATAGGGACCATGCACTTCCAGGATGCATACAATTACGATATACATCGGACAATAAGATGTGTAATCCATTATGTCACTCCTGACCCAAGCATCATACCCTTCTGCTCCTATAACACAGGACCCGTGTTCAGGGAGAAGATTGAGAAGAAGTACTCCATAAGTTTGGAGGAGTACCGCAAGAGGCATGGGGATGTTGTTGGAGTAGAGGGATAAAAATGATGCGTGTGGATGCGGCGCTGTGCAACTATTGCGGGGCATGCGTTGGCTCATGCCCCGTGAACTGTATGTTCCTTGATGAAACCATAGTGCGAATAGATGAGGATAAATGCATAAAATGTGGATTTTGCATTCGTGCCTGTCCAGTGGGCGCCATAGATGCGGATTGGTGGTCGGAATGAAGAGATACGAATATGATGTGCTGGTAATAGGTGCAGGTCCTGGAGGAAGTATGGCTGCCAGATATGCAGCTCGTCAGGGCCTCAAGGTGCTTTTAATTGAGAAGCGCCCTGAAATAGGTGTTCCAGTTCGCTGCGCAGAGGGAATATCGAGGGCATGGATGAAGGAAGTGGAAATAGAACCGCAGGACAAGTGGATAGATGCCTACATGGATGGTGCGAAGATATACTCCCCGGATGAAAAAAGTGTGGTCGAATTATCGGCTGAGCAGGCTGGAAATGAGGTTGGATTCGTGCTTAATCGCGAATATTTTGATAAGTACCTTGCCTCTCTTGCAGCAGAAGAGGGGGCTGAGATATGGTTAAAAAGCCCCGCTGTGGAGATAATAAAGGAAGATGGATATGTACGCGGAGCTATAGTGCGCAGGTTTGGTGAGAAGGTAGAAGTTCGAGCAAAGATAGTGATAGCGGCAGATGGTTTTGAGTCCCAGGTTGCTAGGTGGGCAGGCCTTAATACGGTTCTACGGGAGAGGGACATAGTTTCCTGCATCCAGTACAGGATGACGAACATAGATATCGAGGAGAATTTCACCCATTTCTTCATAGGCTCCTGCGCCCCAGGTGGTTACGTGTGGATATTTCCCAAGGGAAAGAAGGAGGCCAATGTAGGTATAGGAGTTTCATTGAATAAATTGAAGAACAAGGGCGAGGTAAAAAGGTATCTAGATGAGTTCATAGAGAAGCATGATTATCTCAAGAAGGGTGGAGTGGTACAGATTGTTACAGGCGCAGTTTCCACCTGTCCCGTGCCCAAGAGAATAGTGGATAATGGGATAGTGCTTGTGGGTGATGCTGCTCGTCTCATAGATCCCATTACTGGAGGAGGCATCGCAAATGCCTGCATCTCTGGCAAATGGGCCGGAGAAATAGCTGGCAAGTGCATTGACAATCCAAGCAAGGAGTGCCTTGAGGAATACCAAAATAAGGTCCATGAAAAATGGGGAAGGAAACATCTACGCAATTGGTTCGTAAAGGAAAAACTAGCAGCCTTGGACGATGAAACCTTGAATAAGCTAATGGAAGTGATATCTGAGGAGGATATCAAGGAAATATCTGTACGGGCCATACTTGAAGCTGTACAAAAGAAGTATCCAGAGTTGATAGAGGAGTTTGAAGACCTCCTCTAAACATTTACTCCTCCTATTTCTTCCAGCTGTTCTGCGCTTCTTGCCTCTTTCTCGCTTAGTTCTTTAACTCCCCTTCTCCTTCTTATCCACGCCACGATTATGTAAGATACGAGGATGGGCGGCAGGATGTAGTAGACGATGTAGTTCATCAAACCAACAACATACCACTCCCCGTAATTTATCTGGTTTCCAAGATATGAAAGCCAGGGCATACTCAAATAATCCTTTCCTGCCAAGGCATAATTTAGAGCGTTTATATTGAATATAATTAGGAGAACATCCAGGTAGTTGGTGTATACATTTGCTAGGGTGCTCATACTCCTGGTTACTTTAAATCCAGGTATGCGCTTTGTTGTGAAGGGTGGAAACATATTACTTCCCATCAATCCGAAGTGATCCGTCAAGATATGGGACCAGAAACCAAGCATGATTATCCAGAAGGCAGTCCAGCCCATGGGGCTGAAGCCGAAGAGCATAAAGCCTATCGGTGCAAACATAACTCCCAAGGTCACGCTATGAGCCCATCTCCTGTGCCAGGGTATGAAATCTGCCCTTACCTTATTCTCCCCTTCCGGGAAAAATGAGAAGTCAGGACCTGAGAGGATATCCACATGTGTTACCTCATCATAGTTGTACTCCAAATCTGTCTTGAAACTCGCTTCCGCGTGGGACTTTTCAGGGGGGAGATAGGAGTTTATATAGGGTCTCTTTTCAAATCCCGATATTATGGGACCTATATCGCATATGACCTTCTTATTTTCCGTATCGAATCTTACAGTATACTGTCTCCACTGGTCCGATGAAATCTTTATTGTGTGAAGCATAACATTTACTTCCCTCTTCTCTTCAGCAGCCTGGTCTATGGCCCTTGCCAAGGTTGTAGCGACTAGATTTGGATCAAGGTTCCACTCATCCATATCAACCTCGTAATCATGCCTCTGCAGGTACTTGGCAAATCTGAAATCTATTGTGTCTGGTAGGATTCCAAATATCCCACCCAGGATGATTATCAGGGCCTTATGAACTACAATCTCCGTGGCTATTATATTTTGCCCGTAATACATGTTGGCTATAACCACTACAAAGGTGGCCGTCGTCAATCCTGCCAGGAAGTGAGCAAATCCCTTCATTTTACCACAACCCGAATAGGCCACCAAGGCTTATTCCACTCATGTTCAACCATATTGGCACAAGGATTACGGCGAGACAGTGGGATCTGCGGGAGTTAAAGAGAACTGGAATGAGACCTATGGCGGTTGCTACCGACATTATGAGCAGACCCTGCCAGGAAGTCATGAAATAAACTATCAGTATCACTATTCCCAAAACTATTAGATTTAGGGTCTTTGGATTTATCTTGTATATCCTTTTTGCCAGGAACTTGGAGGCATATACAACCACGAAAAATGCAAATAGACCTGCGATGGCGATTCCCATATCCACAAGGTAAAACTGCTGAACGCTCTCAGGGGTGAAGAATAGGTTTATTCCCATGGCGAGTGCTCCACGGCGAAGATGCAAAACAGGCAAAAAGAATAGGGCTATGGCACCAACATAGTAAACCACACGGGATGCGCCCATGGAAACAAGGAAGCTCTTATCCCCCTTCTGGGCAAAGCCATGGCTTGCCATATAACCCCCGACGCCTGCAGTCACTGCTGGAAGGAATGCTGCAAACAGCCCTCCCGAGGAACCAGCTACGGCGCCATGGAGCAACTCCTTAGGTTTAGTATCTATGCTCTTAGGTATGTTTTGTTCCGGAATCTCATATTTGGAAATTAAATTGAGGAGTATGGAGGATGTAGCGAACAGACCAATTAATGGAGCCATAAGGCTCTGGAATGCCCTGGAGGCTGGTACAAGGGTTTTGTTGAAAACAATTAATCCAAGTATGGCCGAGAGGAAGAATGTGAGGTATCCTGCAAGTATTGTTTTCCAAGCCTCCTTCAATCCATGAAGGGGATTCTTATGCCTGCCGAAATCCTTAGGGAACTCCGAAAGGAGCATGTAGGCTATTACGGCACCTATGATCCAGTGAAGATGGGTGGAAACAATGCTCCAAACGATTGAAAGGGGCCCCATAAATAGGGGTACGAAGATTACAATTGCCAGTACGCCTATAAGTGCTCCAGATGCGATGAGCAAAACAGCCTCATGTCCGCGTCCCTCCTTCAAGTATCTCAAGGAGGGCATCAAAACGAACATAGTTGAATCATCGGGGGCACTGAAATATATTGATGGAATGGTAAAGACGAAGGCATAGCTCACAAGCATACCTATAAGCATCAGCACCATGAGCATGGAATCCAGGACGAGGCCCGCAGAGAAATAAAACAGGAGGAAGAAGCCTATGACATTGTATACATGGAGACCTGGAAGCATCGAAAGGGCAGAGCCAATCAATGCGCCGATTAAGACGAAGATTATGCACAACAAAAGATACATGGGGGTCAACCTACCACCTCCACAATATCTTCGGTAAAGGGCCTTACCTTTATCTCAGGCTCCCCATTGTAAAAAGTAACTATGCCCCTCACGATTACTTTCTTCCCGTAATCCACACCTTTAAACATCCTGTTGCTCTCCAGATACACGCTGTAGCTCCTGTTATTGCTCCAAATGGTTACTATAGCGGAATAGGTATAAATCCTGTAATCCACCACAACTCCCTCTATTTCCCTGAGGGAAAATTCATCCAAACTCTCATTTCTCTCGTAATTTTTCTTCTGCAGAATATCATAGGTGGTGCCAGCTATAACCTCCCATTTTGGCTCACTTACGAAATCTCCACTTCTTGATACGGAAATCTCCCAGCTGCCTTGATAATTTATAAACTTACCTTGAATTTCCACATAATCACCTACATCGTAGTATCTTACACCATCGCGGACATAAACATTCACATAGGAGCCGTTGGAATAAACCCTAATGGTTTTTGCATCCTCATTTTTCTCAACAACCTCCGCCCATGGAATCCGTATAGAGCTTCCATTGTATTCTTCTGGATTTTCCATAAGCTGGGGAAGATCTACAACTTCATAGGAGGATGAAGGTTCAATTGGTCTGTAAAACTGTAAACTCCCATATATGCGAATGTATCCAGAACCCAGAGAGGATAGATTTAAAACATCCAGTGAATAATAGGCCCTGGGAATGAGCAAATCAAGTTTTTCATCTATGCTGCATATAAATCCAAAACTGTATTCCCTGACGCTTGTTATGTTTCCATCCACATAAATTCTCTCCCCATTGTTCAACTCCCAAGGGGCAGAGGCAATTATTTTATCCACCTTCATTCCCCTTGCCTGGGGTTTTTGTATCTTTAAATAATCTATGTTGTTGAGAACCAGGGAGTTTGAGCTGTATAAATATGTGCCCTTTATATCAACAACATCGCCCATTTCTGGGATTTTGTTTGCTTCAACCATCCTCTTTATCATGTTGCTGTAGAGCTTTATGGTAATACTACCTGTCCCATCATTCAACTTGAATCGGAATGATGTTACCTCATAATCATTTTCGTAAACCCATGGATAGCCATCCACAACACCATGGAGTCTTATGAAATTATAGTTATCGGTCAATCCGAGGTCCCTTATCTTGGTGATAGGAACCTCCCCACCCGTGTATGCAAGAACAGCATATGTAGAACCTATGATGATGAGGGTAAGGGCAACTATGTAAATTGTTTTTATTCTAACCCTATGCTTTATGCTTGCAGTACAGTAGGGGCAAATTTCCGAATCGTCTGGTATTTCCCTACCACAGCTGGGGCACTTCATCCTATCACCTTAATATCCTCAAGACTTCCCGGGATTATCTCCCAGTTTCCACTCATAAAGCTTCCATACCATTCAATGGAGCCAGTGACCTCTATATTTTTTCCCTCCAATCCTTCAATATCCATATTTCCTGTAAGATGTACAACAGCCAGGGGGATATACATGTCCATATATCCGGTACCATCGGTTAAGTTAAGAACATAGCTACCTGAGGTCGTTTTATATACGCTTACAACCTTGGCATCAAGGGTAACCCTTATGTATTTTGCATACGGATATTCAATGGAATTTATCTCTCCTATACTCATCTTCACGGGCTTTGGCTTTATTATTGTAACCTGCTCGGGGGAGTTCACAATCATGTATCTATTATCTCCCCTGAAATAAACCTCCCCTATGATTTTAACATAATCCCCGTAGCCCGGTAGTTTTCCCTTCTTGGCTAAATTTTCCACCGTTGGGCTGTAGACATGGATACTCATTATTCCCGTTCCATCATCCACATCAATGTATAGGGTGGAGGATCCTTCAGAGTAAATGACCAGGGAAGGTGCCGATGATATTATGCCCCTTATCTCCACGGTGCCATAATTGTAGGTCTGGGTCACATCCTTTATATGGACATATTGCACTGGAATGCTCTGGGCAAAAATTAGAAGGAAAACAATGCCTATGATTGCAAAGGCTAGGGAGCCATACTTTGCATAGTAATATCCAGTATGTTTTGGTATTTTTGTTCCGCAATAGGGGCAGACCTCTAATGAGCCCACATATCTTCCACAGTTAGGGCAATATCTATCCTCCATCTAAGCACCTCTTCAAAGAGATAATAAATATCTTTCACATCTTCATTCTTTACCTTCTCCTTTGTTATATCGCTCTGATATCTGGGTAGAATCTCATAGTAGGAGGTATAGGGAGAGGTCCTATCATATTGGGCTACTACACCGATTACTGTGACATTATCTCCCACAGAAATATTTGAAATATCAAGACCTGCTGCCTTAGCGTATATCTCCACACTACCATTTCCATCATCAATATAGAAATATCCCTTGGAAGTATCTATGGATGTAACCCTGCCATGAACCCTCACAAGCATGCCTTCTATTTTTTCCGCATTGGTCCAGTTGCCAAAATACCCAGTGGATATATTCAAAGGTTCTGGCATACTTCCATTTCCCAAATATTGGATGTATTCTAGGGAAGATATTTTTATTTCTGCTTCCCCATTATATTGGGTTATTGTCCCCCTTACACTTACATTATCCCCCTCGCTCAAATTCAATTTTGTGTAATCTAAATTATAACCGAAAACAAGAACTCCTCCCGTTTGATCTTCAATGTAAAATTTCAGGATGGGCTTTCCACTGCTACTTGATACGAAGGAGAATATTTGGGGATTTGCAATTACAGTACCATTCACTATTACCTGTTCCCCCTCATGCACTAGGGTTCCATCGGAATTAACCTCGTGGACATAGGATAGATTCACATATCTTGCGGAGGAGTAAAGCACATTTATCCTATCACTCGTTCCTGCCCTAATTTTTATTTCATAATCCCCATTGTGATAGGTAACATTTCCATAGATTTCTATGATATCACCAACTCCCACCGTTGGCACAGAGGCGCCACTTTCCACATACACCGCTATATCCTGCGAATTGCTTGTATTATTACTCACCCAGAAGAGGTAGGATGCATAGACGCTTACCACGGTGGCATTGGGCACATGCACTAGGGTATTGTTATAATCACTGGCATTTGTTAGGAGATTTTCTATGGGTACATCAGTATAATTCTCTCCGCTTGAAATTAATTTCACATCATCCTCCGTGTTTGCCCTAATTTTTATCTCCCATTCACCGTTGTACTGGGTGACCATACCCCATATCCTGACTTGTGCTCCAACATACACCTCTGCACTTATATTTGCACCCTTTTCAACATAAACGCTGATGTCATCGGGATTGCTTGTATTATTACTCACCCAGAACAACCAAGATGCATTGTAAACACTTACAACAACAGCCTGAGGAACATATACTAAGGTATTGTTGTAATTGCTAGCATTTGTTAGGAGCTTGTCCATACTAACTATGGTGTAATTAACGCTGCTTATCACATCAACCCTATCCCCTGTATTATTCCTTATTTTTATCTCCCAGCTTCCATTATATTGCGTCACCATACCCCATATTTCAACGGTAGCACCAAAGTAAGGGGAACCATTAACCAAGCCGCCTCTTTCCACATAAACTGTAATTTCCTCTGGATTGTTTGTCGCATTACTAATCCAGAATAACCAGGAGGCAAAGACATTTTTCACCTTGGCATAGGGTATATGCACCAATGTATTATTATAATTTCCCGGTTTTTCAATAATGTTTGTTATGTTCACATCCATGTATTCCTGTGGTCTTGCCACAACCTTATCATAGGAGTTTGGTCTTATTTTGATTTCCCACTCTCCCTTATATGATGTAAATTCCCCATAGACATCTGCATAGTAGCCCTCTTGCAGAGAGCCCACATTAGAGCCATTGAATCCAACAACCTTAATTTCTGAACCATTCCAGTAAAGTCCAAAGAGGGTAAAATTGGAGCTCTTATTCTGATAGAGCCATGCTATTATACCCCAGGAGTGCACACTTCTATTCTCATACTTGCTAGCGTTTGAGAGGAGTGTGCCTATGGATGCATTGATATAATTTGGTATTGTTAGATCCTTCACATAATCATCTGTTCCAGCCCTAATCACAACCTCATTGTAACCGGATGCATTGTATGGCTTGTAGTAGGTTAAAAATCCCTGGAGCTCTACCTCATCGCCAATCTCCATTATGCCAAAGGAATTTCCATTCATCTCCACATAAACGGCCAAATCGCCTAGGAAGAATTTATAGGAGGCATAGACCTCTGTTATTATTCCCTTCAAATGCACAAAGGAATTGTTATAATTTCCCCACTCTGAGAATGAGATGTTCTTGTAGGAATTTGTGCCTCCTGAACCTATGATGCGTACATAATTGCCCGTGGAGTTTTGAACTTTTATCTCAAATTCATCCTTATAGATGGTGAAACGTCCACTGACCTCAAGTTTATCTCCGTATTCCATTCTTTCGGGTCTACTTGCACCGTATTCCACATAAACCCTCAATCCCCTGTAACCACTCTCATTAACCATATAAAAACTGTAATTCCTCCCATAGGCAAATACGCCTGTAACCTTTACCTCCCTACCTATGTAGGCAGAGATATTACTCAATAGTTCATCTACAGAAACCTTTGTTTCTCTGGTAGGTATATTTTTTATCATCACATTCTTGGTGGTTGATGAATAGGCCCCCTCATTATCGTAGACCACCAGTGTTACAGTATAATTTCCCTCCTCTTTATAGGCATGGGTAACTATCTTTCCCGCGGATTTCTTACCATCACCGAAATCCCATAGGTAGGTGAGTATGTAGCCATCATCCATGGAATTTGCGGCTGAGAATTCCAGAGTTTCGTTCACAAATCCCTCCGATGGGCCAGTTATTATTGCCACAGGAGGGTTATTCCCTTGGGGTTTAATTGTTGAGGCGTAATAAACTGCAGGAACTCCTATAGCAATAATAAGCAAAGAGAGGATTACTATTGCCTTAATTTTGACAGCTTCCACCATTCCCTACATCATGGTGTTTTTCATATTAAAATTTAAGGCCTAATCCAAGAGAATTTAAAGTACAAAATATCCTCATTACCGGGATATGCTAAAATCAAACTCTTTCTAACCCCATGGGCAACACGAACTGCACGGCTGATTTTCTGTATTTCTTCCTTCTCACCTATGACATGCACAAGGTACTTTGAATGCTCCTCCATACTCCTCTCGTAAACTCTGAAATGGGTGCCGTATTTAAACCCAGATTTCACAATCAAACCTCTCTCTCTTAAATCCCTGTATACCCTATATACCCCATCTTCCATTGCGTTTTTCTTTTCTAAAATTCCCTTCTCTGCCAAATAGTTTGCCTCCCATAGGGATAGGTGGCCCCAGGAGCCCTCGTTCCTTCCATATGTCTTCTCTTCTAGATGCCCAATTTCCTCAAAGGAAAATGCCCTCTTGCCGTAAAATTCTATATTTGCAGCCTTTTTTGGTAGTTCCTTGTAGCCTCCTTGGGGATTTATAATCTCAACCATATAGTATGTGGCTTCACCATCGAAATCAACCACCGAAAGGATAAATGGGCATTCTCTATCCTTAACTTCTTCCACATTGAAATCATCCATATCTGAGAGGGGGTAAAAATTCATGGCGTAATTTTTTCTACCCTTAAAATAGCCATCTTCCACACTCAAAACGTATCCCCTTTCCCTCAAATCCCTATATACCAGGTAGCGGATATCAAAATTTGAAATGCTTGAGGATGCACTTCTAACAACTTCTGAGAAATCCATGTTGAGATTTCCCTTCTCACATAGGTATGCCATTTCCTCCCAAGATAATTCCACACACTTACCCCTCCTTTTCCCAAAACCACGGGAATAGAGTTTATCGGCCAGGGGGCCACATATCTTTTTTTCTATCATACAGCATCTTCAAGAATTGTGTTAAACACATTTTCAACATTCTCTCCTGTCTTGGCACTGGTAAAGAAGTAGGGTAAGCCAAAATAGGAGGATATATCCTCCATCTCATCCTTCCAGAATTCTGCCCTATACTTCAAATCGTTCTTGTTGGCTACTAGAATCTTCTTTGCCCTGTGACCATTCAGGAATTCGGCGATTTGTCCCATGGTTTCTAGGGTTTCCCTCCTTGTCAAATCACCAACGATTATTATGGCCTTGGCCCCAGACAAAACGGGTTTTATATTCTGTTCATAGACACTAATGTCCCATATTAAAAGGGTAACATCTCCAATTTTCTTCCTACATGTCCGGGATTGCAGTGTCTCCTCTACCTCGTTTTCGAAGGTATCAAAGACGAATCTCCTTATGAGGGAGGTTTTACCCACTGACTTGTCACCGAGCACACAGATTTTCCAGATTCTGGGATTTTTCATCCACCTCTCAATGGCATTAGGTATTTAAAATTTTTTAATTCCCTATCTTCCCTGATTTCGTCAAACCAGATTTTGGTCTATCAATTCCCTCCCTAACCTTCACACACATACCCTTGGAGAAATGCAACATCTCCCAGCAATTCATAATTGATTTTCCCACAGCCAAAAGATCATCCTTGGCATCTACAATTAATACCTCGTCTCCGGGTCTTATTCCCTTATCGCAATTAATAACGAATTTTGCAAATACATTTCTCCCTTCCCTGTTGAATTCTGCCGAGTCATCATTAACCACAACCCTCAATATAGGAAAGGGGAAAAAATTGTGTAATCTTCTTGCGCCATCTATTTTTAGGGTGAAGAGGCCATCCTCTGCCCGGAGAGATGCTACATGCTCCCCATCTACAATAACATTCCTTATTTTACCCGTGTTCTTGGATTTTATTATTTTTACCTCCCCTTGAAACATCGCTTCCCCAGCTCCCTTTCCAAACTGAAAATCGGCTATTGCCATAATCTTTCTGAGATCAAAATCCTCCTGGGATATTTGCTCATAATTTTCGGGCAAATTTATGCGCTCCTCCCATGGGAATTCGCTCTGGGCAAAGGGATAGGTATCCTCCAGCTCTATGGGTACTAAACCGAAGGGAGTGCGCACCATGGCATCCCTTGGGATTTTTTCAACATTTGCACTCCATGGTCTCGGGAGCTCCATAATGATATTTCCCTTTTCAAACACCTTCAATCTCCTCTTTACACCTAGAACGAAGGGCCTGCGCATGCTCTCCTTACCAAGATAGAAGAACGCAGACTTCCTTGATTTTGGTTCAAATTTTTCAAGGAATCTGCGATACTTGAGAATCTTAATATAGGCCTCCAGCAGTCTGGGATGTCCCTTGGCCCTGCTCTCTGCATACTCCCATATCCTCTCCTCATGGATTGCCTGCTTTATGCGGCGAATCTCCTCCACACTCATATACAGATTGTGTTCTGCAAGAATCTTTATTCTATCTTCCTTGGGCATCTTTCTAATATCCTCAACATCGTATTTTTCGAGAATGGGAGAGTAATACGGGGGATACTTAATCTCCTTGAGATGGAGTGTGCCATGGGGAAATAGGAGCCTATCGTCCCTGGCATATTTTATGTAGGCTGCCGAATCAAAGAAATCCACGCCCAGAAGCACAGCAAGGGGGAAGAACATGGGATGTCCCGCACCGAAGAGATGCACAGGCTTTGATGGATTCAAATACATCTTTGCCATTATTATGGATTCCGCCACCTCCCCATACCTATATTCCTCCATAAGGGGTACCACTCCCCCTATGGGATAGTAGTCAAAATCGATTCTATTCATAATTTTAGCAGCGTATTTCCTAAGATGGGGATATATGGAACCCTGTACCGGCCCTGCCAAAAGCATATTACCCTTGTAATTTTTAGCCTCTTTTCCACGTCTTGCAGTTTCATCTATTGCCCTCTTCACCTCCTCCTCAGAAAAATGTGGTTCCGTGAAGACATCCAGCATGGTACCTATATCCGAACCAATATCCCTTTGAAATTCCACAATTTGGCGATTTTCCACCTCCACATCCCCATAGACATGCTGCTGAAAGGTTCCACTATCGGTCATAATTAGCCCAGAGAAATCCAACATTTTATGCAACCCATCCTTTAACGCCCTCTCCCTGAGTTTTGGAGTCTTCCAGATGATGTATGAATTGGTTATGATTGCCTCAACCCCGTATTTCTCCATCATCTCCCGCGGAGAAATCACTATTTTGTTGGGGTTAATAACTGGCATTAGGGCGGGAGTCTCAACCCCTCGGAATTTGCATATTCTGGCCAAGCCATCCCGGTGTTTGAGTTCCATAATAGGGGAAATTAAAGCTTGTATTTAAAGAAGGTTCTCTACAATTCTTGGCAAATCCTTAACACTCTCTATAACCTCGTTAGCCCCATTCTCCTTGAGTTTCTCCTCACTCTCCAGTCCCGTTAGAACTCCTACAGTGTAGATTCCAACCTCCCTACCCGATTGCATATCTGGCCAGTAATCGGCAACAAGCATGGTCTCCTTCTCATTAACTTTGAATTTCTTCATGGCTTCCCTAATAAGCTCGGTCCTTCTTCTCCCATCTCCATACTTATCAAGACGAGTATATACAAAATCCACATACCCGTCCATTCGGAATCTTTGCAACTCCTTCCAGACCTCCTCTGCCGGAACCATACGACCTGTTGTTATCACTATATGAAGCCCCTTTTTCTTCAGATATTCAAGCACTTCTAGTGCTCCAGGTATTGGCTCATCCTTTTCGCATATAACATCATTGTAATGGGATAGGAAATAATCCCAGAATTGGCGGGGCTCTACCGGGACATGCCTATTAAGGGTATCCTCCGCGTAATCCCTTATGAAGGTTTCCCAATCGATCTCCTGGGCGTGGAAGTGTCTTAGGGCCATATTGAAAATGCGATAGAATCTTGGAAGGGTATTAATCAATGTCTGGTCGAGGTCGAATATCACCAGTTTGAGCATAATCTTGCATATGTTGCTTTGATATATAGTTTTGCAATGCGAAAATTTATAAACCCCTTAAACTTTCGCCAAAGCATGTATTTGATAGTGGAGCAGGAGGATGTTATACGAATTCCCCCTCCTATGCTGGGCGAGGATATAGATCAAGTAATAGAGGAGCTTGCACGGGAAAAGATAGAGGGAAATGTATACTCCTTTGCCAGGGAAGAGGTTAAGGATCCAGCCGAGAGGAAATACATCATAGTTCTAATTCTCTCCCTTGAGAAGGTGGGGGATGGTATAATTGTACCCGGTGATGGGGCCGTTTATCAGAAGGTGCGTTTCAAGGCCCTAGCCTTCCATCCAGAATTGCAGGAAGTGATAATTGGGGATGTTGTGGATGTTCTGAAATTTGGAGCCTTCATAAGATTTGGGCCAATAGATGGGCTCCTCCACATAAGTCAGATTATGGACGATGTAATTGATGTGGATTTGGAAAATAAGAGGTTTGTGGGTAAGGAGAGCAAGAGGAGTTTGAGACTCAAGGATAAGGTTCTGGCAAGGGTTGTGGCCTTGAGCATAAATGATGCAAATCCTAGGCAGAGTAAGATAGGTCTTACGATGCGCCAGCCTGGATTGGGAAAGCTTGAATGGATAGAGGAGAAGATAAAGGAGGAGAAGGGAGAAGAAAAGAAAAAGAAGAAGGGTGGTAAGAAATGAGCGATATGAAGGCCTGCAGAAACTGCAGATACATACCCGAAGATCCGGATTTGGAAATATGCCCAAAGTGCGGTGGTGAGTTAACAACCGAGTGGCATGGGTATGTATTCATCCTGGACAAGGATAAATCGCAGATAGCTCAAGAGATGGGTGCGGATAATGGAGAATACGCACTCAGAGTTAGATAAACCCCTGATTCTCAAGGAGGAGACCAGGGGAAAGCTTCAGAGGGTGTATGGGGTTTTGATAAGGGAAAAAGAGCTTGAAAAAATTGAGGGGGATATATTTGCAGTAGGTGATGTGGTTACCCATTCCCTTTTAAGGCATGGCATTGAGCCAAAAATTGCCATTGTTGATTACAAGACAAAGAGAGGGGAAATTGTGTATGAGGATGTGAAAAATTTTGGAGAGGAGGTTATAAGGGTAAAAAATCCCAGGAGCACAATAACTCCCCAGTTGTGGAATGCCGTCAAAAAGGCTATGGACTCCCCAAGGAAGGTGAAGATAGAAGTTGATGGGGAGGAAGATCTTGCGGTTATACCTGTTGTTTATTTCTCTCCATTGGGCGCTAGTGTTATATATGGGATGCCCAATACGGGTTTAGTCCTCCTGAAGGTAACTCCTGAGGATAAGATGAAGGTTGAGGAGATAATAAAGGAAATGGAGGTATGAGCATGGAGCTTAAAATCATAGAGAAGAAGGAAAACCCTCTGCTTCACAGGGTCGAGGTGAAATTCGAGGTTTCACATCCCAAGAGCAAGACGCCCAGCAGAGATGAGGTTAGAAACCTGCTGGCGGCAAATTTAAATGCTGATAAATCTCGGATCATATTGGACAGAATAGAAACTCCATTTGGTGCCACTATAACGAGGGGCTTTGCAAAGATATATGATTCTGTGGAGGATGCTAAAAAGATAGAGCCTGAATATATGCTCATAAGGAATAAGATCATTGAGAAGAAGGAGGAGGAATAATTATGGAGAAGAGAGAATTGTATGAGATTAAAGATGGCAAGCTTGTGCGTAAGCGCCGTTTCTGTCCTAAGTGCGGCCCCGGAGTTTTTATGGCAGACCATGGCGATCGCTATTCCTGCGGCAAATGTGGCTATACTGAATTCAAGAAGAGATAAGGGGCCCGTGGGGTAGCTGGATATCCTGGGGGCCTCCGGAAGCCCCTTTCTTAGAAAGAAAGCGGCTTTACCCATAAAGAAGGGGGTTGCAGAAAGCCTCTGACCCGGGTTCGAATCCCGGCGGGCCCGCTGAAATTCTCATATTTGATTTTATTAAATTTAAGGAAAATTTATTATAGGTAAAAAAGATACAACTTGGACTAAAAGGAGTGGTAAAATGAGGAGGTCGGGAATAAATATCTTGACATTTTTAGTGATTTCCTTGCTTTTCATAGGGTTTCTTAGTTCCAATGCCTACGCGGTATTGCAGGATGAATATGCAGATTCTATCCGATATACGAATCATAGCGTGATAAGGATAGATGGAGATGGTGATTTCACCTCCGCCAACGGTGTTGTTGGCGGCTCTGGAACGGAGAGCGATCCCTACCGCATCTCTGGATGGCAAATTGATGCCACTGGAAACGGTTATGCAATCTACATATCCAACACAAACGCATATTTCAGGATTGAAAATTGCCTGGTGGAAAATGCAGAATTTGGATTTGGAACCTCCAATGTAGGTGCAGGAATATACCTGAACAATGTGAAGAACGGTACTATATCGGGAGTGACTTCTACAAACAACGATAAATACGGGATATACATAAAGGATGGGGAAAACATAAAGGTCTTGGGTAACGATATATCTTCAAA
>CAYXLB010000018.1:0-2887 GCA_964465785.1 uncultured Thermoplasmata archaeon
TTGTTTCAAAAAAAATTGAAATAGGTGATCCTGATGTTCCGAAAGATATTGTTTCCAACAGACTTTAGCAAAGGTTCAATGCGAGCTATTAGAAAATTCAATAAACAGAACGATATGGAAGTGGGTGAGTGCATCATATTGCATGTGATTGATGAAGGTCATCTGGAGGATCTTCTCAATGGTTATTCCTTCCTTTATAAGAGTGAGAAAAAAGAGATGGAGGATGTAGTGGGTGAAGCCAAAAAGAAGGCAGAGGGGAAACTTAGAGAATGGATTGAAGGCTGTGGAAAATTGATGAAGGCAAACAAGATGAGAACAATGGTTCGCATAGGAATACCCTATGAGGAAATAGTGAAGGTGGCAGAGGAAGAGGATGTATCTCTCATTCTCATGCCATCCCATGGAAAACTCGGTTACTCCCATGAACTTTTTGGCTCCACTACAATTCGCGTTCTCAGAAAGACGAAAAAACCTGTGCTAATAATCAAGACCCATGAGGAGGAATGAGTATGGATTATCTGCGCCTGAAAAATCATCTGGATAAATTTCTGCCTTTTTATGTGACTCTTGCAATGATTCTTGGATTCTTGGTGGGTATCAACATAGATACTGAAAAATACAAAACACTCTTCAAGTATCTCAACCTTGCTGTTGTAATCTCTATGATATACCCCATGATGATAAACCTTAGATTGGGCGAGCTGAAAAATTCTCTGAAGCAGGGAAAGCAACTGGCCATAGGCCTTACCATGGGTCTCATTGTGGCCCCTCTCCTTATGTGGTTCCTCATCTGGCTTGTGGGTCTTTTCTATCCACTTAACCCGCAGTTGGCCCTGGGTCTTATGCTAGCAATGGTTGTGCCCTGCTCTTCAATGAGTATTGCCTATACCGGCTTCTCCCGTGGAAATTTAGAGCTTGCAACGATAATAGTGGCCTTCAGCTTCATCCTTGCAATAATAACAGTGCCCGGGTGGCTTGCGATATACGCTGCCTCCTCCCATGTAACTGTAGATACGATGCTTCTAATTATAACGATAATTGAAGTTGTCTTTGTACCTATGGCACTCGGCCTACTCACAAGATGGTACCTCCTTAGGAGTAGAGGTCCTGAGGGATTCCTAAAGCTCAAGCCACTATTCCCAGCGATTTCCCTCATAGGTATGTACCTCATTGTCTTTCTAATTTTTATGGAGAAGGCGAAGCTCATAGCAAAAAAACCAGAGGTTGTACTAATAACCCTTGTGCCACTGATTCTTTACTACGCAATATCTTTGGGACTTCTCACCTATCTCAATCGTGCCCTGAGGATTCCCTACAAAGACCATATGGCCATAACCTTCCCCTCCGTGGGTAAGAACGAAGGAACTGCTATGGCAATAGCCATGAGCGCGGGTATGGGATTTATGGCAATACCACCAGCGGTTACACCTTTAATACAGATTCCATTCCTTGTAGGATATGTGAAGATGTGGGGAAAGATAGCAGAGATGTGGAAATGCAAGAGTGTGAAAGAGGAGAAAACGGCACTCACTCCATCTTAATTTTTTAAAAATTAGAAAAAGAAAAATTATTTTTTTCTTTTGCGCATTGTCACAGAAAAAGCTAGGGCTATAGCTGCAATAATCACAAACCAGGAGAGCTCGGGTATTGCCCCATTTGGTGTACAACTTACCTCGTTGCTCTTCTCACTTTCGCCCACCGAATTCACCGCTGTGACGTGATAAATGTAGTTCACGCCATTGACCACGCTGGTGTCATTGTACCAGAGCTGGCTCGCGGGAACGCTTGCAATGAGGGTGCCATTGCGGTATATTCTGTACTGGGTTATTGGCGTTGAACCCTGCCCGCGGGATGCCTCCCAGGATAGATTTACGTATCCATCTCCACTGGTGGCGTTCAAGTTCTGCGGTGCGAGAGGTGGAATCAGATAGGTGGTATTTGTGAGTGGACGAAAATCCCTAGAACCCGCCGTGCCATTGATGAGGTAGGGCCAGTCAACTATTCCATCACTGTTCATATCATTCGTGTCATTGTTATTGGCCCAGCCGCGCCAGTAGTTACCGATGCCCGTGGTGGAATTCCAGGAGTTGTCCGAACCCGCATCGTACGCCTGCCTGTACAAACTATCGTACGTATCTCCCGATCCGCGGTTGTAGTAGAATGTATTGTTGTATATGATATTGAGATTGGAAGAGCCGCTAGCGTAAACACCGTATCCATGATTGTTGACCAGCAAATTGTCAAGCACCCGGTTATAGCTGGAGATGCCCAGATATATGCCTTGTAAACTGTTATCTGAAATAATGTTATTCTCTATCCTGTTACCAGTGGAATACCTCAGATCTATGCCATGCTTACCATTGGAGGAGATGGTACTATTTTTTATCACGTTTCTGCGGGTATGAAGCAGATATATACCATCATTGCCGTTATTTAAAATGGTATTGTTCTCCATCATCGTGTCATTTGAATACTCTATATAAATCCCATTGTTGTCTCCTATGAACGTGTTGTTCACAATCACATTATTGTCGCTGGACGAGTAAAAGTAGATGCCACTGTTGGAATCCATAAAGCATGTGTTGTTCTCCATCACGTTGTACTCTGAAGCACCCATATGGATCCCATTGACATTCAGGGATAGATTGTTGTTTTCTATAGTATTATTATAGGAATTGCCTGCATATATCCCGTACAGATTATTGTTCGTCAAATCGTTATGAGATACAACGCTTCTGTTGGAATGACCCAAGCGAATTCCATCATTGTTGTTAGTGCATGTGTTGTTTTCTATCACAGTGCCTGTGGAAGAATCCAGATATATGCCGTTATCGTTGCCTTTGCATGTGTTGTTTCTCACGGTATTGGTATTTGATTGGCCCGCCAG
>CAYXLB010000018.1:2987-16195 GCA_964465785.1 uncultured Thermoplasmata archaeon
CGTTGCCTTTGCATGTGTTGTTTCTCACGGTATTGGTATTTGATTGGCCCGCCAGACGAATTCCATAGTTAGTGTTGAAAGAGCAGTTATTGTTGTATATATCATTACCACCCCCATAAGTCAGATAGATACCGTCATTGTTGTTTTTGCATGTGTTATTGGAGATTTCGTTGTTCCATGAGCTGGCGATATACATCCCAACACTGTTATTTAAGTAGGTGTTGCTATCTATGGTGTTCCCATGGGACTGCCCCAGGCGAATTCCATAATTAGTGTTGAAAGAGCAGTTATTGTTGTATATATCATTGCTGTCAGAATAAGACAGTCGAATTCCAATGTTGTTATTAGCACACGTGTTATTCCTAACTGCATTACTATCAGAATGACCCATGTATATACCATTGTAGATGTTCGAGTAAAAGGTATTCTTTTCTATAACATTGCCACTGGAGTAAGCGAGATACAGACCATAATTACCTTTGGTGCCTGTGTTGTTATACACGGTGTTTCTGTCCGAATAAGCCATATAGATGTTCTGGAGTTTATTCGAAGTGCAGTTATTATTCGCCATCGAAGTGTTGTTTGAATGACTAAGATATATTCCATAGGTATTGCTGGAGCAGGTGTTGTTGTTCAGTACATCACCATTTGAATCGCTCACTAGAATTCCATAATTACTATCTAATATCTTATTGTTTTTAACAGTTGCATTTGTCACATTGTAAAGCATTATCCCCGCACCTTGAAAATAAGGTGATGAATGAGAGGATGCATTATACAAATAGCAATTTTCAATAAGGAAATATGAAGTTGTATTTCCAATGAAAATTACATCACCCTCACCCTGGGCATCTATTTCAAGATCCAAAATAATATACGGGTTATTCAAACTTCCATCTCCAGGCCAGCCCTCGCTGGCAGCTTGGGTTGCAAAATCTGTGTCGTTATTTATTCTTATCAAGCTATGGGTGGTATATCTAGAGTTTGGCAGAGTTTCATAGCCTTCACTAATGGGGCTTATAGCGATTAAGAGACTCCCAAAAAGTAGAAACACTATGGCCCCTACTAGAATACTCTTCATTCCCCCCATGCCTAGCGATAGCAGGGCATAGAATATAAATCTTGTCATGTTTTCTGCAGTTTTATTTTCATTTTAGTATCCCTAAATTTATTAAACGTCATTATTTAATTTAAAATCGTATAAAAAATAACGAAAAACTTAAATTAAATGTCGAAATATCGTATCATGATGAGAAAAAGAATCCTCATTGCCAAGGTTGGCCTGGATGGGCATGATCGTGGTGCTAAGGTTGTGGCCAGAGCGTTAAAAAATGCAGGTTTTGAAGTAATTTACACAGGTATAAGGCAGAGTCCTGAGCAGGTCGTAGAGACAGCCATTCAGGAGGATGTTGATCTGATAGGGCTCAGTTGTCTATCTGGTGCTCACATTCCCCTTTTCAAGAGAGTGGTTGAACTGATGAAGGAGAGAGGTGTAGACATTCCTGTTTTTTGCGGGGGCACGATACCACCAAGTGATGTTGAAATTCTGAAGAATATGGGAATGAAGGAGGTATTTGGGCCTGGGGCACCCCTCAAGCTCATTGTGGAGAAGGTGAAGAGATGGGTCAACAATTAGATGAGCAGCTGGAGAGGATAAGACAGGGAGATAGGGTGGCCCTTTCAAAGCTCATAACTAGGATGGAAAATGAACCAGAGGTGAGAAAGGAGGTTATAAAGAGAATTTTCGGTTGTCCTGTAAAGGGGAAAATTGTATGCTTTACAGGCCCTCCGGGGGTTGGAAAGAGCACATTGATTGATCATGTAATATCAATTTTGACTGAGAAGGGGAAAAAAGTGGGTGTTATACTTGTGGACCCCCGCTCCCCATACACAGGAGGTTCATTATTGGGCGATAGAATAAGAATGCAGAGGCATGCTACGAATCCCAATGTTTTCATAAGGAGTATAAGCTGCGCAGACAATCCAGAGGGCATATCCCGCTCAGTTAAGGATATTTTGAAGGTTATGGGATTATCTGGGATGGATTACATAATTGTGGAGACTGTGGGCACGGGGCAGATTGCTGTTGAAGTCTCCTATATCTGTCATACCACAGTGCTAGTTCTTATGCCCAATATGGGTGATGATATACAGATGATGAAGGCGGGTATAATTGAGAGCGCGGACATATATGTGATAAACAAATCGGATATAGGTGGTGCGGATTTAACCGAGGCATATCTTAAAGATAATGTGGAGCCAAGGGACGGATGGGAGCCGCCGATTATAAGAACTGTAGGATACAATAGGGCCACAGTCATACCTCTCATTGAGAAGATTGAAGAACATTTAAACCGCGAGAACCCCATGTACTTGGAGAAGATTAGGGGATTGCTGAAAACAATGTTTCTCGATTACATTGACGATCTGGCATGTAGATTTTTGAACGACGAGAAAAGGTTTGAAGAATTCGTGCATAAGGTTGCAAGGTGCGAGTCCGATTATTATACTGCTGTTGAGGAGCTTTATGAGATCTTCAAGAAGGAGGTGATTTGTCGTGATAAAAAGGATTGACCATGTGGCCATAGCCGTTAAAAATCTTGATGAGGGTACAAAAATATGGAAGGATATGGGTTTTGAAGTGGAATATGAGGTGGTAGAGGATCAAGGTGTAAAGATAGGCATAGTTCATCTTGGAGATTCTAGAATCGAGATTCTCGAGCCCTTAAGCGAGGATTCTCCCATATCAAAGTTCTTGGAAAAGAGGGGTGAGGGATTGCACCATCTCGCTTTGCATGTTGAAAATATCGAAGAAGCCTTGGAAGAGTTAAAGACAAAGGGTTACAGGCTCATAGATGAAAAGCCGAGGATTGGAGCTGGAGGAAAGAAAATTGCCTTTGTACATCCTAAATCTTCAAAGGTTCTTCTGGAATTGGTGGAGGGTTGAACATGGATGTTGAAAAAATAATCAAAGAGAAGGAGAGATGGGAGAAAACCATTCTCCAGAAATTCTTAGAGAAGAAGCCTGAGAGAAAGAAATTCATGCTTGATTTTGGCAGGGAAATTGAAAGGTTATACACGCCTGAGCATCTTCAGGATTGGGATTATTTGGAAAAGCTGGGATTTCCGGGGGAGTATCCCTTTACCAGGGGAGTTTATCCTACTATGTACCGTGGCCGTTTATGGACAATGCGCCAATATGCAGGGTTTGGCACTGCCGAGGAGACAAATAAAAGATACAAATTTCTACTGGAACGTGGCCAAACGGGATTGAGCGTGGCATTTGATCTTCCCACCCAGGTGGGTTACGATTCCGACGATCCTATGGCTATGGGAGAAATAGGAAAGGTTGGGGTGGCAATCGATACCATTGAGGATATGCGTATATTGTTTGATGGAATTCCCCTAGACAAGATAAGCACTTCTATGACCATAAATTCCACAGCAGCCATACTCCTAAGCATGTATCAGATAGTTGGAGAGGAACAAAACGTGCCTAGCGAGGCTTTACGGGGCACTATCCAAAATGACATACTCAAGGAGTATATAGCGAGGGGTACCTATATATTCCCACCCCAGCCATCCATGCGTATCGTTGCAGATACAATAATATACTGCTCCGAAAAGATTCCAAAGTGGAACCCAATAAGTATATCGGGATACCATATTCGTGAGGCTGGTAGTACAGCGGTGCAAGAGGTGGCATTTACCATTGCAGATGGTATAGAGTATGTGAAATGGGTTATGCATCGTGGCATAGATGTGGATAAATTTGCTCCTCGCTTGTCATTCTTCTTTGCCGCACACAATAATTTCTTCGAGGAGATTGCAAAGTTCAGAGCCGCTCGCAGGATATGGGCCAAGGTTATGCGTGATAGATTCGGTGCAAAGAATCCAAAATCCTGTATGCTCAGGTTCCATACGCAAACTGGTGGTTCTACGCTTACCGCACAGCAACCCCTCAACAATATTATCCGTGTAGCAATTCAGGCACTGGCAGCGGTGATCGGGGGCACTCAAAGTTTGCACACAAATTCCTACGATGAGGCACTGGCTCTTCCAACTAGGCAATCTGTGGAAATTGCCCTTAGAACCCAGCAAATAATTGCATATGAAAGCGGGGTTGCAGATACCATAGACCCTATGGGTGGAAGCTACTATGTTGAATGGCTAACGGATACTATTGAGGAAGAAGTTTGGAGATATTTGGATAAGATTGAGGAAATAGGAGGTATGACAAAGGCCATTGAGATTGGATATGTGCAGAAAGAAATTGCAGATTCTGCCTATAAGATACAGATGGATATTGAGAATGGAGAGCGTGTAGTTGTAGGTGTCAATAAATTTGTGGACGAGAACGAGGAGATAAACATAGAGATAATGAAGGTTAGTGAAGAGGCAGCTAGAAGACAGATAGAGAGATTGCAGAGATTTAAAAAGAACAGGGATATGCGAAAGGTTAAAGAGGCACTAGAGCAATTACAGAAGGTGGCGGAAAAGGAGGAGAGCAATGAGAATAACATGGTTCCCTACATCTACAATTGCGTGAAAAGCAAAGCTACCCTTGGAGAGATTGTATCCGCGCTCAAGGAAATATTTGGGGAGTACCGTGCTCCCACGGTGATATGATGGAGCACAAGTATAATATAGGCAGTAATCTTTATCATTGTCGAAATTCGTTATATCGATTGCCGAAGGTGAGGGATGTTTATGCTGGATGAAATGAGAAAAAAGGCAATGCAAGGTGGCGGAGAAGAGAGGATAAAGAAGCAGCATGAGAAGGGAAAGCTTACTGCAAGGGAGAGAATTGAGAAATTGCTGGATGAGGGAACATTTGTGGAAATAGGGATGTTTGCAGAATCCCGCGCCACTGAATTTGGCATGGACAAGAAAAAATTCCCAGGAGATGGGGTCGTCACTGGATATGGCACCATAAATGGAAGATTGGTTTTCGTCTATGCACAAGATTTCACGGTGCTCGGAGGTTCCCTTGGTGAGATGCATGCTGAGAAGATTGCAAGGATTTTGGATCTTGCCATGGAGAATGGCGCACCCGTAATCGGGTTGAACGATTCTGGAGGTGCTAGAATTCAAGAGGGCGTGGATTCCCTTAAGGGATATGGAGAAATATTCTTCCGCAACACCATTGCAAGTGGGGTCATACCTCAAATAGCCGTTATTATGGGTCCAAGTGCGGGTGGCGCTGTGTATTCTCCCGCCCTGATGGATTTTGTGGTCATGGTTGATAAAACTTCATACATGTTCATCACAGGTCCCCAGGTAATTAAAGCCGTAACAGGAGAGGATGTGGATTTTGAAACCCTAGGCGGTGCAATGGTTCATAATCAAAAGAGTGGAAACGCCCATCTATTTGCCAGGAACGAAGAAGAGGCACTGCAACTTGTAAGAGCTCTCATAGGATACCTTCCCTCCAACAATATGGAAGATCCCCCCATTGTTGAAACGGGTGACCCGCCAGATAGGATGGATTATGCTCTTGATAAAATAATTCCTGAAGATCCTAAGAAATCCTACGATGTGAAGGATGTTATAAATCTCATAGTGGATAGGGGAACATTTTTCGAAATTCATCCCTTCTACGCTCCTAATATAGTGGTTGGATTTGCCAGAATGGGCGGTAAAGTAGTGGGCATTGTGGCTAACCAGCCCAAGGTATTTGCAGGTGTTTTGGATATAAACGCCAGTGATAAAGGTGCAAGGTTCGTTAGATTCTGTGATGCTTTCAACATACCAATAATCACCCTTATGGATGTTCCCGGCTACATGCCTGGCGTGGCGCAGGAGCATGGAGGAATAATAAGGCATGGGGCAAAATTGCTATACGCGTACAGCGAGGCAACGGTGCCTAAGATAACTGTTATTTTACGCAAGGCCTATGGCGGCTCCTACATAGCAATGGGCTCCAAGCATCTACGTGCCGATATAGTTTATGCTTGGCCCAATGCAGAAATAGCCGTTATGGGTCCTGAAGGGGCTGTAAATATCGTGTTTAGAAGAGAGATAAAAGAAGCTGAGGATCCTGAAAAGAGGAGGCAAGAGTTGATAAGGGAGTATCGTGATAAATTTGCAAATCCATACGTGGCTGCCTCCAGGCTATATGTGGATGATGTTATCTATCCCCACGAAACAAGGCCAAAAATAATTCAGGCACTGAATATGCTTGAGAATAAGAAAGAGGAAAGGCCTATGAAGAAGCATGGAAACATACCTCTGTAGGTGGTGCAATGAAGAGGGTCTTGGTGGCATTGATTCTTTTCTTCTTTCTTTTCGCCCTTCCCAATATTCATGCAGCTCCTGCTAGCATTCCTTGGGAATTCAACTACACTGCCGACAATGCCACATTTGCCACAAATGACGGAATAGTGGAAATATACGTGGAAAATGGGGCTGCCTATCTTTCCTGCAATATATCAGATTTAACTGACAATTTGCAAAAGGGGATGAGAGTTGTTGTAAATTTAACCCTAAAGGTATCTATTGAAAGTGTTAGCTCGGGTGTTAAGATTATTGTGGGCAATGATACCATGATTCATAAATCCTTAAGTTCTGGAGATTTCTCTCTGGAATTTTACGCCTTGCATGATTACAATGCCACTGACAGATTCACCATAGTGCTTTATGATTATGGTGGAAATATGGATGCATCTTTAAAGAGCATTTACATAGAGAAACCTAGAGGTGGTTTGGAGGAAGGGGGAATATTGACAATTGTGGGCATATCAGTTGTGTTTATGGTTCTGAGCATCTTGGCGGCTGTAATGTATATGTTAAAGCCCAGGATAAAGAAGAGGGAAGAAAAGCCACCGGTTAAGGCTGAGAAAAAGGAGGAGAAAGAGAAAAAGCAGAAGGAAGAGGGGGTGGATAAGGAAGTTATTGCAGCCATTACCGGTGCATTGAGCATCTATCTTGGCGGTAAAAAGTTCAAGATAATTAGCGTCAAGCCCTCCCCTTGGAAATATTATGGAAGGTTGAAGATGATGAGGCGATGGAAATGAGAAGGAAATTTAAGGTAGTTGTGGATGGAAAAGAATACATTGTTGAGATTGAAGAGTTGGGTGAAGCAACGCAAATGTCGCAGCAATCTGTGGCACCTGCGCAGCCAAAATACGAGCCAAAGCCTGCTGCAGTTAGTGCCCCTAAGGCTCCAGAGGTGAAGGTTGAGGGGGGTGCTGTTACCGCTCCCATGCCTGGAAAAATATTGGACATAAAGGTGAATAAGGGAGATAAGGTCAAGGCAGGTGACGTTCTTGTAATCTTGGAAGCCATGAAAATGGAAAATGAGATAGTTGCACCCAAGGATGGAGTGGTGAAGGAGATTAACGTCAATGTGGGAGATAATGTGGATAGAGGCACTGTGCTGGTAGTCATTGGGTGAAAAAATATGTTGGACATATTGGCAAATCTCTTTGGATTTCTCGCCTTAAACTGGAAGGAAGTAGTGATGATTATAATTGGGGGCATATTTGTAGTTCTGGGTATAAAATATAAGATGGAGCCCCTACTTCTTGTTCCTATTGGCTTCAGTGCCATAATAGTTAATCTACCTCTCAGCGGAATAACAGATGCACCCCACGGATTCCTCTATCTTGTGTATAAATATCTCATAAGCACAGAGGCTATTCCTCTTCTGATATTCCTTGGCATAGGAGCAATGACAGATTTTGAACCCCTACTTGCAGATCCTAAAACCTTTTTGCTGGGTGCAGCTGCACAGATCGGTATATACTGTGCCATGCTTGCTGCCCTTATTATGGGATTCAATATAAATCAGGCAGCTGCCATTGGCATAATTGGGGGTGCAGATGGCCCAACAACCATATACACCGCTACAAAGCTTTCCCCAGATATTTTGGGTGCGGTTGCAGTTGCGGCCTATTCCTATATGTCCCTTGTACCCATAATTCAGCCTCCTGTTATAAAGGCACTCACTACCAAGAAGGAGAGAAATGTTGTTATGGAGCCCCTACGAAAAGTCACCAAGAAGGAGAAAATCCTATTTCCTATAGTCACAACAATTGTTGTTGGTCTCTTAGTACCTCCAGCCCTGCCTCTTGTGGGAATGCTTATGTTTGGAAATCTCCTTAGGGAATGTGGTGTTACTGAAAGATTGTCTAAGACTGTGCAGAATGAGCTAATAAACATAGCTACCATATTTTTAGGGCTGGGTGTTGGATACATGATGACGGCAGATAAATTCCTCACCGTTCAGACGGTAGAAATCATGCTTCTTGGCGTATTTGCCTTTGCAACAGCAACTGCCGGGGGAGTACTACTTGGAAAATTATTTTATGTGCTCTCCCATGGGAAAATAAATCCAATGATTGGAGCTGCAGGGGTAAGTGCAGTGCCTATGAGTGCCAGAGTAGTGCAGAGGATGGGAGCAAAGGAGAATCCACGTAATTTCCTTCTCATGCATGCCATGGGCCCTAATGTAGCAGGGGTCATTGGCTCTGCCATAGCAGCTGGAGTTTTCATTGCCTACCTACTTTAATTCTCTCATCCCTCTCATCCAATATTTTTAAAACGAGTTTTTTGAGTTTTTCAGGCTCTTCAAGAATAAATTCTTCTTTGTAGGGACAATCGTCATCCTTCATTATCCTGTCTTCCAGCGGATCGTATATGAAGGGATAGAACTTGCAGCCCTCTGGTCTGAAGGGATAAATCTTGCACAATCCATTCTCTAGAAATATGCATTTACCATTTTTATTTTTGAGATAGAGAAAACCATCCTTCTGGTAGTAAAAATCCCTGTAGCCACGGGATTCTATTCTCCTGATATCTTCCATAGTAAGCATCATCTCCGTATTATGGCAACATAGGGAACAACCATGTTTTATGCAGGGGCTGGAATCCATAAATATGGAGAGAAATGGAAGATAATTAATCCTTTCGGTATTAAAAAATTTGAAATTGGTAATATTTGATATTACGAAATTTTAAAATAGTGTTATGCAATTTCCTACATGAGGTGACGAAAAATGGCATGTTTCCTGGTACCCGGTAGTGAAGGAATCGTAGTATCCCTCATTGCGAAATTCATCGGAAAGGAAAAGGCTGAAAAGCTAAAGATTCGATGGCTCTCTTGGATGCTATGGGGTGGCACAATACTCCTTGCCATTGAGCATATATGGCATGGGGAAGTAGTTCCATGGCCCCCATTCCTTACTGCGATGGCTAACCCTGCAGATACAGCTGCAATGTTGCACGAAATGGCCACTATTGGCACATCTATGGCCCTTACGATCACCTTTGTCTGGGGAATAATGGTTTATGTGAGCAATAAGCTCTTCCTAAAGATAGAGGAGGAAAAGCCAGTTACAGGGTGATTCCATGTGGCTTCTCTTCCTTCTTTTTGCCGCAATATTCACAACTGCCCTATGGTACATATGGGATAACAGTGAGAAGTACAAACTATCCATCCTTGCCCTCGTCTATTGGGGAGCTACAATAATGGTATTTGTGGACCATACATTGGGATATCTAATGGAAGGTGGAGAGTACTTTGATACCTCATCGGATGCATACATTCTTGGCGCCATCCTGGTGCTTGTAGGCGCACTTATCTGGGAGGTGTTTCTGGTAATAAAAGACCCTGCAAAAAAGCTCAGAAAAATCGCAACCTCATAATTTTATTTTTCCACCACAGTTAGCTGTATCTTTACATTTTTCACTCCCTTAAGAGACATAAGCTTATCTGCGATTTCCCTGGCAGTTTGAGCCTTGCCGTGCACAATAACAACCTCCAGGCAGTTTCTCTCATCCACATGTACATGTATCGCAGCCCTAATGGCATTAACATAATGATGCTGAATATGCGTAATCTTCTCTGTTATCCCCTTTACCTCATGATCATATATTGCAGTAATTGTTCCAAAAACATCCACATTTCCCTTCTCAATGGTGTCTTCTATGAGGGCATTTCTTATAAGATCTCTTATTGCCTCCGACCTAGTTAAATAGCCCTTTCGGTGAATATAATCATCAAATTTTTCCAAAAGCTCCCCATCTATGGAAACTCCAAATCTTTGTATCATAATTTAAGAATGAAAAGGATGTATATATTTATTGCCTGCCAAAATTTTTAATGTATAATCCTATCCCCCACCATGAAGATTTTGGCCCTTGCAGATGTCCACGGAGCTTGGGACGTAACCTATATGATTGAAGAGCTCGAAGGTATGTATGATTTTGACATGGTGGCAGTGGCTGGGGATATCACCAATTTTGGTCCTGAGGATTTTGCTCTTGAGTTTCTAAACTCCATAAATAAGCCTGTTCTGGCTGTGCCTGGAAATTGTGATCCTCCAGAGGTGATAAATGCAATAGAAAGGAGCAGGGCGATAAATCTCCATGAGAAATCTTATGAGATTTTCAATCACAAATTTATAGGCCTGGGAGGCACAAATGGGAGGGGATTTACCATGGGCATCACCTTCTCAGAGGAGTATGCCTATAGTTTCTTGAGGCACTGCAAGGGCTGTATCTTCTTACTCCATCAACCGCCCTTTGGGATTTTGGACAATGTTGGCAGTAAGCATATAGGTAGCAGGGGAATAAGAGATGCCGTTTTTGAAGCCAAAGCGCAGGTTGTTATATCTGGCCATGTCCATGAGGCAAGGGGATATGAGGTGATAAACTCTACAATTTTTGTAAACCCAGGGCCCGCAAAGATGGGATACGCTGCCCTTATAGATTTGGATAAGAATAGGGTAGAAATGATTGAAAGATGAAAAGCAAAAATTTCATATTTAATAAAGATAATACCATGCAAAGGAGGTATAAGATATGGCTGAGAATGAGGGATTGGGAGAACTAAAGCTATTGGAACAGGTACAGGCGTTTGTTGCAAAGATAGAGAAGGAAAAGAAAGAGCTTGAAGAAAGAGAAAAGAAGCTTGATGCAAAGGAAAAGGAGCTTAAGGAAAGGGAGGGGAAGGTCCAGGAAGCAGAGAAGAGAATTGAGGAAAAGGAGAAGCTTCTGGATAAGAAGAGCTCTGAACTTGAAGAATATGCAAAGAAACTGGAAGAGGAAAAGAAAAACTATGATGCTAAGATGGCCGAGTTACAGAAGAAAATTGAGGCCGTTACAGCTGCTGAAGACACCTTGAAGGACTATGAAGAAACTCTCAAGAAAACAAAGGAGGAAATTGAAAAGAAACTTGCGGATATATCCACGCTCTATGCTGGACTCACAGACTTAAGGGAGAAAATGTTGAATGCCCTGGCTGCCTTGGGCGTAAGTGAGGAAAAGCCGGGGGAGGTAAAGGAAGCAAAAGAAGCTGCCAAGGAGAAATTTGAAAAGGTTGTAGTTGATGGCGAAGAGTTCATCAAGTGCCCCCAGTGCGGAACGCTTAACTCTGTGGATGCCATAATGTGCTACAACTGCGGCTACATATTCAAGCCTGAAGAGGTTGAAAAGTGAAGGGATAGATCCTTCAACCTCTCATTTATATGCTCCAAGCTTCTGGATAGTATCCAAGCGTTATCGTAATTTTCAATTATATTCATCGCATCATTCTCATCCATTTCTTCCGCAATTTCAATCATATTTTTTAGTGCGCGGGTTAGCTCATCCACAATGGTTATGTGGGCAGTCCTTGCAGTTCTTGATAGGGGATTTAAATCTATTGTTATTACAAATTTTCCCATCTCCCTAAGGGCCATTGTCCTGTCTCCATCTTCTAGGGGAACTAAAACGACATCGGCAGAGTATATCCCTTCTTTGGTACACAGTGCCCTGGCATGCTCAAGTTTCGGTATCCTGGCATCTGGCTTCTCCCCTAAAATCTCTGCACCATGGCTCCTGAATTCCTCCACTATCTTTCTTATCCTCTCCTCAGTACGGTAGAAGAGATTCACCTCAATTTTTGCATTTAGCCTCTTACTCAATTCTATGACCTCATCCACAGCAAGGGCAGTCACATTTCCATTTACAGAGATAACAGGATTTTTTGCTAGGATCATTTTAGCCACCGCAGCCCTTTCAGCAAGCATGGCAAAATCCTCGCTCCTCTCACCGATGAGATAATCAAAGGCTTCTCCCCTTCCGTGGGCTATGAGTCCAGCATGGGCAACAATTCCCCTTTTAAAACCTTCAATAATCTTTTCTCTCTTCATTAGGGATTCATATCTTGGGTGGCTTTTAGGGATCATAGGACTCTAACGCATCAGGAAGATAAAATTTTTCCTATTTCCCTATCAACTTCCTTCAAGAATTCCTCTTCCGCACCCTTCGGTATTGTTGCACCAGCGGCTATATTGTGTCCGCCCCCCTCCCCATCAAATTTAGAGGCCACTTTCCTCAGTATGTCTCCCAGATGTACTTTCTTGGCTAATTCCTTGCTTGATCTGGCTGAGATGTGCACATTCTCGTCCACATAGAGTGCCAGGATTGCCTTCTCAGGATTTAGTAGGTATAGGGCGGCTATGGTGGATATTGAGCCTGTCAAATAGCTATTTTTGACGAAGAAGTATTGGATATGATCCATCTGAAACAGGTTCTCCAGCATATCGTATACCCCTTCAATGACCTCGCTCTTGTATTCCCTTCTCAATAGTTCCATCCTATCTTTTGCCTCGGAGGAGCCCAGTATATAGGAAAGGGCAATGCTCTGATTATCCGTTCTTGATGCAGAGTCAATGAGTTCAGCAAGGTATCTTACGCTCTCCTCCATCACCACATCAAAATCTACAACTAGCTTAGCGGCGTTTGGAATCTCACTGTGTTTTATAAGATTTAGGGAGAGAAGGGATGTGAGTTTTATCTTTTCCTCCTCGCTCAGATTCTCTATCTCCTTAGTTAATGGGATGCCCAATTCCCTTAGCATTTTTTCCACATTATCCCTTCTGCCTGAAAGACCCGGAAAGAAAGGTTCTGTGGAATATAAAATAGCGTTAAGCACATTCCCATAAAGGGCTATATTTTTTGTCAATTTTATGCCCAATTTTTCGAATAGATCCTTATTCAGCCCAGTGAACCCGCCTAGATGCTGTTTGTCCCCAAATACACCTGCTAGGAAGAATTTGGCCATACTCCTATCCTCTGTCAACATATAGGCCAATGTGCTTGCACAGGCATCATGGCTTCCATCATATCCAAAGAGGTGGGGATTTATGTATACAATCTTCTCATTATCTCCCTGGGGTTTGTGATGGTCGAGGATTATAACCTTTCCCCCAATCTGGGTG
>CAYXLB010000019.1:0-15413 GCA_964465785.1 uncultured Thermoplasmata archaeon
GCGCATAGGGGAAAATAGTATTGGAGATTAAAAATATTGTTATGAACGCAATATTTTTTATGTGGTATGCTTTACTCCTCTTGGTGATAGTTATGATACCGGATGATCTGAAATACACAAAGAGTCACGAATGGGTTAAGGTGGAAGGAAACAAGGCAAAGATCGGTATAACCTATCATGCCCAGGAGCAGTTGCATGATATCGTGTATGTAGAACTTCCCAATGTGGGGGATGAGCTATCCAAGGGAGAGACCATGGGTGTTGTTGAATCCGTTAAGGCTGCCAGCGATATATATGCGCCGTTATCTGGAAAGGTTGTTGCTGTAAATGATGAAGTTGTTGACAGGCCCGAGTTGCTAAACGAGGATCCCTACAAGTACTGGCTTGTGGAAATCGAGATTGCAAATCCATCCGAAGTTGAGGAATTATTGAATGCGGAAGAGTACAAGAAGGTAGTAGAGGAAGAAAGTTGAAAAGAAGGGACTATTATTACTGGGATGCGAAGAGGCTAGGCTATAAAAGCCGAGCCTCATTCAAATTACTCCAAATCAATCAGAAGTTTTACATAATAAGAAGGGGATATACAGTCCTCGATCTAGGTGCAGCCCCGGGTGGCTGGAGCCAAGTGGCATTGGAGATCGTTGGGGATGAGGGCATGGTAATTGCTGTGGATTTGAAGCCTGTGAAGGTAAGGGGAGTTTCATTCATAAGGGGGGATGTATATGAGGAAGAGACTCTGAAAAGAATAAGGGAGAAGGTGGACTATGTGGATGTTGTCCTCTCTGATATGTCTCCAAAAATTTCCGGGATAAGCTCCTTAGATCATGCAAGATCCATAGACCTGGCTGAAAGGGCCCTATACATAGCGGAAAAGATGCTGAGGGAGAGAGGACACATGGTTGTGAAGGTATTTCAAGGAGATATGCTGAAGGACTTTGTGAAGAAATGCAAGGGGGGATTTGAGATGGTTAAGGTGCACAAGCCTAAGGCATCTTCTCCGGAGAGTCCAGAGGTCTATGTTGTCTGCAAGAGATTCAAATTTTTCAAAACACCATAAAGTCTTTCCAATTCAATTATAATCAATATCCTTTCCTCGTTCCTCTCCTTGAGAAGCTCATTTATTTTTTTGCCCATGTACTCCTCCCTCTTCAATTCAATCTTATAATAGGGCTTTATCTTGTTTATTTCCTTATCCCACAGGAGCACAAATTCTTCCGGTGAGTCTGCCTGAAATTGCTTTCTCCATATCTTCCTTTTTCTGAAATTGTAATGGAGTATGTGGAATATATCGATTGTTTTAACGAACAAATCTGAAAATTCCTTCTCAGGCATATCAATGGGTACAAGGGAGACTCCATCTTTTTTGGATATTGCAAAGGCCTCCAGGTATGTTGGTACGGGCAATCCCACCTCCCCATATTTTTCCAGTTTCAGGGCGTAAATGACCTCATAGTCCTCTGGCTCTATATCAAAGGGCTCCTGAAGATATTTCTCAAGCCCCTCCAATTGCTCAGGGGATATGCCAAGGAACATGACCTCAGATTGAAAGTTCTCGTGAAGACTTTTCAACTTATCTCTCTCACTAACAAGCCCCTTTATGGTTCCAAAAAAAAGCAATTTTTTCCCATCAACCTCAAAGTAAAATACCCTCTTCATATAGCACTCCTTTCCCTGACTATCTTGCGAATCTCCTCCTTTTTCTCTATCTCCATAAGCTCTTCCCTTTCAATTATGGGCACACCCTCAATTTCCTCATATCTGGATTTATCAACGATGATGAATGAATCCTTTTCAAGGATCTTGGTCAATATCCTCAGATTCATGGCCTTATACCTTATCTTTTTCGTATCTTTCCCTATGCCAGTCAGGAAAATATCCCTCTCATCCTTACTAAGGACTTCAAAGGGGCATTTCAGGGTAAGGAAGACCTCGTAGCCTATATCAACAAGCTTGCGATATATGTCACCATAATTCTCTGGTAGATAGGGATATCTCTCCTCCTCATATCTGTTGAAATCCAATATATCGATGCTCTGTATGAGAGGGACATTTAGATATTCCTCCAATCTCAATGCACTATCAACGGTTGCATTCATCCCTTCCTCGTATAGCTGTATGGTCTTTCTTGACACTCCAGCGACCTTTGCCAGTTGCCCCAGGGATAGGCCCCTCTCCTCCCTTATTTTCCTAAGCAATTTACCATCTATATTAACGTAGAATCCTCCCGGGGATGCGTAGACCATTGGATACTCACCATTTAGAATAAAATCCCTGAAGGTATTCATTGATAGTATGGGTATTCCATGGCGGGAATATATGACTCCATCCAGAATCTCCCCCATGGCACTTCTCCTTCCTATCACGATGGGGGAAGCCTTCAGTTCCTTGGCAAGGATCTTCAGCTCCCTTGCAATTTCAGAGCGGAGAGCGTCTATGTTTAACAATGCCTTTAAAATCAAGAGTACATCCCCTCCTCTAGCTATCAGATCGAAGCTTATACTCTTGAATATGGGTTCCCCTATTTCGAACCCTCCCTTTGTTAGGATCTCTCGAATTTCCCTGAGCATTATCTCCTTCTCCATCTCGCCTTACAATTAGGCTTCTGATATAAATTTTTTTCTCCCCCTCTCCAAAATTATTATAAATGTAAATGCAATCTCCCGTTGAGTTTTATGATCGAGGAGGACCTAAAAAGGATCCGGGAAGCAGAGAATGATGCCCTTCGCAGAATAGAGGAAGCAGAGAAGAGGAGCAAGGAAGAGATTGAGGAATCTAAGAAGATAATCAGGAAGGAGATAGAGGAGGAGAGAAAAAAAGTTCTTATGGAAATAGATGAGATGAAATGGAATGCAGAGGAAGAGGGTAAAAGGGAGGCAGAGAAGATAATAGAGGATTACAGGGCAAGGGTCAGGGAAATCGAGAAAATCGATGAAGGGCAGATAAAGCATGTTGCTAGGGAAGTTATGAAGGAAATACTAGGGTGAAATCCATGCTTTTTCCCTCCAAGATGGTGGAAGTCGAAACCCTTGTTCACGACTCCGTAAAATATGATGTTCTCAAGGCCATGCAAAGAAATGGGTTTATGCACATAACCATGCATAATATTGAAGGGCTTGAGAATGCCGCACCATCCCCGGAGGCAACTAAAATAGTTGATCTTGAATTCCGTGTGGGAAAATTAATGGATATCCTAAATATATCCAAGGAGAAAAGGAAGGGAATGTTTGCCTCTCTCATACCAGAGGCTCCTGAAAAATTCCCAGCCACCAGGAGGGAAAGAGAAGAGATAATTGAAGATGCAAAAACTCTCCTATCCCAAGTGGAGAACGAAATTTTAGAGCTCTACACCCAATGGGAACATATAAATGCGGAGATTGAAAGGATAAGGATTCAGAGGAAGAATGTTGAGATGCTTCTTCCCCTCTCCTTTGATATCTCCTATCTGGGAGAAGGGCCCTATGCATATATAACTGCAGGAGTTGTTAAGAACTTATCCCCGCTTTTGAAACTCAAATCTCAAGGTAAAGCAGCCCTATGGTACCGCACCGAGGGGAAAAAGAAGAATCTGGTTTACATAACCGTTGTGGCATCCCATATGAAGGATAAGAGGGAGCTTGAATCGGCATTGCGCTTTTCCGGCTTCTCAGAATTTGAACTCCAGGGATGGAAGGGGAAACCCTCCAAGGTTTTGAAGGATATGGATGGGAAGATGGAGGAGCTAAAGAAAAATAGAGGGAATATACTCAAGAGATTGAAGGAGTTGAGATCGAAATATTATGGGAAATTGGCTATTTTGAAGGATGAGCTCTACAATGAGAGGATAAAGGAGGAAATACATCCAAAATTTGGCAAGACTGCCTATACCACGGTTATTAGGGGCTTTATCCCCAAGAAGGATATGGATAATGCGAGAAAAATTATAGAAGAGGCAGGTAAGGGCCTTGTGCATATGGAGTGGAAGGATGCCAAGGGCGGTGATGTGCCTGTTAAATACAACAATCCAAAGGCCCTAAGGCCATTTCAGGCCTTTGTGGATATGTATTCCACCCCTAAATATGGGTATGTTGATCCAACTGTAATCATTGCCCCACTATTCATAATATACTTTGGTTTAACCTTGGGTGATGCTGGCTATGGTTTCATAATGGCAGTCCTTGGATTTATTATGTGGAGAATTCTTGGGAAGCATGACTGGACAAATAGAACCTTGGGCTCCATTCTATTTGTATCGGGCCTCTCGGCAATGGTATTTGGATTTATACAGGGTGGCATATTCGGACCCCTTGAGGAATCAAATCCCCTATACCCATATATCCATTACACCCCCATCCTGGATCCTATGCAGGACCCCATAACCCTATTGGTAATATCCCTTATGATCGGTGTGTTTCAAATAAGCCTCGGTCTGGCCCTTGGGGCATTTCACCATCTTAAGGATAAGAACTATGCCGAATTTCTGCAGGCTGAGGTATCCTGGCTCATCCTATTCCCTGCCGGTGGTGCCCTGATAGGACATTATTTTGGATGGTGGGTTCTCGAGGGAATTTATCTTACTTTGGCCCAAATATTCACCGTAATTGGATTATTCCTATTCCTTCCAGGTGTTGTAAGCAAAATGGTTGATAGGAAAACATCCATTAATGGCCTATTTTTCTTCGACATAACAGGCATGGTTGGAGATTGGCTCTCATACTCAAGGCTTTTGGCCCTCGATCTTGCAACATCTGGATTGGCCCTGACAATTAACATCCTCGTGGGAATAATTTGGAGCATGACCGCTGGGGCCTCTGGAATGCTATGCTGCCTACCAATTTTAATAGTTGGAGTTGCCCTTGCGCTTTTGTGGATGAGGAAGAAGGATCCCTTAAAGAAGGGAATTATTCTTCTGCTCTTAATATTTGGAATAATTGGAGTGATAAACATATACGCTGCCATATGGCTCTTCGTGGGGATATTCTTGATAGTTGGCCATATTGGTAATGCCCTTCTGCAGGCCTTGGGATCCTTTGTACACTCCCTGCGTCTGCAGTATGTGGAATTCTTCTCAAAGTTCTATGAAGGGGATGGGGTTAAATTCTCACCCTTTAGGGAGGTTAGAAAATATAGCCGTTTGGAGGTGAAGAGATGATGAGAAAAATGGTCCTTCTGCTGGCAGTCTTGGGCATTGTCCTCTTCTTGTCCCTTTCCGCCATTCCTGGGACATATGCCCAAGGAGTTGAGCCCAATGTTGAATATGTTATGGATGGAAAATTGGTTACAAAATCCCTGAGTGAGGTGAACTCCTCGGGAGAGTTTGAGGTTGGAAAGGAATACACCTTTGTTTGGAATTCCAATGTTACCTGGATTTTGAGCTATGCGGATAAAAACATGACTGCCCAAGGTGAAAGATTTAAGGTTACCTTTGAGCAGAGTGGCGTATATAGATTGAAAATTTTGGAGGGTAATGAAACATATCAGTATACCTTTGTTGTGGGAGAAGGACCCCTTGGTGGGTATCTTGCCCTCATAGGTGCTGGCTTGGCTGTTGGCCTCTCGGCTATAGGTTCGGGTGTTGGTGTTGGTATAACAGGGGCAAGCGGAGCTGCATCCCTAGGTAGCAGTTCAAAGAGCAAATTTGGTAGAATTCTTCTCTTCCAGGCCTTCCCGCAGACCCAGGCCATATATGGCTTTCTAATCGCCATAATAATAATGATGGGGGTTGGGGCCTTCTCTGGAAAGATTCAAAATGTTCCAATCTCCGTGGGTCTTGCAGCCATAGGTGCGGGCATTTCCGTTGGTCTTGCAGGATTAAGCGCCATAGGTCAGGGTATTGTTGCAGGTACGGGAATAGGCACTACCCAAAGTGAGAGGGTGTCCTATGGTAAGGCTGTTGTATTCTCCATTCTTCCAGAAACCCAGGCCATATACGGTCTCCTCATTGCCATACTGATCCTCTATGGCTCTGGAATGTTTGGTGGGGGTGTTAAGAATTATTCTTTGGGTGTAGGTCTTGCAGCCATAGGCGCAGGCCTCGCCATGGGCGTGAGTGGATTGACCGCCATAGGTCAGGGTATTGCAGCTTCAAGCTCCTGCGCAGCCACTGCTGAGAATCCCAAGGCATTCACCAAGGGTATGATATTCTCTGTTATAGCTGAAACTCCAAGTATAACTGCCCTCATAATTGCCATCGTCGTGCTCAGTGCCACCGGGCTTCTCAGTGGAGCCAATTTTATGGGTGGTGATGCGGCACTGTTTGTAGGTCTTGCAGCCATAGGAGCAGGCCTCGCCGTTGGTTTTGCAGGATTGAGTGGTATAGGTCTTGGTATAGCTGCAGGGAGCAGCGTGTATGCAAGTATGCGTGAGAAGGCATCCTTCGGTAAGATAATGGTATTTGCCATCATGCCAGAGACCCAGGTCATCTATGGATTGCTTGTGGCAATTTTCATAGTGAATGGTGCTGGCCTATTCGGTGCGGCTCCTGCCGTATTCCCTATAGGTGTAGGTCTTGCAGCCATAGGAGCTGGCTTGGCCATTGGAGTTAGCGGATTGACCGCCATAGGCCAGGGTATTGCAGCTGGCAGTGGTGCAGCGGCTTCCACAGAAAAACCCACTGCATTCTCCAAATCTATCATATTCTCTGTTCTTCCCGAGACCCAGAGTATATATGCCCTCATAGTTTCCATAATAATTCTTTACGCGGTAGGTCTCCTCGGGGGAGGTATGCAGATAGATCCATCCATAGCACTTCTTGTGGGTATCGGGGCCATAGGAGCAGGCCTATCCATAGGATTTGCGGGACTGAGTGGTATAGGCCAGGGTATAACAGCCTCCATGGGCATCGGTGCATTTACACGTAGGCCAGAAAGCTTTGGTAAGAGTATGATGCTATCGGTTATGAGCGAGACCTTTGCCATCTTCGGATTGTTGGTTGCCATATTGCTACTAATGGCCATAGGGGTGTTCTAAATGGAAGCCATTGAGAGAATAATAAAGAGAATACAGGAGGATGCCGATTGGAAGATAAAGGAATATCATAGGAAGGCCCAGATGGAGATAGAGAAGATAAGAAGGGCTGAGGAAAGCAAGTGGAAAAGGGAGAAGGATAAGCTTCTAACTACAGGAAAAAGGGAAGCCGATACCATAAGGCAGATGTACATATCCAAGGCCCATCTGGATGGAAAGAAGATGCTTATGAATGCCAGGGAAAAGGTAATTGAAGAAATAATAGGGGAGATGCTTTCCAAATTCAAGGAATATGGCGATTACGATAGATACCTTAAGGAATCCATGGAAGCTGCAAAGAACGTTCTTGGAAATGAATTCAATGTTATCTGTATGAGAGATGATATCTCAAGGGTCAAGGAGATTGCAGGTGAGTTGGGTATTGATGTGAGTGTAATTGAAGGAGATGTGGAGTACGGCGGAATATTGGCCGTTAGTAAGGATTCCCTGAAGAAGGTGGATTATACTGCCAGGGCCTTTATTGAAAGGAATATGGGGGATATAAGGAAAAGAATATATGTGAGATTATTCGGTGAAGAGCATGCTTGATTCCACTGCGATACTGCTGGCAATTACGATATCCTTCATCGCCATCTTCGTGGTAATTGCATTTCTAATGGGCTTCTTTAGGAAGATGCTCAATATCGGTGCCTATATGGGCCCCAATGCAACAATATTTGCCATAGGGGCAAAGTATACGGAGAGGGATAACATAGAGAAGCTTCTAAATTATACCAATATAAATGAGGTTCTTGCGGACATAGAGAAGGAAGGTTATGTGGTTAATGACCTGAAAAATTATGATATTCAACTTGAAACAAGTATGCTAACAATGATGAAGAGGGTTGTTGAAATGCTTCCCGATGATGGGAAGAGCTTTGCCGAAGCATATATGCTAAAATACGATGCCAATATAGTAAAGAGGGTTTTGAGGGCAAAATACTCCAAGGTACCTAAGGCTAGAATATATGAAAGTGTGTATGAGGGGAGGTATATAAGTAAGATGATAATTCAACATATGGTAGAGGCAACCAATATGGAGGATGCTGTAAATGCCTTGGATGTAACTCCCTTTGCCCCGGTTATCCATATTTGGAATGAGACCAATGACCTCTACAAGCTTGAAATAGCCATCGATAGAATAGTACTTGCAAGTCTTATAAATTCTAAAAGAATATTGGATGAGAATGCATCTGAGCCTGCCAATATTTTCCTATCAATGTTTGTGGATATTTACAACATAAAAACAGTTGTGAGGGCCAAGAATGCAGAGATTGAAGATATTAGCGATTTGATCATGGAGGGGGGATACGAGCTAAGTGATTGGAAGGTTAAGAGTATGGCAAATGCCAGAAGCTTGGATGAAGCCCTATCCTATTTGGAAGGCACAAGTTATGCCCATTTAAGGGATATGCATGACCCCTTCCAGATAGAGCTTGAATTGGACAGGATGCTCCTAAAGAAGGTAAATGAGCTTGCCCTAACCTTCTCAACAACTGCAGGTCCCCTAATAATGTTCCTTGTCTCCAAGGATTTTGAGGTAAGGAATCTCAAGGCCATACTCAAGGGATACATAGAGGGCATGTCTAGGGATAAAATAAGGGAAGTGCTGGTGGGTGATGCACCATGAGGATAATTGTGGTTGGAGATAGGGACATGGTCAATGGATTTCAGCTGGCGGGCATAAAGGATACATACGAGGCCGAGGATCCTTGGAGAGTCAAAGAAATATTGAATGATGTGAAGGATATGACAGATGTGGCAATAGTTATAATTTCCAGAAGGATGGCCCATGAGATTAGGGGTTATATTAACGAATGGAAAAAGGAAAAAGGTATATATCCAATCATATTGGAGATTCCAGATAAGAAGGAAGTGGAAGTTGAGGATCCCATGAGGGATCTGGTTAGGAGAGCCATAGGTATAGATATATTGAAGAGGTGAAAAGAATGGGAAAGATAATTAGAGTTGCCGGCCCAGTGGTCGTTGCTAAGGGAATGAAGGGAAGCGAGATGTACGAAGTGGTAAAGGTAGGTGAAGAGGGACTGATAGGTGAAATTATAGGTCTTTATGGAGACACAGCAACAATCCAGGTCTATGAAGAGACCTCAGGCATAAGGCCTGGAGAACCTGTTGAGAGAACAGGCGCACCCCTATCGGTGCTTCTTGGACCTGGAATAATATCCCAGATTTATGATGGTATTCAAAGACCCCTACCTCAAATTAAAGAGCTTACTGGAGATTTCATAAGGAGGGGTGCAACTGCTCCACCCCTGGATTTGAAAAAGAAATGGCATTTTGTGCCTAGGTTAAAAGTTGGGGATAAAGTTAGAGGTGGAGATATACTAGGTGTGGTTCAAGAAACGAAACTTGTGGAGCACCGCATAATGGTCCCCCCTGAAAAGCAGGGTGAGATTGAATGGATAGCCGAAGAGGGCGATTATACAATAGAAGAACCCATAGCAAAGATCAATGGTGAAGAAGTAAAGATGTATCAAAGGTGGCCTGTTAGGAGACAAAGGCCATTCAAGTCCAAATTGGATCCTGTGGAATTGCTTGTTACTGGCCAGAGGGTTCTTGATACCTTCTTCCCAATTGCCAAGGGAGGTACTGCTGCCATACCTGGTGGATTCGGGACGGGAAAAACTGTAACGCAGCATCAGCTTGCCAAGTGGAGTGACGCCGATATAATCGTTTATGTGGGATGTGGGGAAAGAGGAAATGAGATGACAGAGGTGCTTGAAGATTTTCCCAAGCTCAAGGATCCCCGCAGCGGAGAGCCATTGATGAATAGAACTGTGCTTATTGCAAATACATCCAATATGCCCGTGGCTGCGAGAGAAGCATCCATCTACACGGGTATTACTATAGCTGAGTATTTCCGCGATATGGGATACCATGTTGCCCTTATGGCAGATTCTACTTCTCGGTGGGCAGAGGCACTGCGTGAGATATCAGGTAGATTGGAGGAGATGCCAGGTGAGGAGGGCTATCCAGCCTATCTTGCCTCTCGTCTTGCAGAGTTCTATGAGCGTGCAGGTTATGTGGAGACCATGGGTTCTGAGAAGAAATATGGATCAGTAACAGTTGTGGGGGCTGTCTCTCCTCCAGGTGGTGACTTTAGCGAGCCTGTCACACAGAACACTCTGCGTATAGTTAAGGTGTTCTGGGCCTTGGATGCTGATCTTGCCCATAAGAGGCATTTCCCATCCATAAACTGGCTCCGCTCTTATTCTCTCTATCTCGATTCCGTTGCCAAATGGTGGAGTAAGAATGTTGCGCAGGACTGGTATAATCTAAGGAGAGAAGCCATGAGTATACTCCAAAGGGAAGCGGAGCTCCAGGAGATAGTTCAGTTAGTTGGCCCAGATGCCCTGCCTGCTAAAGAACAGGCATTATTGGAGACAGCCCGCTCTCTTAGGGAGGATTTCCTGCAGCAGAATGCCTTCCATGATGTGGATACCTATTGCCCTGCGGATAAGCAGTATATGATGCTAAAGCTAATTTTGAAATTCCATAGATTAATCACCAATGCCGTTGAGAGCGGTGTGGGTATGGAGAAGATAAGAAAATTGAGCGTTAAAGAGGATCTTGCCTACATGGGTAGAATACCCAATGAGATATTCAAAGAGGAATTTGCGAAAATTGAGGAGAAGATGGAGAAGGAAATTGATGCCTTGGTAAAAGAGGTGAAGTAAATGGAAGTTGAGTACAGAACAATAAGGGAAATAAAGGGTCCATTGCTGATAGTTGAAAATACAAAGGATGTGGCCTATGGTGAAGTAGTTAAAATTCGCGGTCCCGATGGAAAGGAACGTTTGGGGCAGGTATTGGAGGCAAGGGAAAATATGGCAATAGTTCAGGTTTTTGAGGGGACAAGGGGTTTAGATTTGAAAGCTACAACTGTAAAATTTTTGGGTGATACCCTAAAAATAGGAGTGTCCCTGGAGATGCTTGGTCGTGTTTTCGATGGAACCGGGAGACCCATAGATGGTGGTCCAGATATAATACCTGAGGAGATGAGGGATATAAACGGATACCCAATAAATCCATCAGCCAGAGAGTACCCAAGGGAGTTCATTCAAACAGGAATATCGACAATCGATGGTATGAATACCCTTGTTCGAGGTCAGAAATTGCCCATATTCTCGGGTTCAGGTATGCCCCATAATGAGATAGCAGCCCAGATAGCAAGGCAGGCAAAGCTAAGAGGCAAGGGTGAAAAATTTGCTGTGGTCTTCGTGGCCATGGGAATAACTGCCGAGGAGGCTAATTTCTTCCGTAGGGAATTCGAGAGAACAGGGGCCTTGGAAAGAACGGTGCTATTTCTCAATCTCGCCAATGATCCCGCAATAGAGCGCATCGTCATTCCAAGGATGGGATTGACCGTGGCAGAGTATCTTGCCTATTCAAAGGATATGCATGTTTTGGTTATCCTAACTGATATGACCAACTATTGTGAGGCTCTGAGAGAGATAAGCGCTGCCAGGGAAGAAGTTCCCGGAAGAAGGGGTTATCCAGGCTATATGTACACTGACCTTGCAACCATATACGAAAGGGCTGGAAGAATAAGGGGAAAGAAGGGTAGCATAACCCAGATTCCCATATTAACAATGCCCGATGACGATATGACCCATCCCATACCCGATCTCACGGGATACATCACTGAGGGACAGATCGTGCTTAGCAGAGCTTTGCATCGCCGTGGAATATATCCTCCGATAAATCCACTCCTCTCACTCTCTAGGTTAATGAAGGAGGGTATTGGAGAAGGGAGAACAAGGGAAGACCATGCCGGTGTGGCAAACCAGTTATACGCTGCCTATGCGGAGGGATTGAGATTAAGGGATCTTGTTGCAGTTGTTGGTGAAGAGGCTCTCGGTGAGGAGGATAGAATTTTGCTCAAATTCGCCGATGCCTTTGAGGAGAGGTTCATAACCCAGGGCCATGATGAGGATAGAAGTATAGAAGATACCCTTAACATAGCCTGGAATCTACTTGCCATGCTACCCCGTGGATATCTGAAGAAGATAGATAAAGAGCATATAGAGAAATATCTACCAAAATCTACAGAATGAGGTGCATAAGGGAAGAGTATCTGATAATTGAATCCGCCACTATTGTGGCCACTTTACACCCTTCCTTTTTTGCATATTTTTGAGCATAGTAAAAATTCGCGCCGGAAGTGAAACCTCCGGGGATTCCATATCCAAGTAAGGCTTTGACACCTTCTATAGCCTGCTTTGAGGATACTACCCTGATATCATCAATTATGTTTTCGTCAAGTGCATTCTTTAAGAGATCGCTGAAGGATGCGTAGGAGAAGCCCTCTAGGAGCATCATATCCTCCTCCCTCTTACCCATTAACTCCTCCTGTAAAAATGAGCCCTTGGGAATTAAAAGAATGACCTTTATTTTTTCATTCATCTCCTTCAAGTATTTGCTTATGCCGTATATCGTTCCACCTGTGCCAGCACCCATCACAAAACAATCCATATTTCCCATCTGTGAGTAAAGCTCTGGAGCAGTTGTTTCATAATGGGCTTTAAAATTTGCCATATTTTTCATCTGATTTAGGTATATGCCATTCTTCTCCTTGGCCATTTCTTCCGCCAGTAGATGGCCATCTATATCCTCAGGTACAAGAACAACTTCTGCCCCCATAATTTTTATGAAATCTACTTTTTCCTTTACTATATTTTCTGGAACGAGTATTATGGGTTTATAATTGAAGAATCTAGAAGCCCAGGCTACAGATATTCCAGTGTTGCCCGAGGTATATTCAATCACAGGGCTGCCTTCTTCAACACCCCTATTTTTAGCATCGTTGAGCATATATAGGGCAATTCTATCCTTGTGACTTCCTGTTGGATTAAGATACTCCAATTTTAGAGCCACACCCCCAGCTTCTATAAGGGGAGTATTGCCCACAAGCTCATATATCTTCATATCATTCACCAAATATCCTTCCTATAAACCAATCAACATCGAATTTCATAAGATCATCATAATTTTGTCCAGTACCAAGGAATATTATGGGCTTGTCTATTTCATAGGCGATGCTAATTGCTGCCCCACCCTTTGCATCTGCATCTATCTTGGTTAGAATAACGGCATCAACCCCAACCTCATTGTTAAATTTCCTTGCCTGTTCAATGGCATCATTGCCTGCTAGGGCATCACCTACGAATATTGTGAGATGGGGCTTGGCTACCCTTTTTATCTTCTTCATCTCTTCCATAAGATTTCTATTTGTCTGCATCCTTCCAGCAGTGTCAATGAGCACAAAATCCCTACGTTTTGCCTTTGCGTGCTCAATGGCATCATAGCACACCGCCGCAGGATCGCTTCCAGCCTGATGCTTCACAACCTTTATACCCAGGTTCTTGCCATGGATCTCTATCTGCTCGATTGCTCCGGCCCTAAAGGTATCTGCGGCAGCCAGGACAACAGTGTAATTTCTATCCATCAAATATTTTGCCATCTTGGCTATAGCGGTTGTTTTTCCTGTACCATTTACTCCTAGGAACATAATTACGGTTGGTCTTGGGGAATTCCTTATGAAGGCATCAAAGTCAAACTCCTTGGTTAGTATTTCCTTTATTGATTTCTTAAGGGTGTCCATCACAATTTTGCTTATATCTGCCCCAAATTTTACCTTCTTTCCCACCAGCTCCCTCTTTATATCCATCTTAATTTTTTCTATAACATCAACTGCAACATCAGCTTCCATTAAGGCTATTTCAACATCCCAAAGGAAATCTTCAATCTTGTCCTCTGTAAGTTTCTTACCAATCCCCGTTGTGAATTCTTCATCAAGGCTCTTTGCCTTCTTTTTTATAAATCCCAGTTTCTCCTTAAGGGCCTTGAACATTTCTCCTCTCCTCTAGGTATTTGGCATAATCTTGCTCAACCTTTGCACTAAGAACTGCATAGTTCTCCTGTAGCTTTCTTATATCCGTATTCAGTTTTATCTGCAGATTCTCCAGGTCCCTTTGCCTTTCTTTTAATTTTTCTATGATTTTTTCGATGGGTAATTCTGTATATAATTCATTTCCTATGGTAACCAAACCCTTCTTTGTATCAACCTTAGCAGATATGAGTACTCCTGCACCTACAGGCACAAGGATCTCATCATTTTCCATTTTCACATAGTTCTCCAAGGTCTCCCTTGCCCTGGCATGCTCTTGAATCGAAATTTGCAGCGATTCAATCTGTTTCTGTAAATTTGTAATTTGAGCCTTTAATATTTCCAAGGTGGCTATACCCTTTTCAAGCTCCTCCTCATTCATTTCCACCACTTGTTAGGTATCTCACCATGGGATCCTCTGAGTCCTCTGGTTTTATTTCCTTTATTTCTTTTATATCCACCAATCTCCTCTTTATGCCATACTTGCTTCCAAGTATGGAGTATATCTTCTCCTTTGCTGCCTCCATATCATCGGCCACAACATCCTTCGTAAACCTATGCCATTTCTTACCCTTGGGCGAGTACAGTCCTGCAACCCTATATACCTTCATATCATCACCTGTATGGGCATGGCATAATAAATTAATAATTTGCGCCTCTAAAAGGAAAAGTTTATATCCTAAATGTCATCCACCTTTAAGAGGTGATAAAATGGGTAAGCTTGCAGATGTGGAAATAGTGAGGGAGGGAGATATCTTCTATGCCCGCATAACTTTGCCGGATGGCTCAGTGACTAAGATAGAAAGCACAAATTTTGAAGAAATTTTAAATCAGGTGGCTATAGAATTGCAGGACAGATTCGGATTTCTGTAAAATTTTTAACCTATATGTTTAAATTTTTACATTAATATTTTGTGTAAAAATGCCTTATAAATCATTTAAGTAACAAAAAACTTATATATCTCACCATCAATATCTCATTTGCCCAAAAGTGTGGGAGGTATTTAAATGGAAAAGAATGTAATGTATGGGATTATAGCCCTAGTGGTGGTGATAATCATAGTTATCGCTGCTTGGGCAGTGATGACAGCACCACCCGCGGGAACTGAAGTGAAAAACCCAGATACTTTTACTTGGGACACAATAGGAGACCCACAAACCTTGGATCCAGCGGAAGCATACGATACAGCTTCAACTGCTGTTATCCAGAATGTTTATGAGACATTGGTAACCTATCACGGTTCAGATACGAAGACCATCTATCCTCTCCTCGCAACCTCCTGGAGTGTAGATGAGACAGGCAAGAATTGGACCTTCCATCTGAGGAAGAATGTGAAGTTCTCCAACGGAGATCCATTCAATGCAGAGGCCGTGAAATACTCCTTTGACAGGGTTCTAATAATGGATTCCCCACAAACCGGTGTGTCTTGGATTCTCAGCCAGTTTATGTACACTTACAATGCCAGCAGTGGTAAGTGGAACAGTCCCGATGGGGAGAGCAGCGTGAGAATAATCGATGACT
>CAYXLB010000020.1:0-14786 GCA_964465785.1 uncultured Thermoplasmata archaeon
TATGCGCAACTCCTCAAATTTCTTTGGCAGGTAAGCGAGTTGCTCATCGGTGAATCCGGAGCCAAGTTTGCAGACTGTTTCAAATCTATCCTTCTCTGGGTTGTAGGCGGCCATGAGCAAAGCCCCATAGGTCCCACGCCTCTTCCCCTTACCAGCAAAGGCACCCACAACCACCAAATCTACAGTATCACCCATCTCTACCTTATAATCCCTCTTATATTTTATCCATAGGAACTCTCTCGCCCCAGCACGGTAAATGCTCTCCTCCCCTATGTTCTTAGCCACCAATCCCTCGCATCCATCTTCAATTGCCTTGTTGAAGAATTCCTTTATCTCCTCTATATCCTCCGATACTATCCTATGGGCAAACTTAACACGCTCCGTTTCTTCCACAACATTCTCTAGAATTTTCCTCCTCTCGGGATAGGATTTCATGGTTAAATCTTCCCCATCGAGATAGAGGATATCAAAGAGGAAGAGAACCACGGGATAATCCTCAATGGCCTTCTCTATTCCGTATTTTCTCCCACGGCGATGGGAAACAACCTGAAATGGCAAAAGCTCCCCGGTATTTATATCCACAGGTACTGCTTCCCCATCAAATATGCCCTCATGACCCTTGAAGGCTTCCTTCAAAGCTTCAACCACATCTGGAAACTGCTCCGTGAGATTCTCCAATCTGCGAGAATAAAGCCATACCCTTTCACCTATGTGGCCCTGTATGCGCATTCCATCGTACTTGTATTCGAATGCTGCACGGCCACCCATCTTATCTAGTATCTCCTCCAAGGAGGGTAATCTCTCAGCAAGCATGGCGCGTATAGGAATGCCCAATTCGATTTTTATGCTCTTAACCCCTTCGATTCCCTCTTCAGCAAGCTTTTTCGCTATAAATCCCAAGTCCGGATGAATATTGTAAGCCCTCTCCACATAATTGCGGAGCTCCTTGGTACCTCCAAAGGCGATTGATAGGGCATCAAGAATGGTCATATCAGCTATGCCTAATCTTAACTTCCCTTCAATTGTGCGCACAATGTATCTGGCCTCCAAAGGTGTGGCTAGATTGAGGAGCTCAGCGAGAAGTTGCATCTTTCTATCCTGAGAACCTGCACCCTCAGCCCTAGCGATCTTTTCAAAATTCTCGTATACCTTCTCCACCGTTAAAACCTTCTTCTCCTCAAAGGAAAATAGGGTAGTTTGCCTCTTGCTCTTTATGGCCTCTTGGGCCACACTACCAAGGTCTCCATACTTCTTTAGCATCTCCTCCAGCTTCTTTTCCCTTATGCCCGTTGCCTTGGTTATTGCCCTCATAGCAAGCTTCTCGGCAAGTCCCAATTCTATACCTACAAAATCTGGATACAATTTTCCCTGGGTGAGATATATGACCTTGTCAATAATCTCTGGTGGAGTTTTGTGAAAGAGCTCTACCAAATAATCGGTCATCTCAAGTCTTTTTGTTGTGGCCTCTATACGCTCATAGGTCTCCGCTATCACGCGGTATTCCATAATGCATCTATGCCTTATTGATATTTAAGGATTTCAAATATCGGATAAACCTTTTAAACGAGGAATCCATTTTGTTGGGGGGTGAGAGAATGATAGGATACAATAATAGAATTGCTAGGATAAATCTCAGCAAGAAGGAAGTTAAATATGAGAATATAGGGGATCATGTGATTAAAAAATTCATAGGTGGAAAGGGATTTGGCTATTATTTCCTTTACAAGGAGGTGCCGCCAGGTACAGAGGCACTAAGTGCCTCCAATAAGATTCTCTTTGTTCCTGGAGCCCTAAGCGGATTACTCCCTGGGGCCAGTAAAGTGGCAGTGGTATCCATTTCCCCTGAAACGGGCCTAATTAATGATAGCTATGCAGGGGATAGATTTGGTCCTCTGCTTAAAAGAGCAGGATTCGATGCCCTCCTAATTGAGGGAAAAAGCGACGTACCCGTGTATATACTTGTAAATAAGAATAGGGTAGAGATAAAAGATGGTGAGCATCTTTGGGGCAAGGGAGTGTATGAGACCACGGATATTCTATGGAAGGAACACGGCGATATGGCTGTAGCTGCAATAGGGCCTGGAGGGGAGAATCTCGTGAGATTTGCCAATATTATGTTTGATAAGGAGAGATCCGCTGGACGTGGGGGATTAGGGGCCGTCATGGGTAGTAAGAAGTTAAAGGCTGTTGCCATTGAAAAGAACCCACTTGAGATTGAAATCTACAATAGGGAAAAATGGAATGATATGAAGGGAAAATACTATCAAAGATATCAGGAAGATAAGAAATTGAAGGACCTAAGAGAATATGGGACAACCAATGGACTGCTTTCCTCTTCCTTCAGCGGCATGTCTCCCTCATACAATTTTCAGAGACCATATATACCCAAAGAATTGGCTGAAAAATTGAGCGGAAAAATCGTAAAGAGTTATGAGGTTGAGCCTGAGGAATACATACATGGCAAATCCTGTCCCGTTAAATGCGCAAGATATGTGAAGGTGAAATACAGGAAGGAATTCTTCCTAAAGCCTGAGTATGAGAGCATAGCTATGCTTGGAGCGGCTACAGGGGTGTTTGATTTTGAAAAGGTAGCCTATTTCAATCACCTAGCCAACGATTTGGGGCTTGACTCCATAGCCTCTGGAAATATTATAGGATGGCTCTTTGAGCTTGTGGAGAAGGGTTTGATGCACGAGGAGGAGATAGGATTCAAGGTTGAAGGATTTGGAGATTATGAGGCCGAGGAGAAACTTCTCAAAGTAATTGCCCAGAGAAGGGGAATAGGTGCAATCTTGGCAGAGGGAGTTAAAAGGGCAGCCGGGATACTCAATAGGGGAAAAGAATATGCCGTTCATGTCAAGGGTATGGAGAGCCCTGCCTGGGATCCCCGGGGAAGGAGGACCTATGCCCTGAGTTATGCCACAGCAGATGTGGGAGCTTCCCATCTCAGGGGCTGGCCCCATCCCCACTCATTGCCCAACGAAGGGCCTGCAAAGGAACTTGTTCCATCCATGATAGAGAGCAGAGACAAGGATGCCCTATTTGATTCCCTTGGGGTATGCAAATTCCTCCCATACGAAGTGGATGAACTTAGGGAATTCTATCATACGGTAACTGGGGAGTATGTAGACCTGGAGAATCTTGGATGGAGAATCGAGAGCATCGCAAGGATATACAATGTTTTAGGCTCCCTAAATCCAAGGGAGGATGATACTATACCCCAAAGATGGTGGGAGCCAGAGAAGGAAGGGCCTGCAAAGGGTAATGCTGCATTCATTGATTATCAAGATTTTCTGGAGGCAAGAAGGGAATTTTACAGGTTGAGGGGATGGCATCAGGAGTATGGGGTACCCTTAACCGATACCTTAGATATGCTGGGATTGAGAGAGTTTAAAGAAGATGCACATCGTGCAATAATAGTAGCCAAGCAGAGGTGATGTAAATGCTTTTACTTATTGGATTTCCTGAGGAAGAAATGGAAAAAATAAAAAAATCAGTAGGGGATATAATTTTGCCCATTTCGGAGAGCCAATCGGATATGGTCTTGGAAGACATAATAAAGGATAAGAACAAAACTTCCTATACAAGATTTGGTGAGCAGAGGATAGTGATAATGCATGACGTTCCAAAGGAAGAGATTGGAAATAGGATTAGAGAGATAAGAAAAATCATAGGGGAGCACATAATCTTTGCCACCACCACACCCACCTCCCTGAAATGGCAGCTCTATAAACTTGTGGAAGAATTGCTTGAAGAAGATAAATACTTCCGATCTAAATAACCTCTATATCCTTCCCTATTTCCAAAACCATCCCATCATCGGCTGCTATTGTCCTAACTCCCGTTTCCTTCCATACCCAATCAGCCTGGAAATCTGGATTCTCCTCAATCATCTTCAATCCAAAATGGGTGAGTATGGCTATTTCAGGTCTTATTTTCTCAACAATTTCTGCAGCTTCCTTGGTACTCAGATGATATGGTATCTTTGCCCCCAGTGGTCTTGTAACCGGAAGAATGAGTATCCTAGCATTTTTATGGGCTTTTATCAAGGACTCATTGTAATCTGTATCGGCCAAATATGAAATTATACCGTTTGATGTTTCAATTTTAAATCCTATGGTGGTGGGATCATTATGGTATGATTTGGTAGCTTTTATCTTTAATCCCTTGTATCTCACAACATTTCCAGCCTGCATACTAACAACCTTATCCACCAAGCCCATATGATACTTAGATATGACACCTTCATAGATATCGTAACCCTCAATTACACTTTTTGAGCCTATAAGCAAGCCCTTCTTCTTGGTACCTCCGTTGGTTATGGCCTCTATGAGAACCTCGGCATCGGTATAGTGGTCAGTATGGGCATGGCTTATGGCTATAACATCAGTCTTAGTGGGATTGATATGGAATCTATGCATCTGTACCAAGGCTCCAGGTCCAGGGTCTATATGGATCTTTATGGTATCCTCTATGTAAACGCCGCCTGTTGCACGAATCTGATAAATTGTTGTAAATCTACCTCCGCCACTTCCCAAGAAGGTTATCCTCGTCACTGGAGGGCTAATACAATAATAGGATTTAATTTTTGGTATGCAAATTTATAAATCGCTAAACTCATTTACTTCCCCCATGAGCATACTAGTAAGGAATGCCTGGCTTGTGACCCAGAACGAGAAAAGGGAGATTATTAAGGGAGACATATATCTGGAGGATGGCCTGATAGCAGACATGGGTAAAGTAAATGTGGAGGCCGATCACATTATAGATGGGAAAAATAAAATTGTAATTCCCGGATTGATAAATACCCATACCCATGTGGCCATGACGGATATGCGTGGCATAGCCGATGATGTTGATCTTGAAGATTTTCTTTCCATAGTGTGGAAGGAGGAGGCAAAACGTAATAGGGAGGATATATACAGGGGAGCTAGACTTGGGATTGAAGAGATGCTCAGAACAGGGACCACAACATTCCTTGATATGTACTCCGATGAGGATGTGATTGCTAGGGCAGTGAAGGAGATGGGAATCCGTGGATATTTGGGATGGGCAGTGGTAGATGAGGAAATAACAACCCAGGAGGGGAATCCATTAAAAAACGCTGAGAAATTTATAAGGGATTTCAGAGAAGAAGAACTTATAACCCCCCTCATAGCGCCCCATGCAGTCTATACCTGCAATGAGGATACATTAATGGGGGCAAAGGAGATAGCAGAAAAATATGATACCCTTATAACTATTCACATATCCGAGACAAGAAAGGAGGTATATGAACACAGAAAGAAGACAGGGATGAGGCCTGTAGAGTGGCTAGAAAAAATAGGATTTTTAAACGATAGGATAATAGCAGCACATCTTGTATGGCTCACGCTTAACGAGATAAAAATACTAGCCAAGAGGGAAGTTAAAGCTTCCCATAATCCGATAAGCAATATGAAGCTGGCCAATGGTGGAGCAATGCCCCTCCCTGAGATGATACAAAATGATGTTCTTATCACCTTAGGTACGGATAGCGCCGTGAGTAATAATAACCTCGACATGTTTGAGGTGATGAAATTTGCAGCCCTTCTCCACAAAAATGAGAGGTGGAATGCTAGCATTACAAATGCCCAGAGTGTCTTAGATTTTGCCACCATAGATGCTGCCAAGGCCCTAGGTTTAAATGCAGGCAGTCTGGAAGTTGGAAAATTGGCGGATATTGTGATTCTTGATCCTAAACCCAATGGATTGCCCTTAAAAAAGGATACAATAGTATCCAACATAGTTTATGCCCTCAACGGGCTGAATGTTAAAATGACAATCGTGAATGGAAGGGTAGTGTATCCAAAGACGGAATTTGAATGAGGATTCTCAAGAAGTTCAAAGAAGGGGGGACACCATACTTACGGACTGCCTCATAGAGGACGAATATTGCATCCTCGTGGGTGATGAGAAGATCAACGGAAAATATCGAATTTTGCTTGCAAAGATGGGTATGATTGTGGAAATATAGAGTTAGCGTTTCCCTCACTCTATTTGTGGGAATCCTTTATGGCATCTCCTTAATATGCACATCCAATTGAGGGAAGGGTATTTCAATGCCCTCTTCCCTAAATTTATTATAAAGGGCTATTCTAAGCTCATGGGCTACACGCCACTGGTCCATTATATTTGGTATCCAAGCAATTATAAGGAAGTGGAGGGATGAATCACCAAATTCCACAAGCCTTACTAAGGGTTTCTTCTCCTCACTCTTTATTATTTCCGGATGGGAGTTTACAACATCCTCTATCACCCTCATCACCTTGTCTACATCCTCACCATAGGCCACGCCAACACTGAACTTAACCTTACCCATCTCATCGGGTTTCATCATATTTATTATCTTGTCTCCCGCAAGCATTTTGTTTGGTATAATTACCTGCTCATGATTAAATACATCGTAGGCTCTTGTAGAGCGAACACCCACTTTCTCTATCCTATAAACTGTGTTTACCCCCTCCAATTTTATGTAATCACCAATGGAGAAGGGATGATCCAGAAGTATGTGCATTCCCGCAAAGAAGTTTGCCAAAACATCTTGGGCTGCAAGGCCTATTATAAGACCCACACCACCCAAACCTACAAGGAATACTGTGATATCTATGTTAAAGGCTGTGAGAAGCCATAGAAATCCAGCTATGAATATTATTATGTCCCCTATCTTTTCAACTACAGGTAAAAGTATATCATCCAATTTGCTCTTTGTTCTTCTTGCCAGTTCCTTAGTTTCGTATATCATTATGTCATGGAAGATTTTATAGATTAGGTAGGTGATAACTAGGATTAAGGTGACCTCGTAGATCTTGTTTATCAGAGAAATGAGCTGGGCGCTTATTGGTAACAGGTCCATAGCCTCTACAAATCCGTAAACGAAGAGAAGAATTATAATTGGCACATTTATGATATTCCAAACTATATCATCTATCTTGGTCTTGGTTCTATGTGTTAATTTTCTTATTAGAGGGGCAATCCCAAATACAAAGATGGCACCCACAATTAACCAAAAGAGGACTGTTATGAAGAACTGGACAATCCAGTTATCTTCGGCACCCACCCAGTTTATTATAGGCTGCAGGAACCAAGATGGATTTATAATGAGTATGGTGATATGTACATCCTTCTCTTCTATAGGATCTACCTCATCCACCTCATAAATGGAGAAGGTTATCACGAGGTCTATCTCCTTCCTCTCCAAACCATTCTGGGGAGTTATAATTATAGAAACATTTTTCATCCCATAGGAGGGTATTCTGAAGGCTTGAGAGGGCAGGTATTTAACCTTGTAATCGGGGGAATATGGAACCGTTATTTCCACATCAAGACTCCTATTGAATACATTTGTAAGTGTGAAGTTGAGATAAATTGCCCTATGTCCCCTCACCATAATCTCCTCTTGCCCCTTATAATCTATCTTAACTGATCTCGCGGATACATTTACCCCCATGAATGATATCAGCAGGAGAGAGATGAGAAATATCACAAGTAGCCTCTTCATAGTGGGTAATTGTGATTTTGTATATAATCGTTTTATGCTAAAATTAAAAATTGAAAAATAATTTTCATTCTATAAAAAATCAAAACCTATTTATAGAGCCTTGCCGATTACATCAGAGATTTTCATGGGGAAAGAGATAGTTGAGAAGCCTTTGAAGGATGTGATAATCGAAATCCTAGGCAAGGATGGAAGGTCTATTAATGGCCTTTCAAAGGAATTAGAGAAGAGAGGTATTAAAAAACATAGATTGATTTTAACTGGATATTTGCAGGCATTAACGGATTTGGGCATACTACGGGAGAGGATAATAAAACCTGCCAAGGTATATAGCATACAGCAAACGAGGAAGAGAACAATATACGAGATTATAGGGGAGAAGGCAAGAAGGGTGGATGATGAAAATGCCTCAGATATAGCCCTTTATACCCTATACAAATTGTTTAACCGTCCAATTTTTATGAGAGAACTGGAGAGATGCAATGTAGGAATACCCCAGCATAGAGAGAAGGTTGTGGGAGATGAGAGAAAAAGAGCCTTAGAGATCCTTATGCAACAGGGTTTCAATATACCAAGAAATAATTCCGCCTATATACCAACAAAGAGCTACAACCAAGAATATTTACAGATTCTATGGGAATTGGTTGTGGAAAGATATAATTTAAAGGGTTTCATAAACAAAGAACAGCACCAAACGAAATTGGAATGTGAGTGATCATTCAATTATTCCGTAGCCTATAAGACGCCACCTATTCATTATCTTTCTCCCAATAGCTACCCTCTGGCCCTTTTCTGCAACTGCTGGATATTTTAACTTGATCTCCACAGTATCTCCTCTTCCACTGGTAACTATCCCCACCGTTGCAAGGGTGCCTATGTTGAGCATGAGAAGCTCGTTGGTTCTTATCTTTTCCACCTTCAACTCCTCCCTTGAACCCACAACCCTTTCAAGCAAATGAACTTCCATTGTTATATCATTCAAAACAGGCGGTAACGTTCCTGGTTTCCCGGCCATACGGCCTATCAATCCATCATTCTTAGTAATTGCAGGGTCTAGTTTCGTTTCTATCCCTACAAGGCCTCCTGGTTTTATCTCATCCCAGTGCCTTCCCCCAGCCATAAGGGATACAATTTCTGTATATATGGGCTCCCATTCTATCTTGTTCCCCTTCATAACATAGAAGCCGGGTAGAATCTCAACCTCATCGCCAATCTTGAATTTCCCCTGAATTAAGGAGCCTCCAATAACTCCCCCTGTCAAATCCTTTGGACGGGTGCCCGGTTTGTTTACATCAAAGCTTCTGGCAATATAGAGACGTGGTGGTTTAGAAGGGTCAAATTTTGGGGTTGGAATGTGCTTCTCAATAGCTTCAATTAAAACATCAATATTGGCATCGTGATGGGCACTAACAGGAATTATTGGGGCATCCTCAGCTGATGTGCCCTTAACAAATTCCTTTATCTCCATATAATTTTCCTTAGCCCTGGTATTATCAACCAGGTCAATTTTATTTTGCACAATAACAATATTCTTCACACCCACAATATCCAGAGCCATAAGATGCTCCTTTGTCTGTGGTTGTGGACATTTCTGGTTGGCTGCTATAACAAGCAAAGCACCATTCATAATGGCCGCGCCACTCAACATGGTTGCCATAAGTGTCTCATGTCCAGGAGCATCCACAAAGGATACAACCCTCAATAATTCAGCCCCATTGGGACATTTATCTGGATTGGATACATAACACATAGGCTCTTCAACATCCCTACATCTGTAAAAGGCGGCATCTGCATAACCCAACTTTATTGTTATGCCCCTCCTCATCTCCTCGCTATGGGTATCGGTCCATTTCCCCGTTATAGCCTTGGTTAATGTGGTCTTTCCATGGTCCACATGACCAACCATACCGATATTTACCTCAGGCTGTCTTGGTATTTTCATGCTTCACCTTCCTTTATGGCCTCCTCAATGGGTTTAGGGCCATACTGTACAATTTTCATATTTATTTGCACTATCTCCGCTGAAATGGTGTTGCCACGAACCATCTTCTTCTTTCTCATACCTGGTCTTGTGGGATGGAATCCTATGCCTCCCTTTAGAAGGAGCTTCTTTCTTCGGGCTCCCTGTAGATTTTTCCTCATAGGAAATCCGTCCTTATCTGTACCACCAGTAATGAGGAGCTTGTATCCAGGGAGGTCAACAAAAACACCATCAATCTCCTGGCCTATCCTCTTACCAATAAGGGAATTTGCTTTAGTGCCTGTAATCTCCCTTTGATACGATCTTCCCGTCTGAGGGTCATTTATCACTACCTTGAATGTGGCCATTTAGCATCACCTTATCGTGCATAATAGGAACTTTTATTTTAAAGTTATCGTGGGCAGAAGGAAAAGGTTATTATATATTGAACTTTTGAAGTTCTATGGCCGAAAAAATATGCGATGTTGTAGGATGTGATAAGGAGGCTGTGAAAACCGTGGCAAGAAAGAAGGCAGAAAAAATATTCACATTAAAGGGTAGGGGAACAAAGGTGCATCTTTGCAAGGAGCATTATAAGGAATTTAAAAAGAAAACCAAGAAAGATAGGGAATTAGAAAGGGTTGGATGGGTTTAAGGAGAATACCTGAATATATACCTCACGGGTATACGCAACTGTTTTCCTGTCCAGTATGGACAGCTTAGGCATTTGAATCCTATTACAACCTTTCCACCATTCAAGGTAGAGTTTTCAATTTTCACCATTCTACCTCCACAAACGGGACACTTGTCCATATTCTCTATAGTCTTATCACTTACCTTATACCTTATCTCAATCTTAATCTCTCCAGATTGAAGGGCAATTATTCTCATTCTCTTTGCGCTTAGCTTATAGTTTTTATTCTTCCTATTCAAATGTTTTAAAACTTCCCTATGTAATTCAGCCTGAGATTCAACTATTCCCCTCCTAGAAAGAATCTTCAATATTATCTTTTTTACCTCGTTCTCATCAGGAATCTCATAGCTCATTGAAACATTATAAATTTATGGGTATATAAAACTTCATCTTAAGACGAATATTCCATCCTCCGTAATATACATCCTCTTGGGCCTTGGATCATAACTTGAGCCCCTCATCTTGAGTATCTTAACATACCTCTCCTCTCCACCGGTGGTGGATTTTTTAACGAGCTCAATAACACCCGCGCTTAGTAAGATCTCCCCTCTTAGATCCATATCATTGGAAACGGTAACTAGAGTGGTGGCACCAGCATTCTGGAAAAATGTGAATAATCTATGTATGCTTAGCATCGACTTGCTTTCCTCAACGGCAAATTTTTTGAATACTGTCAATGAGTCCAGTACTATCCTATCTATGTGTCCCTTCTTTAGCTCATTGCTAACCTTTATTATCAATCCCTCAACACTTAAGCCGCCCCTCTCGACCTTCCCCTTGGTATCATAGGCAGCCCTTATTTCACCCTTGGCAGTAATATCCTTTATAGATGGGGCAGTGGAATATAGAGTTTCACTTGGAACTGCATCCATAACCCTTAGCCTACTTAGATTCCATCCGAAACCAAGCATTATTCTCTGCAAAACTATGGATGGATGCTTATCCACAGAGATATAGAGGCATGTCTCCCCGTTATTCAATCCCTCCAGGAGGAAGCGAGAAGCAAGTAGGGTCTTTCCCGTTCCCGTCCCGCCTACTATTAGATAGGTATTTCCCCTTAACAACCCACCTTCAAGCATTTTGTCGAGCCCTGCAATCCCGAATTTCACCCTCATCTAGATTTCCTCCTGACAAATTTAAGGTAGAACTTTTCTTCCACTGAGAAGCCGTTCTTTGTTAAAATCAATGGTATCTTATCTACCGAATACCCCAAGGTACTTTTTTCAATCTTGAACTCAAAGGATTTTTCGTTGGAATTTAAATAGAAGACGGAATCCATCATGGGCTTCTCAGCTACCAAATCATCATAGGCCTCTGCCGTTACCAAAACTGCACTATTGGAACTTGTCTCCAAGAAATGCAAAAAGGAATGAACTCCTGCATCTGGATTCAAACCTCTCATATAGAAGTATCTTAGGGCTGTTATGGAATCAACAACCACCCTATCAAATTTAGTTCGGTCAAACACATTCTTCAAGGTTGCCTTGAGCGATAGGACATCAGCTTCAAACATCTTTTTATCCCTAGTGGCATACTTCATTTTCAGGGGCTTCGCAATTGGAGTTACTTCCCTTACAGGTTTAACTTCAGCCTTTCCAGAGACTATGGGTACAGCATCAAATAGATGTATCTCGTCTAAAAATATGTCAAAATCTTCAAAATTTTTCTTTACCATCCATCCAGGCTGGTCAAGGGATATATATAGCACGGTTTCTCCCTTCTTGGCACCACTGGAGAGGTATTGCATAACGAATATTGTTTTTCCAACCCCCGGTGGACCGTAAATAAGGTTCAACGATTCGTCTCTAATTCCCGGAATAAAGATATCCAAGTTCTTTATCCCCAAGGGCACTATCTTCATCTCGATTATGAAATTATGTCAAAATATTTAATAACTTTCCTTGAGCATGCCATGATAAAGCATGACAATAGGAAGCTTTTTATACCTTCATCATTTAGAGGGTTTGCCGCAAGGCAAAAAGAAATAGGAAGTGTAGAAAATGGAAGAATTAACCAAAATAAAAGACTTGAACCCAAATGCCAAAAGAGTTAATGTTTTGGCAAAGGTTCTACATAAGGGAGAGCCAAAGGAGATAAACACTAGATATGGAGAGACAAAGCATGTGACCGAAGCAGTTGTGGGCGATGAGACTGGAACAATTATTATGTCTCTCTGGAATGACCAGGCAGATCTTGTTTCAGAAGGCGAAACAATTTATGTAGACAATGGGTATATTTCCCTTGTGCGTGGCCATATGCGCCTGAATGTGGGGAAGTATGGAAGCATAAAAAAGAGTGAGGAAGAAATTGGAGAAGTGAATGAGGAACTGGATATGAGTGCTGAAGAGCACGAAAGACAGTACCAAAGTAGACACAACAGCTATTACAGAAGGAGTTATAGAAGATAATCCTCCTTCAAAACCTTTTAATTTTATCATTTCTTTCTGCTTTTTATGATGCAAAATATAGGGGTTATAGGAGGCTCATCCTGCCAAAATGATTTATGCAGGGTTGCCTATGAAGTTGGGTACCTCATTGGAAAAAGTGGAAATGCCCTAATATGCGGTGGTCTTGGTGGAGTGATGTTATACGCATCCAAGGGTGCCAAGGATGCAGGAGGATTAACAATAGGGATACTACCCTATGGAAAGGAGGAAGCGAATCCATACATAGATGTGGCAATACCCACATATTATGGATTGGCAAGAAATCACCTATTGGTAAGGGCATCCGATGTGCTCATAGCCATAGATGGCTATGTGGGAACACTCTCGGAAATCTCCTTCGCGCTCAATGAGGGAAAAACTGTGGTTGCTCTGCATTCATGGGATTTGGATGAGAAAAAGCTCACAAAGGGAAAGTACATCCACGCATCTACACCCAAGGAAGCTGTTAAAATTGCACTTGAAGAACTAAGGTAAAGTTTTTTTACAATCCCTCTTTTTACTATCTTATGCCCGTTATAAGATTGCAAAGGGAAGAACTTAGGAAATTTAATGTTGATGAAGAACGCCTGATTAAGGAAATATCTATGCTTGGTGCAGATCTAAAGGATTTCGATGATGATGAAATAAGGGTAGAATTCTTTCCAGATAGACCAGATTTATATACGGTTGAAGGGGTCGTACGTGCCATAAGGGGATTCTGGGGAATCGAGAGAGGGGCTCCAAAATATGATGCTACGAGCTCAGGGGTGAAAATTTTTGTGGACGAGGGAATGAAGAAAATTAGACCATTCATTGTTGGAGCTATCATAAGGAATGTTTCTGTGGATGAGAGTATGATAAAGAGTATGATGGATTTTCAGGAAAAACTACATTTGACGGTTGGAAGGAAAAGAAAAAAGCTGGCAATTGGATTGCACGATTTTGATAAGGTAGTCCCACCATTTTATTATGTGCCCAAGGATGAGAACTTCAAATTCGTACCCCTTGGATTTCAGGATGATATGTCCCTGAAGGAGATATTGGAAAAACATCCGAAAGGTGTGGAGTATGCGCATATATTAAGGGACAAGGAAAAATATCCAATAATTTTAGATTCCAAAGGAAATGTACTCTCTTTTCCCCCAATAATAAATGGGATTCTTACCCAAATCACACCAGAAACTAAGAATATTTTTATTGATATAACGGGGACGGATTTGAATGTCCTCAAATATGTACTAAATATTCTCGTGTGTTCCTTTGCGGATAGGGGAGGGGAGATTGGAAGCGTTGAAATAATATACCCTGAGTTTAAGTTAGAGCTCCCAGATTTGAAATATGAAAAAATGTCACTTAAAAAGGAGTACCTGAAGAAATTCCTTGGAAGAAACTTCCACGATAATGAAATAATCGATTCTCTGGAAAGAATGAGATACGATGTTAAGATAAAAGGCGATGAAATAGAGGTTCTCATTCCTCCCTATCGTATGGATATTCTTCATCCAGTTGATATAATTGAAGATGTTGCTAAGGGCTATGGTTATGGAAGTTTTGAAGCAAAGCTTCCAACAAAGGAAAAAATTGGAAGTTTAATAAATGAAATGGAAGATATTGTAAGAAAAATTATGCTCGGATTGGGATTTTCTGAGGTTACAACACTCACCATAACATCCTTTAAAACTCAGTATGAAAGGATGCAGGTACCTTTGGAGAGATACGTGGAGATAGAAAATCCCATAACCGAAGATGGGACCACATTGAGAAGCTGGATCATCCCGTCCCTCCTTGAAATTCTAAAAAAGAATAAGCATAGGGATCTGCCACAGAAGATATTTGAAATCGGAAAGGTTATTAGGGAGAGGCAGGAAACTCATTTGGCATTCATATACATTGACTCCTCAGCAAGTTTCACCCTTAGCAAGTCCTATGCAGAAGCCATATTAAGGGATTTAAAAATTGAAAACTATAGAATAGAACCCTATGAACACAGTTCCTTCATTCCTGGAAGATGTGCTATCATTTTGAAGAATGGAGAAAAACTCGGATTCTTTGGAGAAGTGCATCCACAGGTCATAGAAAACTTTGAACTTGGATATCCCATAATCGCCCTAGAAATAAACCTTTCAAAAATAAAAGAAAAATTGTAAGAGGATTACTCCTCTTTTGTTTCTTCTTCAGTACCTTCTTCGG
>CAYXLB010000021.1:0-14641 GCA_964465785.1 uncultured Thermoplasmata archaeon
TTACAAATCTAATTCCCTTTGAAGAAGCAAGAAAAATTGTGCTTGAGAATATTGAACCCATGGAGGAAGTGGAAGAAGTGCCCCTTCTCCGTGCCCTTCATCGTGTGCTTGCGGAGGATATAGTAGCACCCATAAATGTCCCTCCATTTTCCAGGGCTGCAGAAGATGGCTATGCGGTAAGGGCGGAGGATACCTATGGTGCAGGGCAATACCAGCCCAAGGAACTGAAGCTTGTTGGGGAGATAAACACGGGAGAATTTAAGGACTTGGAGGTGGGGAAGGGTGAATGCATAAAAATTGCCACAGGGGCTATGATTCCAAGAGGAGCTGATGCCGTTGTACGTGTGGAGGACACAGAGGAGGAAAATGGAGTTGTCCGTGTCTATAGGCCTGTGCATCCAGGATTCGATGTTGCCCCCGAGGGGGAGGATATAAAGAAGGGGGAGGTTGTTTTGAAGAGGGGCACGTATTTAAATCCTCCAAAAATTGGTGTTTTGGCCGCTTTAGGAATTGACAAGGTAAAGGTATACAAAAAGCCCAAAATTGCCGTTCTACCCTCTGGAAGCGAGCTCATAGTTCCTGGCCAGGAGATGGAACCTGGAAAGATATACGATGTGAACACATACACCATTTCATCCGTTATAAGGGAAAACGGTGGAGAGCCAGTGATATTTCCCTTTGTTCAGGATGATGTGGAAGATATAGAGAAAAAGCTGAAGGAGGCGTTGAAATATGATATGGTTGTTTTCAGCGGCGGGTCCTCCGTAGGCGATAGGGATCTTCTCATCGATGTTGTGCAGAAATATGCCAAGATACTCTTCCATGGTGTGCAGATAAAGCCTGGAAAACCCACATGGTGTGCTAGGGGAGAAAAGGTCATATTTGGTATGCCTGGATTTCCCACTTCCTGTCTCAACGACTCGTATCAATTTTTGGGGCCTGCGGTACGCAAGATGGCTCGGTTGCCACCCAGAAATGAAATGGTTGTGAAGGCAAGGATGGCTAGGAGGATAACATCAACCCTTGGAAGGATGCAGTTCTTCACAGTAAGGCTTGAGGATGGCTATGCCCATCCTGCATACAAAACATCAGGTGCCATAACAAGTATGGCAGATGCCGATGGTTATATAATAATTCCAGCAAATGTTGATCTCGTTGAAAAGGATGAAGAGGTGGAGGTCCATCTATGGGGTGATTAAATGTATCTTGGCATCTGTGGTTATTCAAATTCTGGGAAGACAACGATGATATCAGAAATTATTGAGAAATTGAGGGAATACAGGATTGCAGTTGTGAAGCACACGCCCCATGGTGTTGATATGGAAGGGAAGGATAGTGCAAGATTCCGCGAATCAGGTGCAAAGGAGGTTGTTCTTGTTGGTGAGGAGGAGATCCACATAAAGGAGCCAGCATCCCTTTTTTCCGTTCTCAAAGAGCTCCAGGACTATGATATTGTTCTTGTGGAGGGATTTAAGAAATACAAATACTTGCCCAAGATTTGTTTGGGGGAGGCAGAATGCGAGGGTTGTATAATGAGAGACCCAGAGATTGAAGAAGTTCTTGAATACATTGGCAGAGAACTTGCCATAGAAAGAATAATGAAGGAGCTTCCGAATTTCAACTGTGGTGAATGTGACCATAGGAACTGCAGGGAGATGGCAGAAGCAATATATGGTGGGAAGGATGAATTTAAAAATTGTCGTTACTGGAATCCCAATGCACTCATAAGTGTAAGGGTAAATGGGAAAGAAATATACATGGGGCGCTTTGCCCAGGATATAGTTATAAAGACCCTCTCTGGCATGCTCTCCGCGTTTAAGGGGGTTGAGGATATCCAAGAGGTGGAGATAAGATACAGGGTGAAAAATCAAAATTGAAAATTCGCAATAAAGTATATATGCATGGGGATGCATAACTATAATTGGCTGGTAAAATGGTTGGGATAAATGAAATATCTGATAATGTTGCCAGGAGGGTCAGAACTACCCCCGAAGAGGCAAAGAGAATAATATATGCTTTTCTGGAGGAAATAGTTGAGAATTTAAAGGAAGGTCATAGTGTAAACATCCGCGGGTTTGGAATGTTTTATGTGAAAAATCGCCCCTCAAGAAGGGGCACAAACCCCAGGACTGGAGAAAGGATAATAATTCCACCAAAGAAGGTGCTTATGTTCAAGGCAAATAAGAAGATCAAGTTCCTTTGAGTGAGGTGCTCTTCAAATAATCCATTGCGTAATCTCCCAGATATTTCTCTAGAAGCTCTTCCCTCTTCTCTATATACTCCTCCCTCAAAATATCGAAGCAGTACCAGTCCCATTTTCTACCAAATAGGTATACAGATTTTCTGCTAACCGAGTATCTTTTGAATCCACAATCCTCTAAAACCTTGTGGGCTCGTTTGTTGTACTCTACGCTGCAAGCCTCGCATTTTTCAAGATTGAGATAATAGAATGATATTTCAAGCAGGGCAAGGGTTATTATTTTGCCTAGACCTTTATTCCAGTATCTCTTATCCAGATAGGTACCAATGTTTCCCCTTTTCACACCTCCCCATGTGCGTAGCCTTATCACAGCAGTTCCTATGGGCTCCTCTGTTTCTTTTAGTTCAACTATATAATGGAGCCTATCTTCCCTTTTCATCTCCTCCTCATAGTATTGCACAACTTGATCATAGCTCTTTGTCTGATGGGGCATTCCTCTAGAGTAAAGCATGGTCTCAAAATCATTCTCCCACTGGTGCACCCTTTTCAAATCTTCGCGCTCCCACGCCCTTAATTTTATGGGCCCGAATTCAAACATGGTGAAGAATAGATAACCCCTTATAAAATGCTTTTGCAAAATTATTTTAGTATGGAGCACATATTGCACCCGTGAGTTTAATAGCTCTGATAATTGCAGGGCTCTTTATCGGACTTCTTGGAGGAATGTTTGGATTTGGAGGTAGCTCCATAAGCACGCCAATATTGAGGGTATTCTTTCTCATTCCTCCATATTTTGCCTTGGCAAGTCCCTTACCAATGACCCTCCTCTCATCCCTAATTGCAACCAAGAGATATGAAAGTCGGGAATTCATTGACTGGGGCTTGGTAGAAAGGATGCTCATTGTTATAATTCCCGGCTCCTTTATTGGGGCTTATCTCACCAAATACATAGATGGGAAGACCCTAATGTTCTTAACAGCCATATTCCTTGTATATGTATCCTTCAGGCTTATGTTTTTCAAGGATAAAGCAAGAAAGGTTGAAAAAAGGATTTGGATAATACTCTTGGCAGGATTTGTAATAGGCCTTTTATCTGGTATGCTGGCCAACGGTGGTGGCATAATGATGGTTCCGATTCTCCTACTTCTTGGAATGGATATAAAGAGGGCCATAGGTACCTCCATGGCCATGGTCCTCTTCGTGGCCATTCCATCCATCATTGTACATTGGTACCTTGGGCATATTGACTGGCTCGTAACCCTGGGATTAACCATAGGTGCCATTCCTGGAGCTTATCTTGGGGCCTGGATAACGGTGAATATGGACAAAAAGAAGCTGCGCAGAGCATACGGAATTTTCCTTCTTCTCTTCTCCATTTACTTTGCCCTATTTGAGCTTATAGGTGGGTAATTTTTTATACTCCCATTCTTTTCAATACCTATGCGTGCAATAATCCTGGCAGCGGGGGAGGGTTACAGACTTAGACCCTTGACCTCCTATATGCCAAAGGTAATGTTACCTGTTGGAAATAGGCCAATTCTGGAGTATGTTATAGAGGCACTTCATAGCAATGATGTTAATGACATAACCCTTGTTGTGGGCTACAAGGCGGATAAGATAAAGCAATATTTTGGCAATGGTACCGATTTTGGAGTTAATATAGAATATGTTATGCAAAAAAAGCAGCTGGGAACTGCCCATGCGTTGTATCAGGCCAGAACCGATGAGGAGTTTCTACTCCTCTATGGGGATAATATGATCACCTCAAAATGTGTGAAAGAGCTTCTGAACTCTGAGGTGAACACAATAATAGGGGCCTATAGCAATAAGCCATCAAGGTATGGGGTTATAGAGGCAAGGGGAAAGAAGTTGGTGAAGATTAGAGAAAAGCCAGAGATTAAGGATACTGCCCTGGTATTCACCGGGATGGGGCATTTTGATTCCGAGATTTTTAATTTCATTGAAGAGAAGATGAATGAGGAGATATACAAGCTCCCAGATATTCTCAACTATATGGATGTAAAGATCAAGGTTTTGGATTGTGGGTGGATGGATGCCATTTATCCCTGGGATTTGTTGGATCTCAATTCATATGCCCTTCGGGGTAATGTAAGAAAATTGGCTGGGAAGATAGAGGAATCTATAATATTGGGTAATGTGGAGATAGGGGAGAATACGAGGATAGGCGCTGGCTCGTACATAAGGGGGAATGTGAGGATAGGAGATAATTGTGACATCGGTCCAAATAGTGTGATTATAGGGGATACGAGCATAGGTGAAGGAGTGGTTATAGGTGCCTTGAGCTATGTGGATAATTCCATAATCATGGACGATACCAGAATAGCTGCCAATGCCTTCGTAAAGGATAGCATAATAGGAAGGGAAGTAAGCATAGGTACAAAATTCATAACCATATCCGGCAGGAGAGAGAAAATAGTGGAAGGGGAGATAATAGAGATCGAAGGTGGGGCAGTTATAGGCGACGGTGCCATTCTTGGCTCGGTGGTTGTGGTGCATCCAGGAGTAAGCGTGGGTTCCAATGCCAAGGTCTCCGATTTGAAGGTCCTGGAAAGGGATGTTGCCTGCGATGAGAGCGTGAGGTAGAATGTGTGGAATTGTTGGTTATATAGGTTTCAGGAGTGCCAGGGAGGTTCTTCTCAAATCGCTAAAGAGACTTGAGTATAGGGGCTACGACTCTGCGGGAGTTGCCATAGTCAATGATGGTATAAATGTGGAAAAGAAAAAGGGATACATAGATAATTTGAATGTTGATTTTGATGGCACCCTAGGGATAGGGCACACAAGATGGGCTACCCATGGAATTCCCGATGATAGAAATGCCCATCCCTTTGTAGACTGTGATGGCAATATTGCCATTGTTCATAATGGCATAATTGAGAATTTTATGGAGCTAAAGGAGGAGCTCATGGGGAAGGGTCATAATTTTGCATCCGATACTGATAGTGAGGTCGTAGTGCATTTAATAGAAGAGTATTACCAAGGAGATTTGATGGATGCCTTCTTGAAGACCATATCCCGATTAAGGGGTTCATTTGCCATAGTTGCAATCCACAGGGATGAGAGGAAGATACTTGGGGTTAAAAATGAGAGCCCCTTGGTTATAGGAATTGGAGACCATGAGAATTTCATCGCCTCCGATATACCAGCCTTCTTGGAATATACCAATCGCGTTGTGGTTTTAAGGGATGGTGAGGTTTGCGAGCTTACCGATGATTTTGTTAGGGTTTTTGATTTTAATGGGGAAAAGATAGATAAGAGGGTTGAGCGCATAGAATGGAGCATTGAGGATGCCCAAAAGTCGGGTTATGAGCATTTCATGCTCAAGGAAATATTTGAACAGCCAAGGGCGGTGGATAATACCCTGCATTCACTCCTCTCTCGAAATGATCTATCTATCCCCTTTGACAAAATCACCATAGTTGCCTGCGGCACCTCCTATCATGCTGGACTTGTGGGGAAATACGTATTGGAAGAACTTCTGCACATTCCCGTGGATGTATACTATGCCTCAGAGTATAGATACAGGGCCGAGGTTATGGATTCCTCGCTTACGATTCTAATCACACAAAGTGGAGAGACTGCAGACACCATAGCAGCTGCAAGAAGGGCAAAGGGTATGGGAAACCTAACCCTGGCGATAACCAATGTTGTGGGGAGCTCCATAACCAATTATGTAGATAGGGTTCTATACACCAATGCGGGTCCAGAGATAGGGGTTGCTGCAACCAAGACCTTCACATCTCAGCTTATGGTTTTATATTACTTTGCCCTCCAATCTGCCAAGGAAAGGGGAAGCATATCTAAAAAAAGATACGAGGAACTTATGCACTCATTGCATAAGGTGCCATACCATATTGAGAATACTTTAACCCTTGAAAACAGAATAGCCGAGGAGGCAGAGAGGATTAAGGACAGGGAACACATGTTCTATATTGCCAGGGGATTGAATTATCCCATTGCCCTGGAAGGTGCCCTAAAGATGAAGGAGATCTCGTATATTCATGCTGAGGGTTATCCTGCGGGAGAGCTAAAGCATGGACCCTTGGCCCTCATTGATGAAGGGTTGCCCGTGATTGCGCTTGTTCCAGAGGATAGGACCTACGAGAAGATGCTCTCAAACATAAAGGAAGTGAGTGCAAGGGATGCTTATGTAATTGCCCTCTCTCCCAATGAGGATGTGGAGAAGTATGTGGATACATTGATAAGGGTGCCAAAAACAGAGCCCCTGCTCTCACCCTTTGTAAATGTCGTAGTGCTACAGCTCTTGGCCTACCATACTGCCAGGATACTTGGAAGGGAGATAGATAAGCCCAAGAATCTGGCAAAGAGTGTTACGGTGGAGTGATGAATATGAGGTTTTCTGGCTCATCTGGGATAAGGATGAAGTGGGGAACGGAATTGTTAGCCCTAGCCCATGATTTGGGTTTGAGCATAGGAAACGAATTTGAGAGGGTGATAATTGCATCGGATTTTCGTGAGACATCCGATTCTCTTCTGAGCACCATGGCAGGTGCCATAATGGCTGGAGGTGCCCATGTTTATTATGGGGGTAAGGTACCAACACCCACACTGGCCTATGCCGCCAAGAACTATGATGTGGGGGTGATGATAACCGCATCCCACAACCCTCCAGATTACAACGGTATAAAGCTTTGGAACCCCGATGGTTCGGCATTCAGTGATGAGCAGATGAGATCTCTTGAGAGAAAGGGTATGGTGAAAAATTGGGATACTGTGGGAAAATGGGAAGAGAGAAACGCGCTTCAGGAGCATTATGATGCACTTTTAAGGGAATTCGGGCAATTGGATTTGAAGGTCATTGTAGACTGCTCCAATGGAGCAGGTAGTGTGCTTACCCCATTCATCCTAAGGGAACTGGGGGCTGAGGTTACAACAATTAACTGCCACCCCTCTGGTAAGTTTCCAGGGCACCCTAGCGAGCCAAGCCCGGAGAATCTGGAGATATTGAAAAGGATGGTTAGGGAGAAGAGGGCGGATCTGGGAATTGCCCACGACGGGGATGCCGACAGGTTCATTGCAATAACCCCCTCTGGAAACTATCTTGGTGGAGATTACATTCTTGCAATATTTACCAAGGTTTTAGGATTTAAAAGAATAGTTGCTCCTGTGGATTCCTCCATGCTTCTTGAGAACTTTGCAGAGGTTGTAAGATGCAGGGTGGGAGATGCCAATGTCTCGCTTAAGATGAAGGAGGAGAATGTGGAGTTTGGGGGCGAGAACAGCGGAACACAAATATTTGCCTCCTGGAGATACACGCCCGATGCCATCTATGCCGCTTTGAAATTTGCAGAGATAGCCATGAGGGAAGATTTGGATGCCATGGTTCAAGAGTTTCCCAAATACTACACGCTTCGAAGGAGCATAGGCTATGAGAATAGGGAGAGGATGAAGAGGAAGATAGAAGAATTTGTAAAAGAGTATCAGGTTGAGCGTGTGGATGGTTATCGCGTGGCCCTGGATAATGGATGGTTCTTGATTCGCTTTTCAGGAACCGAGCCCAAGGTCCGCATAACTGTGGAAGCTAGGGATAAAAGAAGGGCTGAGAAAATCATTGAAGAGATTCTCAAAGCCATGGAGGATAATTGAATGGATACCATATTTGTTTTAGGTCTTATAGCAGGGTTCTTGGGTGGTGCCCTTGGATTTTATCTTCTCTACTATTTTGAAAAGAAAGGCACTTGGAATGATGTTGTGAAAACAAAAAGAGATAGGAAAATTTTGACAATAGTGTCCCTCATATTCATTTTTTCTGGTGGTCTAGGTGCTTTCGCCCTCACAAGGTGCAATGATGCCAACCTCACCATGCTTGGAGTACTTGTACCCGTTGCCATCTGGCTTGGGCTGTATTTTCTGGTAGTGGCTCTGTTTTACAAGCAAACAGATGGAAGTTAACGCATCCAAATAATTCAAAGAGGTTTTATATCACAACTCCTATCTCTTCCTATGCGTGCATTTATCCTTGCGGCTGGAGAGGGCACCAGGATGTGGCCTTTGACGGATACCAGGCCCAAGCCCCTGATCCCCTTGGGAAACAAGCCCATAATTGAGCATATTCTCGATGCGATTGTTGATGCGGGAATAGAGAAGATCTCCATACTTATAGGTTATGAGGGGCGTCAGATAGCTGAGAGATACAATTATGAATATAGGGGTGCCCAGCTGGATTATGTGTATCAGAATGTGCGCAGGGGTACTGGCGATGCGGTGATGTACGCATCCAAATATGAGGATGAGAGATTTTTAATTGTAAATGGTGATCTTTTCTTCAATAAAGATGCCTTAAAGAGGATTATAAATGAGAAAAATGCAGTTCTGGGAGTTTACAAGAAAGATGCATCCCAATACGGATTGCTGGTGGGTGATGAATACCTGGAGGATATAAAGGAGAAGGTTCCAGGCTCTTCAGGACTTGTAAATGCAGGGGTCTACGTTTTTGAGCGTGAAATATTTGATTATCTGAAAAAAGTTAAGATTTCTCCCAGGGGTGAGATTGAGTTCACGGATGCTATTAATCTATTTGCAAAGGAGCATAGGGTGAAAATTGTAGAATACGATGGTTTATGGCTCGATATAGGCATGCCCTGGCATCTGCTAGATGCAACTAGCAAGTATCTTGATGAGATCCAATGTGAGATTAAGGGTGAAGTGGAGGATAATGTAGTTATTCGAGGCAAGGTTTGTGTGGGAGAGGGGACGAGGATTATGAGCGGCACCTATATTGAGGGTCCCGTAATGATAGGCAAGAATTGCAAAATAGGGCCCAACGCCTACATTCGTCCCTACACGGTGATCGGTGATAACTGTCATATTGGCAACGCGTGCGAAATCAAAGCCTCTGTTATTATGAATGGCACCAAGGTTCCCCATTTCAACTATGTGGGTGATAGCATAATTGGCGAGAACTGCAATTTAGGAGCCGGTACCAAGATTGCAAATTTGCGGCTGGATGAGAAGAGCATTAAGGTGCCCGTGAAGGGTAAGCTAATTGAGACCCATCGTCGCAAGCTCGGGGTGATTATGGGCGATAATGTGCATACGGGAATAAACGTGAGCATAGACGTGGGCACTATGATCGGTGCCAATGTGGCAATTGCACCAGGTGCTAGAGTCAAGGGTTCGGTAGCTACGGGAAGCAGGATATATTGATTAATCTTCAGAAATTTTAAAATATGGGATTTATAATTAGGGGATTGCCTTAAGGGGTGAATATATGAAAATATCTGGACTTGTATTTCTCCTATTGGGGATAATTCTAATAGTGTCTAGCAGTGTAAATTTGGCACAGTTGGAGTATGTATCTGAGAATAGAGATCTCTATAGAAGCTTGACCTCCCACGCACCCATATTTATACAGGACGATTCTCAGTTCGATCCAGCCCATGGGGTCACAGGGGGATCTGGAACCCAAAGTGATCCTTATGTGATCGAGAATTATACGATAGATGGCAACGGTACCGCAGCGATCTACATCTTCAACACTACCAAGTACTTGCTGATTCGTAGCTGTGAAGTCTACAACGGCTCTTCAGGCATAAGGATTGAGAAGGCAAAGAACGTGATTGTGGAGAATGTGAGCGCACACGACAACACATATGGGGTTTTTGTGTACAATGCCACCTACGATGTCACCATCACCGATTCTCTGCTAGAGAACAACCGCAATGGAGTCTACATACGCGCCCCCTCTGACACATCGCCAGAGATTTACAATATAACCGTGGATTGCAACAGGATATTCAACAGCGGGGATTTTGGGGTGATGATAGAAGGTTACAGTGTGGTTCATAATGTGAGTATCACCAACAATGTTATTGCAACCTCTGGCTCTTACGGACTGTATATCTACTGGACAGATCACGATATCATTTCGGGTAACTCTATACGCGGTTCGGCCAAGTACGGAATCTATATCTACTATCGAGTGAGCAATGTGCTTATAACCGATAATACGGTGAGCAGCTCTGGAGGATATGGGATATACATCTCTAACTACTGCGGCAACAGCTGGATTTACAACAATTCATTCTATTACAACAATGGTGCCACAGATACATATGATCCGGCGCACGTGCAGGGCTACGAAGGTTATTATTCTCACAATTACTGGAACACATCGGGAACTCCACATGGTTATGGCAACTTTTGGAACGACTGGGCAAATAATAACAACTCCAATGATCAGAGTCCGCAGGACGGTATTGTGGACTGGCCCTATGTTCTGGATGGAGACACAGGTGCCAAAGATTACTATCCACTTAAAAATTCAACGCCTATACCTGAACTATCTAGCTTACTAGTTTTAATGTTTTCAGTTCTTTTCGTGGGAGTGATTTTGAGACGCAGAAAACACTAATTCATACTTTTTTATTTTTTAAAAAAGGAATTGAGTGATTAGCTCAATTCCCACCTTCTCAGGGTTTCTCGATTTCTACAAACTCTCTATTGCTATCCACGCGGAAATATTTCTTGCTCTCCGTATCCATAACAACAAAGGATCCGTTCTCTTTATGGCTTATATGCTCAAATCCGTGTCTGCCTGCAAGCTGTGCAAACTTCTCTGAATCGGTGACTTTTATCCTGTCCCTGTACATTTCACTGAGCATATCGCTGAGTTTTCTGTTCTCTGTTGCCATCTATTTCACCTCCCAAGTTATAGGTGGGGTTGCTGGTACTTAAACCCATGGGATGTTTAGAAAAAATAATTCTTCAAATCTTCCTTTAGATTTGTTCTTGGAACATAGCCTATGCCCTTGGCCCTGGATATCTCTGCATAGGATCTTCTTATATCTCCCTCTCGGGGCTTGCTGTGCACGATCTCCACATCCTTTCCGCTAAGCTCCACGATTATATTGGCTAGCTCGTTTATGCTTGTCTCCTTTCCCGTGCCACAGTTGTAGATGCCTGTGGCTTTTTTCTCCATGACTATCTTCACAAGTTGCACAACATCCTGCACGTTCACAAAATCTCTCGTTTGCTCTCCATCTCCATATATTATGAGGGGCAAACCCTCCTTGGCACGATGCACAAATATTGAGATCACTCCCGAATATGGGCTGTTTGGATCCTGCCTGGGTGAGAATATGTTAAAGGGGCGAATTGAAGCAACCTTCAAACCGTAGAGCTCACCATAGAGAAGCGAGTATTTTTCTCCTGTTAGTTTGCTCAGGCCGTAGGGGCTCTTGGGATTTGTAGGATGCTCCTCATCTATGGGTAGATACTCGGGCTCGCCATAAACTGCGGCGGAAGATATGTAGATGAAATGCTCCACATCGTATCTTCGAGCGTAGTCTAAAAGATTTATGGTGCCTATAATATTGTTATCAGCATCCTGTTTGGGCTTTTCCACGCTTTTCACAACGCTTACCTGAGCGGCGGCGTGAATAATGGTGTTGATCTTGTAATTCTCCAGCAGATAATCTAGATTATCCCTTATATCTGCCACGATTTTGGTGTACTTAGATCTGCGTATATCCAGTCCAAGAGAATCTGGTATACTTTCCACAAGATATGAGCCGAGCTGCCCCGAAGACCCTGTAATGAGAATCATAGGGGGTTATGGACGTGGGTGCTTAATAAACCTTCTCCCTGTGAAAAGAATTTTATACTTTTAACTCTTGTATTAAGGTGCAATAGTGGGTGATGAATATGGAGATTTTAGAATTTGCAATTGAGAAGGCGCAAAGTCTAGGCGCAAGTTATGCAGAGGCTCGTTTTGAAGAGAAGCGGGGCACATCGTTATCTATGAAGAACGGTTCTCCTGAGGGTTTGGAGATAAAGTTTGAGAAGGGAATCGGGATAAGAGTTCTTGTAAACGGAGGCATGGGCTTCTCAAGCACCAACGAGCTAACCAGGGAGAAGGTTGCGGAGGTTGTGGAGAAGGCCGTGAAGCTTGCTAGGGCTGCGGCAAAGGTTCGAAGGGAGCCTGTGGTGTTTAGCCAGGAAGATTTTCACAGGGTTTACTATGAGGTGAAGATGAAGAAGGACCTTCGCGATTACGCGCCAGAGGAGAAGATGGAGCTGCTGAAGAAGATCGAAGAGGAGGTAAAGGATACGGGTGTGAATGTGCCCATGCGCTATCTGATGTACAATGACGAGCTATGGTCCAGGAAGTTTATGAACTCGGAAGGTGCGGAGATTGAGAGCCTGATTCCTCGAGTATCCATAGTTTACAATCTGGTAGTCTTCGAGAATGGTCAGATGGAGCAGGCACCCTTCATTCAGAGAGCCTACACAGGTGGATTAGAGCTCATTGAGAAGGATGCGCCCTGGAACTGGGCCCGCAAGGATGTGCTAGCTTTGAAGAAGCTTATCTATGAGGGCCAGAGCTCTCCCCAGGGCAAGGTTGACCTCGTTATAAGCCCAGAGGTTGCAGGCATAGCCGTGCACGAGAGTGTAGGACACCCCTACGAGCTCGATAGGATCATGGGCAGAGAAGCGGCCCAGGCGGGAGAGAGCTTTGTAAAGCCCTATATGCTGGGGGACAGAATTGGAAGCGACGAGGTTACCGTTGTAGAAGATCCCACCATACCCAATAGCTGGGGGTTCTACCTTTATGATGATGAGGGTGTTAAAGCCAGGCCCAGGTACTTGATAAGGAACGGTATAATCAACGAGTTTTTGATGAATAGGGAGTATGCGGCCAAATTGGGGATGCACTCCAACGCAGCAGCTCGAGCCATAAGCTACAAGCGTGAGCCCATTGTGAGAATGGCCAATACCTATTTGGCACCGGGAGATCACAGCTTTGAAGAGCTAATTGAGGATATAAAGCTCGGTGTGTATATGGTGAGCTTCAACGAGTGGAACATAGATGATCGTCGCTATCAGCAGAGGTACATTGGAAGGGAAGCTTATCTCATTGAGAACGGAGAGCTCAAGCATCCTGTGAGAAAACCCATTTTAGAGATAACTACAAAGGCATTGTGGAGCAGTGTAGATGCCAGGGGCAAGGATATGCAGTTCTATGCGGGCACCTGTGGCAAGGGAGAGCCGGGCCAGGGAGTGCCCGTATGGATGGGCGGAGCGCATGCAAGGCTTAGAGATATAGTGTTAAGGAGGCCCTGAGGTGATGAAGATGTTTGAGATAAACAATTTCATACTGAAAAAGGCCAAGGAGCTGGGGTTTGGAGACGTTGTCGTGCTCAGCCAAGAGCTTGGCAGGAGACAGGTACGGTTTGCCAATAACGAGATAACCGTAGCCAAGTTCTGGCACGAGAAGACTGCCCAGCTGTTTGTTGAGATGGATAAGCGCATAGCCGCCACCACCCTCACGGATATGAGTAATGAGAGTATTGAAAGCACCCTAAAGGCTCTGCACTCCACGCTGTCAACCATGGAGCCCAAGAAGGATTATTTTGGCATAGCAGATGGGCCATTCCAGTACAGGGACATACCCGAGACCTATGACAAGCGCATAGTAGAGCTCGACGAGCCCAACGAGTATGTGGAGAGTGCCATAAATGCGGCCCTTGAAGAGGGTGCTAAGCGTGTTGCAGGAGTGCTTTACACTGATCATAACAAGATATATCTTAGCACGAGCAATGGTGTAGAGGCTGAGGACGAGGGCACGGGCATTGAAATAAGTGTTCGAGCCTTTATTGGTGATCTAGAGAGCGGGCATGGCACGAACTCTGTGAGAATATTGGATAAATTCGATCCTGAGAGTGCAGGCAGAAAGGCGGGCCAGATTGCCAAACTTGCAAAGAATCCAGAGCAGGGTCCCGAGGGCAAGTTTGATGTGATATTCGACCCCGTTGCCTTTGGAAACCTGCTCACCTATGTGGGGTTTATGAGCTCTGCCTATGCTGCGGAGGTGGGTTTTTCATTCTTCATAAACAAGCTCAACCAGAAGGTTGCTTCTGAGAGGGTTACAATTAGAGATGTGGGTGACATGCCCAATGGCTACGGTACACGCAAGTTTGACGATGAGGGTGTGCCTACCAGGGAGACGAAGATAATTGAGAACGGTGTTTTCAAAACTTTTCTTCTAAATACCAGCATGGCTAGGAAATACGGGGCTGAGAGCACTGCCAATGCCGGGTTGGTAAGGCCGCATCCCTGGAACGTTGTACTCGAGGCTGGAGAGCATACAAAGGATGAGCTGTTTGCCGAGGTGAAAAGGGGAATATACATCACCAACGTCTGGTACACAAGGTTCCAGAGCTATGTAGCTGGAGATTTCTCCACCATACCCAGAGACGGGATATTTTTGATTGAGAACGGAGAGCTCAAACCCATAAGAAACATAAGAGTGAGCGATAATATGCAGAGAATACTGCAAAGCATAGAGGCGCTGGGCAAGGAGCTTTATCATGTGCACTGGTGGGAGGTACACATCCCCGTATCTGTGCCCTACGTGCTTGTAAAGGATGTTGGCATAACTCGAGCTACAAAATAATC
>CAYXLB010000022.1:0-13977 GCA_964465785.1 uncultured Thermoplasmata archaeon
GGCAACACCTTCGCCCCTCACCTTAAACGTTGTTCAAAAGCTCCTCTCTCTCCTCATTGAGCAGAAAATGAGAATCTTGGGGTTGATAGAAAATATGGTTAGGGACAGAAGCATTTTAAAAGAAGTGGCAAAGGAGAAGAAAATCACTTACCTGGGAGAGGTTAAATTTGATCATGATATCGATAGGGTGATAGGGAATCCCCCAAAACTGCTTGAAACAGAGTTTGCCAAGGACATGAAAAAGATAGTGGAAAGGGTATTAGGGTCCAGGAATGATTAGATTCTCTGCCAGTTTATCCTCATTGGCTAGCAGGAATTCATCGCTCATCTTCAGACACTTGCGGGGACATATATCAACGCACTGGCCGCAGAAAACGCATCTGGATACATATATTTTTATTTTCAAGGGTGCTGCAAGCTTGGCCCCATCCTTGCAGTGCATTATGATCCATTTCTTATCCCTAACCAATTCTATGGCATGGGCAGGGCACACTTGGGCACAGAGACCACATCCCACACATTCATCAATATCGTATTCCAATTTTCCACGGAAGTGGGGAGGGGTCTCTACTGGAGGATTGATTTTTATCTCTCCCCTCTGAACCTTTTCGATGAGGGCATGGGTATTCTTGGGCGCATACTTCACAGGGAATTTGTTTGTAAAGGGTTTCTTGAAGAGTAATTTTAAAACTTCAAAGAACATCATTTTTATCACCTCACAGCATCACATCTAGGGCTATAAAGATCAATGCGATCAACGAAGCAAGGGTGAGATATCCCCAGTAAACCTTGACTACCTGATCAACCCTGAATCTAGCTACAGAAACTCTTATGAAGGTCATACAGAAGAATATCACTATTTCAAGTTTCAGAAGGAAGAAAAGGAAGTCCACAATGGCCCATCCCCATGAGGGAATTGATATATAGGGCGTTAGAATAGGTGAGAGGTTATAGGGGAAGAATATGGCAACTATAAGAGCCGACATCACCACCGTTTTCACGGCATCTGCCAAGTAGAATAATCCAAGATTTCTACCAGAATACTCTACGAATACGCCCTCGGCTATCTCAGTTTCTGCCTCAGCTATATCGAAGGGAACCTTGGTTATCTCTCCAGTTGTTACCAGGAGTAATACAAGGAGAAGAATAACTGCTCCTATTATGCCAAAGGGGCCCATAATATTCCAAATGGGATGAACGGAAAATGCAGTGAGAGAAAATGCAGCCTCTTTAGGATATAGGGAGGATATCTTCCAAGCCAGGGCAATTATGGTAGCGGCCAATGGGAACTCATAGGACATCATCAGGACCATTTCCCTCTGGGCTCCAACTGATGCGAAGGGGGAGCTCGATGCAAAACCACCGGCCACCATTGCCAAGGATGGAATCGTGAGGAGATAGAGGATGAGAATAACATCTCCATGCCCTTCCAAAATGGGAGGAAATGGTCCCAAAGGTATGTAAAGAAGGATAACAACAGTTGAAGCAAGGCAGAGGATGGGTGCGGCATTGTATAACCATGATATTGCCTCCTCTGGCACTATTGTTTCCTTCTGAAATAATTTTTTCACATCCCAGAAGGGCTGCCATACAGGTGGTCCCACCCTCCACTGCATATGTGCCGCCAATTTCCTATCAATACCCTTGGTGAGTAGCCCAAAGGGTATGGCAAATATTGCAACCAGGAATGTGGCCGCAATATACCAAAGAATATTAAGGACATTAGTGAGCATTGCGCATCAACCTCCTTGTTTTTCGAACACTCAACTCATGCATATATTCCTTGGTTATCTCATACTTTTTACCCTTCTCATCCACCACCGTAACACGATTTAAACAGGACATACACGGATCTGTGCTGGCTGCCACAATAGGAACATCCGCAATCTGGCCACCCAGAAGCATGGGGATCCAGGGAAGCACATTGTTATAGGTTGGGGCCCTTATCTTCCAGGATAGGAAGGGCTCCTTACCCTTCTCCAATCGAACATAATGTATATCCTCACCTCTGGGAGCCTCGACGCGTCCAATTCCTTCTCCCTCTGCCTTTTTGAGAAGCATCTTTAGCTTAACAAGATTCTTCTCTGCCAAAATTGGCCCAGGAGGTAGATTATCCACTGCCCAGTTTATTATATCTACACTCTGCTTAACCTCCAGAAGGCGCACTATTATGCGGTCAAACACATCGCCATGTACTTCTCCATTGTAAATATCGGGAGTTATGGCTCGCACACCATAATCTGCATAGGCTCCATATGGAAAGTCCTGGCGAACATCCTTAGGAATGCCTGAAGCACGAGCGACTGGACCAACTGCACAAAGTTTCAGGGCATCCTTTTTCGTTAAAACCCCCACATCCCTTGTTCTCATCTTTATGGTGGGGTCGTTGAGATAGATATCCTCTATTTTGGCGAATTTCTCTAAATAGTACTGCATTCCTTCCTTAATCTTTTTCTTACCTTCCTCGGTTATATCCCTCCTAACTCCCCCAATCATCATTATTGCCTTGGTAACGCGATTTCCAGTGAGGTATTCTATCAGATCCATAACCTTCTCCCTCAGGGCCCAAGTGTAATGGAACACTGTGTCAAATCCTATCTCATGGGCTGCCACACCTGCCCACAGAAGATGAGAATGTATCCTCTCAAGTTCAGCCATTATTGTGCGGATATAATCGGCCCTCTCTGGAGGGTATATTCCGGAGGCATCTTCAACAGCCTGGACCATACAGAATGGATGACATATGTTACATATTCCACATACCCTCTCAGACAGATATATGCTCTGTATAGGATTATTTCTGTTCATACCTATCCACTCTATGCCACGATGAACCTGGGAGCAAAAAACATCCACACCTACTATTTCTTCCCCCTCAACATCTATCTTCAATGTTATGGGCTCGTGAATTGCGGGATGTAACGGTCCTATGGGGATTGAGTATGCATGCTCACTCATTTTTATCATCCTCCTTCCAGGTCTCATACAATTTATTCAGCATATCATCTGGAAATGTCTCATCCCTGCGCCATGGATACTTGCCCTCTGGCCAGTTCTCAGGCAGGAAGAAATGCCTGGTATCCTTAAGTCCTAAAAATTCCACACCAACCATTTCGTGTATTTCCCTCTCCGATATCATCGCTCCAGGTATCAAATCCGTTATTGTTTCAATTTTCAAGTCATTCTTTGGCAATTTCACCCTTAGGGATATCGTTTTTTCCTCATTCTGCTTTCCATAATCAACGGTGAAATGATAGAGGAGCTCCATATCCTCTCCAAAATCTGTAGCAGAGATTATGGAAAAATGTGGATAATTCTGGATTTCGAAAAGGAAATCCATAAATCTGCGGAAATCCTCCCGCTTGATATCCACAAATATATTTGTTCTCTTTATCTTTTTCACACCGCATGGAATTTCCTTGACCATTACCTCGCATTCAAACCTTTGTTTTATTTTATCAACAATCTCTTCAGTTTTCATTTATTCTCCCCCCTTAATCTTTCCAGCTTCATCCAAGCCTTAACAACACCGTCTATTATGGCCTCTGGCCTTGGAGGGCATCCCGGCACGTACACATCCACAGGTATGACCTTATCCACAGGCCCCATGAGGTTATAGGATTCGTGGAACACACCGCCGCTTATGCCGCAAGAGCCAATAACGATGACAACCTTGGGATCTGGAACCTGTTCGTAGAAACGCTTTACCTTATCCACCATATCCCTTGTAACTGGACCCGTGACGAGAAGGGCATCCGCATGCCTAGGTGAGCCGACAAGTTTTATACCAAATCTCTCCACATCGTATCTTGGGGTTAGGGCCGCCAGAATTTCAATATCACATCCATTACAGGAGCCGGTGTTCACATGAAATACCCATAGGGAACGATCAAAGCTCTTGGTGGGAACCTTGGACATTAGGCACCACCCCAGAGAATATAGAGGATTAGCATTATTGCAACTATGCCAACATACCATCCCAGATAGTCCCTCACATCTCCAGTATGCATTTTCCTGAGGAAATCGTAATAGCCCTTAAGGGCTGAGGTGAAACCCCAATATATATTGGAGGCGGATACCCTCATAGCCTCCTTAGATTCTGGGGCATAGCCGGAGAGGAACGGTTTAGTTTGCTCTGTACCTCTCTTATATCTTGGATTGCCTCGAAGCCATATTAAATATGCAATTAGGAGTGCAACGAATATCACCAAGAGCCATATTATTGGATTCCAAAAGCCGTATGGGGTGAGGAAATCAAGGTTCATGGGACAACACCTCCCAAGACTCTGGTTATATATCCAACTGGGTCAGAGAGAGCAGTTGCTGCAGGGGTCACAAGGTATTGCATAGCAATGTTGGGGAACAGTCCAAAGAGAAGAATGAAGAACGTTAGTATTCCCATTCCCACAAGCATAGGTAAGGGTACTTCCTTAACATCGTGCCTCTTTGGTCCCATAAATGCGGAGTGGAATACCTTTACGAAGGAGGCAAGGGTTAGGATACTCACAATCATTGCAAGAATTGAAAGTATTGGATTGAACTGATACACGCTTTCATATATGAGGAGCTTGGAGGCGAATCCATTGAATGGGGGTATGCCCGCTATGGCAAGGGCACCTATCATGAAGAAGATCATAGTGTATTTCATGGTATGCCCAAGACCTCCCATCTTGTCAAGATCTGAAGTGCCCACCCTGTAAATTATCGCACCTGCTGTAAGGAAGAGCAAACCCTTGTACATGGCGTGATTGATTATATGGAATATTCCTCCTTCCATGGCGGCAAAGCCATACTGCTGAAACGCTGCAGTTCCGAGGGTAGCAAGTCCAACGCCAACTCCCAAGAGCATATAACCAGTTTGAGAGATGGCATGGTAGGCCATAAGTCTCTTTATGTCGTGCTGTATCAGTGCCATAGTTACTCCCACAAACATGCTTAATACGCCCAGAATTATAAGGAACCAACCCAGGGTGAAGGTATTGGCTGCAAGCCCGAATACTGTAAAATTAACCCTGAATAAGCCGTAGAGGGATGCTTGAGATGCTGTTACAAGCATCGCACTTATGGCTCCGGGAGCCTTGCCGTATCCATCGGGCACCCAGAAGTGCATGGGTATAGCCCCAGCCTTCATGGCGAGGGTCACGGTTAGCAGTGCCATGGCTATCTTATCTAAATTGGAAAAGCCCGTGGCCTGCATCCTATAGGCAACCATGGCCATATTCAAGGCATCATATTGTCCATAGAGTATTCCTATTGCAAACAGAACCATTAGGCCGCCAAGGGAGCTTATTATGGCATATTTGAATGCAGCTTCTACAGCAACGCCCCTATCAACCCTATATGCCACTAGGGCCGCAGAGGCTAGGGAGTTAATCTCTAAAAACACGAAGAAATTAAACAGGTCCCCTGTTAGCATCATCCCAAGCATACCAACGGTCATGAGGAGCAGGAGTGCGTAATACTTATCCTGGCCAGTCTGCTCCTTTTCACAGGATATGGAATAAATAACCCCTGCCAGGGCCACAGTTGAGGCTGTAAAGCCCATGAAAATGCTCATAGCATCAACAACAAATACAATCCTTATTGGAATGCCTCCAGAATCCGGAGGAACAGTGAGGTTATAAGGAGACGCTCCGAAAACATAAACCTGGGTGCCAAAATTGTACACCTGATAAAGGAGAATTATTACGAATATCTCTGTGAGTGCCAGAGCCAAGATAACCCAAATATTCCTAGCTCTGGCACTCACCCTAGATATTAGGGGTGTGGCGAAGGCGGCGAGCAGCGGAATGGCGATTATAAGCGCCGGAGAATGTTGAACAAGAAAATCCCACATCATCCTTTCAACCTCCTTACCTTTCTGGAATCCAATGTTCCATAATACCTATAAATCACAACGCAAAAGGATAGAAGCATAGCAGTTGTGGCAACACCTATGACTATTGATGTGAGTGTCAGTGCCTGAGGTGTAGGGAGAACCATATATGTGCTGGGAGCATTGGTATAAATAGGGGCGATGCCACCCTCCCTATATCCCAAGGATACCAAGAAGAGATTTACACCACTCTCAATGAGGCTTACGCCGATAACAATCTTTATCAAATTTCTTTTGAAGAGTGCCGCGTAAAGCCCTATAATTATGACTGCAGCTACGGTGATATAAACGAGATTAAACAGCATTTTTGCTCACCTCCTTAATGTAGTGGAGATAGTACATGATTATGACACCGAGGCCTCCAAGAACCTCTATTCCAACTGCAAAATTCATTATAGGCAAGGTACCGGCAGTATTGAGATATCCTGGATTTATACCGTATGGTACGGATTCTCCAAATAGTAATCCGCTGTTGGCCAGCCAGTTGTAGAAGAAGGAGCTGCCTATACCCAAAAGGGCAGTGAGAATGAAGGTTAGCAAACCTATGGCCTCTGCTCCCGTTAATTTAGTTTTCTTTATCCATGCTTTCACATTTTTATAACTGTAGGCAACGGCTATTAATGCCACTCCAGTGGCTATAACTGCGCCGCCCTGAAAACCTCCACCGGGGGTGAGATGTCCATGGGCAACTATGTAGAAGCCAAAAATCATTATTAGAGGATAGAGGAAATTGGCTTGAGTGCGAACAATCTTGCTCATCATTTGGCATCCCTCCTTAGGGCCCTGAGAACCATACCAACCGCAAGAACAGCAGTGAAGAGTACGGATGCCTCTCCCAGAGTATCAAAACCCCTATAGTCAAAGACTATGCTTGTAACAATATTATTGGCTCCTGTTTGATTCTGTCCATTATGTATAAAATAATCATCCATATCCGAATACTTGGGATGCCCAAATACCAGATGATCTCCTGTGGGATAGCCAAAATCAGCGGGATTTATTGAAATGTATAGAAGAGAGGCCACGACAACAAGCAATGCTATTGAAAGTAGTAACTTTCTCATTCTTCCACCTCCCATCTTGAAGTTCCTTTTATGGCAAGGATAAAGATTGCAGTGGTCAATCCAGCACCTATGCCTGCCTCAGCTATGGCCACATCGGGTGCCTGGAGAATGTAAAACTCAAGGGAGAGGAGAAAGGAAAATACTCCCAATGCAACTGCACATGCCAATAGATCCCGATATCTAATGGCTAAATACGCACTGATAACAAGCCCAATAAGGAGGAGCGCGTGAAGAAGAGTTTCGAAGATCATTTTTTCACCTCCTCTAGCCTATCCACTACAGCATACTTGGGCAAAAATCCGCTTCTATGGGCAGCCCTGGCAATGGCATGGGCACCAACCGGATTTGTGAGAATTAAAGCAGCTATGGCAATAATTGTATGTAGAGCCAAGGTTAGATTCCAGGAATTTCCAGTTAGATATAATTGGGTGAAGGCCCAAGTTACAACCCCCAGGGAAGTGAATATTGAGCCGAAGGTTGTAGCTTTAGTAGCCGCATGGAGCCTAGTATACACATCTGGAAACCTAAGTAGGCCTATGGAGCCGAGGCCATTAAAGGTGAGACCAATTCCTAGGAAAATGTATATGAGGTAGTCCGTCCACATTTAAATCCCTCCCTCCAAATATTTTGCAATATAGAGGGTCGTCACGAAGGATAAAAGTGCATACACTATTGCTATATCCACATAGATTAGCTGATTATAGGCAACTGCCAATATGATCATTAGGGCTACGATGAGGGTATTTATTGTATCCAAGGCAACAACCCTATCTGGAGCAGTTGGGCCGAGAATTACTCTTAAAAGGGAGAGGAATATCCAGAGCATTAAGATGAAGGCCGTAAGGAACCATATATCAATCATTCCGCAACCCTCCTTGCCCATTCTGGGAATTTACCACAAACCTTCTCTATATCCGCATATTCCTTCTTCTCCTCTCCCTCAGGTACATTTATCCAATGGACATAGAGGACATTATCATCGCCAACATCCACACTAAGGGTTCCTGGGGTTAAGGTTATGGAATTTGCCAGAAATGTTATACCATAATCCGTTTTTAACTTGGGATCTATCTTTACTATTCCAGGTCTGATTTTCCCAGTTATCACCCTATATGCTACATCCAAGTTTGCCTTGGCCATAGCAAAGAAGAAGGGCCCAAAACCATAGACAATGAAGAGAAGCCAGCGAAGTGGGTTCAGCATCCTGTAATTTCTTGATTTACAGAGATAATTGCGTGTAATCGCCCCCACAATCACACTTAGAAAGATACCCATAATTATTTCCTCAAGGGACCAAAATCCAAGATTACCGCTACCCGCCGTGAGGACGAGATATGTTACGAATGTTGCAATTGTCGTGATTATGAATGGTAACATTTTATCACCATATAAGGTAATTGCACCAATAAATATATGCTTTTCGTTTTTTTATGATTGAAATTTTTAGTTAAAAAACGATATTCGTAAAAAAATGAAGAATATGAAAATCTCCCAGAAAAAGAGATGCAAGAAAATGAAAAGATAGTTTATATGCCCACCCATTCACAGGGCGCATAGGCCTTGGAAACCACGTGGGTCACTGTGGAGATTACCCCCTCCATTTTGAGTCTCTTATCAACGAATTCCTGCAACTCCTTCATACTGAGGAATAGGCATTCACACAATAAATCATACTCCCCAAGTATCCTATAAAGAGTTATCAGCCTATTTTCCTTCATTAAATCACTGGCCAGTTTGTCGATGTACCTCTTATCCACCTTTATGTATACAAAGGCCTTGATGCTGTTCTCCACTGCATAACAGTTAACAAGAGCTGCGTATCCCTTTATTATGCCTTTTTCCTCTAGAATCCTTATCCTTCTTCTGACCGTTGCCTCACTAACCCCAAGTTCCTTTGCAAGCTCCAGGTTGGATATCCTAGCATTCTCCCTCAGGGCACATAGTATCGCTAGATCCAAATCGTCCACAGGAATGAGTGTTCTATCAAGAGATTTCCACCTTGTGATTAAGTTGCATTTTAAGGGTTTCATCCTACCACCTTTCGTTAAGTATATTACGTTTTTCGTATTTAAATTTTTCAATTCCATCAAATCAAATTTCAAAATTTACATTTCTCCTCTCAACTATCCTTATTTTTCCAGGAGGCAATATTTTCAAGGCTTCCTCCACGGATATTTCAAATTCCCTTGCTATTCTTTTGGCCAATTCATCCTTCTTTATATCCCCAGGCTCAATCACAAGGTATCTTTGACTTCTATGAATGACGGCATCCACCGGCCCACACATAACCATCTTCACTCCCATATACTCTATTTCTCCCACGGCCAAGCGCAGGGGAACCTTGTGTATGTAATTCCTCTTTCCATGGACCACCCATGCACCGCGAGCAACATACTCTCCGCTTTCCCCCATCTTACTAACCTGCGAGGGATAAACCCAGTATGCACTCATATTCCCGAAGCCTGCATTCCACGCCTTGCTCATACTCACCGCAAATTGGGCGGCCTCGTAGAGTGTTTTCTCCCCTATCTCTTTCCCCTCCGACTTAATTACAACACTTGGCGCTCCGTGGATATCCGCATGCATGTACAAATCTCTATTCCCAAGATGCTTCTTAACGACTTCCTCATTTGTTTTTACATCCCTTCCAGCTATAACCAAAATATCTTCACTGCTGATAAACCATCTGTACTTTTCGAACCAGAAACGACGTCTAGATTTTCTCTTCTCCTTCTTTTTCTCCCTTTTTAAACCCTTCAACTCATTCTTCGCCCTTTCCAGGGCCTCCGAGGCACCCTTTATCTTCTCCCTCATCTTCTTAGCCCTATCATAATAAAGGGAGGCATTCTCACCAACACTCTTGCCAACATGGAGCTCTATCATCTCCCCTTCAATATCCGCAACAACAATTTTTCTTTTCCTATCATACTCTACCTTACCCTCAAGTGCTCCCTTGAGGAGTTCCTCCATATCCTGGAAATGGGCGTATATTAAATCGCCAATTCTCTTGCTTTTCTCCTCTTCCCTCTTAAATTCCTCTATGGATTTTTCAATCTCCTCTATCTTGCGCCTGATTCTCAGTACCTCAGGACTCTCAACTTCGGTTTCCTTCTTCACATATTTTCTAAGGGCTTCATTGAAACTTCCATATTTTTCCCTCCATTGTGGAAACATCCTCAGCTCAAGGGGGGAGAAGAAGCCATCGTAGATATAACCACCAGAAAAATTAAACAGGCTATCCATGGCCTCCTTTAGCCTTTCGCATTCCTCTGCATCTACCCCCTTTGAATTTTTATCCACACTAGCTCGCACACAAACTTCCTCTGCATACTTTCCAAGATTATATCTCCTGGCCAAGGTTCTAACAATATCGTATTTTGAGGAATTTAGCTCCTCACATAATTTATCCGCGTCTTCCCTTGGATTCAATGCCTGAGGTGGTGGTGTGTATTCCATACCCCTCCTTATTGTTCTATGCCTCCACTCCCTCTCCAAGTAGGCCCTTTCAATTATTCCATCCTTCACAACAATTATGTTACCTTCCCCAAAGAGCTCTATGATCATCCTATATCCATCGAAGGTTTCGAAAACGACTATACGGTCAAAGTTGAGCTGGTAAACATCCTTTATTTTTCTCCCCGAGAATCTCTTGCGGAGAAACATCACAAAAACACTTGGTTCAAGGGGAGTTTCCTTTTCCTCAAAATATAACCATCCCCTGAGATTCACATACAACGCCCTAGTTTCACCCTTGTATATTTTGAAAAGGAATTCCCTTTCGCCTATTTGATATATCTTCTTGAAGAAACCATCCACTATTTTCTCCCTATTTTCCTGAAGCCAAGCGTAAATATCCAAGGATAGCATTGCATCCTTCATCCCTTCAGCATGGCTCCCAAATTTTATTAAGTTTATTCCCAATACACGGATGTGATTTATGACCTCATAATTGTAGGCGCGGGCCCCATTGGCACATTCATAGGGGGTAAAATAGCCTTCAAGGGATACCATGTGGCAATATTTGAAGAGCATCCCGATATAGGCAATCCATCCCATTGCTCTGGCCTCTTTTCCACCCACATATTTGAAATAGTTGGAAAAATTGGAATATTGCACGGGGCAAAATACGCCACCATCCATGCGCCTAATGGATCAATATTGAAAATTGGAGATGGACGGATAAGGGGATATGTCGCAGATCGCGTTAAGTTCGATAGGGAACTTGCCAAGCGAGCCATAGAAAGAGGTGCCGAAATCCATTTAAAGGAAAGGGTTAAAAAAATATCATATCCAAGCATATCAACTTCCAAGGGTGAGTATAGGGGTAGAATAATCGTAGGGGCAGATGGAATAAACAGTGTTGTTAGAAAATCCATGGGGATAAGGAGTCCAAGGATTATAGGGGCAGCCCAGGTAATAGCCAAATATGATGTTTCCGAGGGGGAGAATGTAGATATATACCTTGGCTCAAAAATTGCACCTGGGTTCTTCGCTTGGAAAATTCCCCTTTTTGATGACCTAGTGAAAATTGGTCTGGCTAGCTACGGAAACTCTTGGATATTTCTGAAAAAATTGTTGAAAAATATAGATGCAAAGGCATTGTCAATATCCGGAGGCGGAATACCCATAGGAACGGTTAGTAGAAGTTATCAGAAGGGTATGCTCATCGTGGGCGATGCCGCAGGCCATGTGAAGGCAACAAGCGGGGGCGGTATATATCCGGGGTTGATGGCATCCAAGTGTGCAATAGAGACGATAATTAGAGCATTAGAAGCGGGAGATTTCTCAGCAGAGATGCTATCCTCCTATGAAGCCTGCTGGAAGAATGGCATAGGCAAGGAGTTGAGGCAAGCCCTTTATCTCCATAGGATATATCGCAAAATTAGGGATGAGGAATTCAATAAAATAATAGAGGATTTGAACGATGAGAAGATAATAAAGGTCATAAATGAGTACGGAGATATTGACTATCCATCCCGTGTGGCTACGAAAATTCTAAAGAAAAAACCATCCTTGCTAAAATATCTCAGTATTCCTGCAAGACCCTATCGTAAACAGATTTGAGAAGCGCATCATCCACATGGGTGTATATCTGGGTAGTAGCAACACTGCTGTGCCCCAAAAACTGCTGTATGAATCTTATGTCCACACCCCTCCTCAACAGGGTTGTTGCCAGGGTATGGCGGAGAACATGGGGAGTTACCTCCTTCTTTATTCCAGCCTTCTTTGCATATTTCTTCACTATCCGGAAAACCTGAACCCTCGATATTTTCTCGCTTTTCTGGGAGGAAAATAAATATTCCATATCATCCTCCCTTGTGAGGAGATAATCCTGTATTGCCTCTATCACCCTGGCACTCACAACAACAATCCTATCCCTATCTCCCTTTCCAGAATGCACATAGATTACCCTTTCATTGAAATCCACATCCTCAAGCCGAAGATTGCATAGCTCGCTAACACGCAGGCCAGAATAGGCAAGTAGAGATATTATGGCATAATCCCGAGGATTCTCTCTCGATACTTCAAGGAGCCTCTTGACCTCCTCCTCACTTAGATACTTTGGCATCTGTTTTGGCCTCTTGGGGGAAGTTAGTTTATTGGCAGTGTCCAATCCCTTGTATCTGAAATAGGACCTTATGGCCTTAACAGCAAGATACAAGGAATTCTTGCTGTACCTTTTTCGAGTGGATAGATACATCTTGTACCTATTGAGATCCGTAAGGGTTATGTCCTCAGCCCTCTTTCTTAGGTACTTTAACATATTTTTAACGATGAGGGAGTATTCATTTACCGTGTTCTCACTTTTCTTCTCACCCCTCAAATGCCCACGATAACCTTCTATCTCCCATTCAATGTAATCTCTAAATTTGTCAGACATTAGTCATACATATGCTTCATACTATTTAAATATTTTCAAAATTTCCTATGCCATACATCAGACGACATTTTCGGAGAAAAGAATAACTCCAAAAATTAGAAATAAAATAAGGGTTTAGTTTTTATGTGGAAAAATTAATCGCCCAGGCTCAGGTTTATTATATCTTCGGATACGGAAGGGATAGATCTACCTATGATGATAAAAAATGGGTACTTGGAAGAATTTACCTTACAAACAAAAGAATCCTTTTCAAAAAATTGGATAGGTTCATTGAGATAAAATATGACGATATAGTAGCCATTGAGGAGAAGGATAAGTATCCCAGGGTTTCACCACCCATGGGATGGGCCCGGGGTAATATACTGGAGGTAAAGCATTACGAATTTGGAGATAGGAGACATATTTTAACCTCCCTTATTTCTGCAAATTTTGATGTGACCCTAAAATTGAGGGCAATACTTACCAAGATGATTGGCGAAAAAATCGTTGAAATTTCCAAAAATCATAAAAAGGTACTCCTTCTCCTCTATATGGGGATGAAGGATAACATTCTCATCTCCTATCTTTTGGATTTGAAGGTTGGAGAGATAGAGAAAATAATAGAGGATTTGAAATTCAGGGGACTCATATCCTCAGATCTGATTATAACTGCAGAGGGGGCAAGGGTTGTGGATGAAATAAGGGGAGGAAGAGAAAAATTATAAAATAGAGATGCCCATGGCTCGTTATGATGCTTGAAATAGACGGCTGGAAAGTTGGGTTGAGGTTTTCGGCCTCGCATTTCATACCCTCCCATCACAAATGCTCCCGTCTCCATGGGCATGATTACGGGGTGCGCATAAGGATTTATGGTGATACAAAGGATTGCATACTCTACGATTTTGTTGCCCTTAAAAAATATGTTCGGGAAATATGTGAGGAGCTGGACCATAGGGTCATCATTCCAGAAAAAGAGGATTATATAAGGCATCATACTGAGGGGGATTATATAGTGGTAGAGTTTTCAGGAAAAAAATACACCTTCCCAAAGGGAGACGTGATCCTTGTAAATATCAAGCTCGCCACAGCAGAGGAGCTCTCCAGATACCTCGCAGAAAGGATTGCAAAGGATGTGGAGTTTCCAGAAAATGTTAAAGGTATTGAGGTGTGTGTAGACG
>CAYXLB010000023.1:0-13607 GCA_964465785.1 uncultured Thermoplasmata archaeon
GGGCGGGCTTAACTGCCGGGTTCGGAATGAGACCGGGTGTTTCCCCGCCGCTATGACCGTCACCAACTCCCTGTATATTTGAGGGATATTTAATCCTTTCGTTTCATATGAGTCCAACGTTCTCCAGTTCCTTCTTCAGCTTCTTTATTGCCTCTACGATTTCCTCCTTCTTCTTAGCCCCTGTACATACAACTTTTCCAGAGCCAAAGAGAAGAAGCACAACCTTGGGTTCCTCAATACGATATACCAGTCCTGGGAACTGCTCAGGCTCGTATTCTACATTCTCTAGGCCAAGCTCCATGGCTATCTGGGTGAGATTCAGCTCCACTCCCAAATCATACACAGCCACAATGTTCTGCACAACAATCTTTGGATTATCGTAAACATCAATCCCTGCGGCCTTTAATTTTTCCACCAAAATCTTTATTGTTTGCTCAACCTTCTCAATATCCTTTGCTCCCGTGCAGTTCACCTTACCGCTGCGGAAAATGAGCACCGCTGTCTTTGGCTCAGGAAGCCTGTAAATCAATCCGGGGAACTGCTCAGGCTCATATTCAGCACCATCAAGGGCGAGAGCGATTTTGCTCAAATCCAGCTTATCTGCAAGCGATGTAGAAGCCACTATATTTTCTATCTGAACCTTCTCCATTTCATTCTCCATTTAAACCACCTTTAAATAGGGGAATGAGCACCTCATATATAAATACTTCATAAACGTATCCCCTCACCAGGATGTATTTTCGAACTGCTTTCTTGCATAGGATATGAGATTAGAAAGATGAATGAAGAAAAGAAGGATAGACCTTACAATATAGTGATTCGCTCTCTACATTTCTATCTTACATTTTATGCCATCATAAGAAAATACCAAATTTTTGAAGGGCTTTGCAGAGCATTTAAAAAGAAATTAGGAAAATTTTTATATTTATTTTTATTCTATATATCTACTATGAAAAACTACAAACCAATTTGGGCTGTTATTATTGTAATCCTTATTATAAGTGTTATTTGGTCAATTAGAATTATGGAAGCAAGGAATGATGAGTCCTTGAGATTCGAAGTTTCCCCTCCCAGACCAAAACAATTTAATCTCATAGCAAATGAAAACGCATCTTACTATTTTAATATCGTAAGACCATATGCTCACACAGTAGTTATCAATATGGCGCTGTATAAAGGTATATATAGCACTGGTGATACAAATACCAACACATGGATCTATGACTTTGAAGAACTCTCTTTAGGGGTATATTCCTCTGATTATTACGGAAAAATAATTGGTCAAAAGGTGATTCTTGAACGTGTGGCTGGAAATTTTAATTATAAGGCTAACCCTACCGATACAGCAGTCACATACGGATATTCAGGATTTACTTCTGAAAAGCAATCACCGTCTGAGTTCTATGTATATGACAATCAAGTCGTATTCAAATGGAATTCAGTGGGCAATAGAGTAGGGAATTCCATATTTTGGGAGGTGGAGGTAACTCCAGGGAACTATGCAGTATTCAAAGTAATTTCAAAGGTATATGTTCCAGAGCATTATGCAGTAGTGGTGGAGATGACCATTAGAATAGATGCTCCCGATTACTATCCACAATATACAACTGGAAGTGAAGAAGCTGAGATAGCCCTATTGAGTACCAAAACCTACATAGAGTCGATAGGAATCTCAAGTCTATAATAACACCTTTCTTTGGCAGTTTGGTAACGGTTTATGTTGTATAAGCCTATGAGAAGAAGGCTGATTCTTTTTTTACGGAGAAATACCAAAAAGTTATAAGCGGGGAATGGGGATATCGGCATAATATTTGCTCATCTCTCCATATGGAATAGGCCTCCTGATTAAAGTGCGCAAAAATTCGCCCACACTTTCTAAAGGCGTATTTTCGAGAAGATTGGCTGTATGGGCACAGAAAAGTAACGATTAGAGCAAAAGATCTGGATATACAAAAGATGTCTCGTGGGATTTATCTTCTCTTCTATCAAAAGACTGTTCGGCAAGTCTTTATCCTCCCGCAAATTTAACTATGCTGCCAGATAGTTATATGTCCCTTCTGTTTATGTGACAGACCATTTTCAAACGAAATACTCTTATATAGGTAATGTATAGGGCGGTTTGGCGATTGATATGGTTACAGTGTATGATGTTCCTCCAGATAGGCTGATTAAATCGGTGGCGGAGAAGTTGAAAAAGGAAAAGGTAGAGCCTCCAGAATGGAGCAGATGGGTTACCACCGGTGTGCATAAGGAGCGTGGCCCTGAGCAGGAAGACTGGTGGTATGTGCGCCTTGCCTCCGTGCTAAGGAAGATATACATAATGGGCCCTATCGGCACCTCGAGATTAGCAGCAGAGTATGGGGGTAAGGAAGACAGGGGGTCCAAGAGGTACAAGGCCAGAAAGGGAAGCAGAGCCATAGTACGCAAGGCACTCCAGCAGCTTGAATCCTTGGGATATGTAAAGAAGAGTAAAGAGGGAAGGGTCATCACTCCCAAGGGACAGTCCTTCTTGGATAATACAGCCAAGGAGGTTATGGACATTATTATTAAGGAAAAACCCGAAATGGAGAAGTATGTGAAGTGAGGAGGTATGGAGGATAAGGAGCTAGAGGAAATTAAAAAACGGAAAATGCTGGAACTGATGAGACAGCAGGCTCTAGCTCAAGAGGATGTTGAAGAGAGGAGAAGGGTTGAGGAGGAAGCTGCGAGACAGGCCATATTGCGCCAGATATTGGAGCCGGAAGCCAGGGAGAGGCTTGCTAGGCTTAAGCTTGTGAGGCCTGAGCTTGCAGAGGCTGTAGAAAACCAACTCATCGTGCTTGCCCAGAGTGGCAGAATAGGAAGAATGATAACCGATGAGGAGCTAAAAAGTATATTAAGTAGATTGACATCCCAGAGAAGGGAGATAAGGATAGAGAGGAGATGAAAATGGCAAGAAATAAGCATGTGGCAAGGAAAATGCGATTGATAAGGAAGGTTAATTCCAATAGGAGAGTTCCAGCTTGGGTGATGATGCGCACAGATAGGAAGTTCACATTTCATCCCCACAGAAGGAACTGGCGCCGCAATAAGTTGAAGGTGTGAGGTGAGGGATATGGCAGAGAAGGAAATGATATATAACGTTCCGTTGAGAAAAGCCAAAATGGTTCCCCGCACCAGGAGGGCCAATTATGCCATCAAGTTGCTAAAGATTTACGTATCAAGGCATATGAAGGTTCCTGTGGAAAACGTATGGATTGACAATCGAGTCAATGAAGAGATATGGAAGAGGGGCATACAGAAGCCCCCAAGCAAGATAACGGTTAAGGCTATAAAGTTTGAGGAAGAAAACACCGTTGAAGTACTGATGCCTGAATGATAAGGAAAGTATCCATAGCAGGGAGTCCCTTCGTGGGAGTTTATGCTTCTGCCAACAATGAGATTGTGGTTCTCCCAAAAATGGATATAGATAAGAGAATTTTTGAGAAAACTCTGAATGTTGAAGCCTATTTAACCATGCTTGGTGGCTCCCCTCTGATCGGAAGTTTGATGGTTATGAATTCAAAGGGGGCTGTAATAACCAATTTTGCCAGTGAGGAAGAAGTCAAATTCCTGATGGAGAGGATGAACGTTCTCTTTGTAGAGGATAGGATAAATGCCATTGGAAATGATGTTCTTGCCAACGATAAGGCTGCACTGGTCCATGTGGATTTTGACAGGGAAACTGTGAAATACATAGAAGATGCCCTAGATGTGGAGGTCATTAAGGGAACAATTGGTGGAATTAAAACCGTCGGTTCCGCTGCTATAGTTACAAATAAGGGAATGGTGGTGCATCCAAAGGTGGATGAGGAAGAGTTAAAATCCCTGAAGGAGATATTTGGGGTACCAGTTTATGTATCCACTGCTAATTATGGGAGCCTATATGTGGGTGCAAGCGTGGTTGCCAACGATTTTGGGGCCATAGTTGGAGATAAGACCAGTAATGTGGAAGTGGATAGGATAGAAAATGCCCTAGACATCATAGATTAAATACCCATACCTTTGTATCCCTTGGCAGATCTCCACGGTCAAACGCTATGGAATTCCCTACAAATTCTATCGCATTTTTTGGAAATAGGGATAAGAATTCATCTACAGGGGCTATTCCTAGGCTCATCCCAGGTATTTTATAATGCATAGGTATAGCTATCCTTGGCTTTAAGAGTTTGACATTTTCATAAGCCTTTTTTGCGTCCACGGTATATACACCTCCAACAGGGGTAAATAAGATATCTAATTTCCCTATTTTCTCGATCGTTTGGGAATCAAGAACATGCCCAAGATCCCCCACATGAAGGAGATGCAATCCTTCTGTTTCTATTTTGAACATGGTTATTGTCCCCCTTCTCTTCCCGTATTCCTCATCATGGTATGCTGGTATTCCTACGATATGCACATCTTCAATCCTGTATTCTCCCGGAGAATCTATCACCTTAAAATCACCCTTTACAACGCGAATAGCATCATGATCAAAATGGTGGTGGGTTACGAGCACAACATCAGCTTTAACTCTTGGAGTTCTAATTCCTATGGACCTTCCATCGTGCGGATCTATAACTATCTTAATCCCTTCCCCTATCTCAAAGCAGGAGTGCCCATGCCATTTTATTTCCATTCTCTCACCTCCATCGGCGAAATTATAATGTAGGAACCAAATATAAACATTTTCAATGGATGAGATTTATCCAATATCTGAAGATACGCTCCTGCTCCTTGATAACATCAAATGTGGGAAGAAGGTGCTGGAAATCGGCACTGGAAATGGTGCAATAGCGATAAAATGTGCCAGGGATGGCAGTGAGGTTATTGCTGTAGATATAGATAGGGATGTAGTGGAACATTTGAAAAAAATAGCAGAGGAAAATAATTTGGACATTCAAGTGAGGCAATCAAACCTATTTCAAAATGTAGAGGGTAGATTTGATACTATAATTTTCAATCCCCCCTATCTCCCTGGAGATGCTGAGAATATAAAAGAGCTACAATGGGCTGGCGGTGGTAGATACGGGGATGAAATAATAATGGAATTTCTTGAGGAAGCTTGGAGATACTTGAAGGATGATGGGGAAATATACATAATTCTTTCTTCCTACAACAGGATTGAAGAGATGAAAAAATACCCGTATCGTTTTGATATGCTGAAGAAATTGAAGCTCTCCTTTCATTCCATATTCCTATATCGCCTTCGCAAAAAGATTTAAAAGCTCAAGGGCAATACTTCCCTATGGAAATAAAGGAAGCCCAAAAAATTATAGAAAGATTTTATGGTGATAGGGATAGGGAAAGAGGCATATGGCAGAATCTTGTTTGGCTTGGGGAAGAGGTAGGTGAGTTATATAAAGCTGTAAGGGAAAATGAGGGAATTGAAGAGGAGATTGCCGATGTGTTTGCCTGGCTCCTATCCGTAGCCAATGTTTTAGATGTGGATGTGGAGGAGGCATTTCGGAAAAAGTATCTCACATCTTCAGATCCTCCTTAGTTAAATCTCGTAAATCTACGATATCATCCACGAAGGTGGCAGCCTGGCTGAATTCAACTTCCTCAAGCTCTTTATCCAGCATAAATATAATTCCCACAAGTCCAAAGAGCCTAATCTCATTGGTGATCATTCTTAAGAATTTTATGAAGGATTGATAGGTATTGTATGCCAGAAATGTGCTAACTGATTCAATGTACACAAAATTTCTCTCTCCACTGAGAACCTTCAGTCCGTGTCTTATGGCGCCTTCAAGAAGCATCAGGGAGGGTTCACTTAAGTATATAACATTCTCCCTCTCCTCTGGAGATTTTATGGATGCTGTTATGCAGTCTATGAAAAAAAGCTTTGAAATATCCACTCCCATCTTCTGCAATTTTCTCTCTACAGTGGCGTGGGGAACATTTAATGCCACATAGAGTCCCTCTGTATCCCCCTCATTCAAAAGGTGCGCAATTATGGCATAACCCAGGGCTGTTCTTAGTTCTGCCTTGGTTAGCACCATGACTATCTTTGATTCATCGATTATCTCTTCAATAATTTTCTTTAATTTCTCACTCATAGTTTGATTCCCTCTTCCCTAATGTGGAAAGGCATCCAGTAGGTCGGATGGTTAAATCCATATCTCTTAACTATTTTCAGCGCCCTCATATGCATGTTCTGATGTTCCATGAAATCCATGAGAATCGTAGCCTCGCTAAAATTCTTCATTTCTCCGCATCTACCTCTAGTATCTTCGTCCATCTCCTCTATGAGTAGGGTTGTTATCTTGTGCTCATGGAAAAACCTGATCCAGGTTGCACCAAGGTATCTAAACATGGATGGATCACCGATGATTTTCTCTATTGTTGTGAGGCTATCGATGACCAGTCTATCAATTTTTTTCTTGAGGTTCAAATTCTCATCGAAGAACTCTGGCATAATCATGGGGAAGATTTTCAGAATCTTCTCCTTTGTAAAGGGGATAAGATCCCTTGGACTAATGTACATATCGTACCATTTTATCTTATCAACCACGTCCCTCAAAAATTTCATATCCTTGTAATACACTACCGTGGCCTCTGCAGGCAGGGTTGTGGATATATAAACCGATGTCTCACCATTTCTTGCTCCCTCTGCAAGCCATTGCACAGCCAAAATGGTTTTTCCTATGCCGGAGGGTCCAACAATGAGGGACATACCATTTCTGGGGAACCCTCCACCCAGAGCATCATCCAATTTTTTAATACCTGTCGGAGCTACTGGCACACTCATACATTTTTAAGCTTTACATGGGAATTTAAATTTTTCCATCTGATTATCAAGAATGAAAACAAAAAAATTTATTGTGCAAATGCTTCAGTCCTTTGAATGATCCTTAAAAATGGAAAACTTGAAGCCTTGGAAAAATACTGTTTAAAGAAACCTGAAAGGCATGCTTTTACCCTCTGGGATTTGAGAATGGAAAGAAAAACCACTGATTTTTATATCCACTGGGAAAATGGGATAAGGGGATACATGCTCATTTACTATGGAGCCACAATTCCCAGTGTCATATTGTATGGGGAGGAGAAGTCTATAGCCTCTCTTTTGAATCTTATGAACTTAGAAAAAGCCATAATTCATATGCCCTATGAATACCGAAAGTTATGGAGAGGGAGGGGTGATATGTATAAAATCTTGATCATGGGAAGGGAACCGGAGAGGTTTGAAGTATCCAGTGAGATTGTGAGGATAAAAGAGAAGGAGAAATTATCACTGCTTTTTCAGGATCCAACATACCTTATAAGGAAGGCTAAAACCTGGGGAATCATAAGAGAAGGTTATGCTGTGAGTGCCATCTCCGCACTTGCCTATACTCCTGAGGTTTGGGTTCTCGGTGCCCTTATAACAAAGAAGGAATATAGAAGAAGAGGATATGCAAAGAAATTGGTGGCTTATTTCCTAAATGAAGCATATGGCAAGACCAAGAAGGTTGTTCTGTGGGTTAGAAGTGATAATTATGCAGCCATTGAGTTATACAGAAAATATGGTTTCAAGGTAATAGGAGAGGATGTGTGGATAAATGTTGGCGTGAATGTCCTTCCTTGATTGGCATACGTTTTTCAGACAATGTAATTTTATGCGAAAGGTTTAAATACTTCTTTGTCATATATTTGTCTGACAATAAGATGACAGGAGGTGTTGATGTTGGAAAATGCATATACCATACCTAAGAATGTGGAGAAATGGCTTAAGGAACATACGGTTGAGGATCTTGAAGCTGCCCTTTGGGAGGTTAAGGGTAAGGAAGCGGAGTTATTGGCTGAGATATTAAGCATCATATATGAAATGAATGATGACCTTCTTGGAACGCAGATACCGGAGATAAAGGCTCTCGCATAATCTTCTCTTTTTTCTTTGCTTTTTGACGTGGAGAAATATTTTTGTAGTGGAATTTCATACGCTTTTTGCAAGCCACCGTAGCTCAGTCGGTGGAGCGCCACCTTGGTAAGGTGGAGGTCGCGGGTTCGATTCCCGCCGGTGGCTCTGATGTTCAAATCAAAGAAGGAAAAACAGGCTATTGAGATATACGAAAAGCATTCCACAATAGCCCTGGAATGCATGGATCTATTTATTCAGCAGATGGAGGCCCTTTTGAACTCTGACTGGGAAAAAATAGAGAAGATAGAGGGTATAATCTACGAGAAGGAGAGGGAAGGGGACTCTTTAAGAAGGAAAAACGAGTATCTATTTTCCGAAGGACTGTTGTTTCCATCCGATAGGGCCACCTTCATAAATCTCTCCGAGCAAATTGATAAGGTGATTGATAAGATACAGCAGGTTAGTAGAATAATTGCCTTACGCAAACCATCCAAAGATGCCATTGATTTTCTCAAAAATAGCAAGATCATGGAATATTTGGATATTACAAAGAAGAGCGTAGAAACCCTAAACGAGGCTGCAATGGAACTTCTTAAAGGAGATTTGCAGGGGGCTGTTAAGAAAGCCCATGAGGTGGAGAAGTACGAGAGCATGGCGGATGATATGAAACTGGAAATTCTTAGGAAACTCTATACCCAAGAGAAAAAGATCGATGACATCCTTTCAATTCTTCAAATTGAGAAAATAATCCTGTGGATTGATGCCATAAGCGATAAGGCTGAGGATGCCTCAGATGTTATAATCCTCATAAGTGCAAAGACAGCATTATGACCAAGGCATATGTGAGGGCAAAGGCAAGAAGTGGGGCTATTATCCAGGATGCTGCCAAACTCTTCACGGTTTTCTTGTTGAGTTCTTGGTATCCCTTAATCAATCCAGTTCCTATGACTCCCCCTATAACTGCCTGGGTTATTGAAACAGGAAAATGAATTTGCGTGAATAATTCAACCACTAAGGCTCCAGCCAGCTGGGCCGAGAATGCCCTTGGAGGATCTAAAACTGTGATTTTCTTTCCCACCGTTATCACAGTTTTTCTTCCGTAAAAAATGGTGCCAATCATACTTGCTACTCCTGCAATACCAATAGAGACATAGGATAGATCTAGGGAGGCAACCAGACCTATGGTATTGGCACCAAGGGTATAGGCAATGAAGGCACTGCCTATGAAAAGGGACACTGTGTAAAATTTGCTCATTGAGAATATGTTGAATTTCTTCGCAAAGAGAGTTATGAGTTTGTAAACAAGATAGGCCATTCCCATGGCGGCAAATAGTGTTATGGCCCAAGAGGAGACTACGAGAATGGTGAATTCGAGATTTATAAGCCAAGCAAATGCCATTGCTACACCTATGATTGATCCGACGAGAATCTGTGAGGCTGAGAGGGGCATGGAGAGATGGGTGAAGAGGAAGAGGAGAATGGCTGTGGAAAGGAGAACCATCAGGGACATTTCCAGGGTAAGGGGATTGGATACTAACCCACCTCCAATGGCCCCGGCCATCTTCCACCCCTCCATAAATGTGCCAAGCATAACGAAGAAACCTGAAAAAATGGCAGCCTTGTAGTAGGAGGTAACCCTGGAGCCATAAAGGGTGCCAACACTATCCGCTGAGTTGTTGGCTGCGATTATGAAACTCACGATGGCTGCCAAAAGGAGATAGATAAGCTCAAGCATTCTCAATGGAGAAGAACTCTAAATATATCAAATTTATGAATTTTTCACAAAGAACATCACATATTCGTGCTTAAATATGTAATAACCATCCTTGAGCGCTCTATAACGCCACAATGCGTACTGTCCCCTCTTTCCACGGTTTTCCTCTATATTCTTCACAACTATGCTCTTAAGTTTGAAACCCTCTTCAATTACCCTTTCCATGGTGTAAAATCCTAGGGGAATCCACTCGCCTCTGGCGTATTTATCCCCTATAACAAGAACCAGATATCTTCCATCATCAAGATGCTGTGATGCTAAATGAACCGCTTGGGAAAACTCATTTAAGAATTCTTCAAGAGTGTTGGCGTTGGATAAATCTCCCATCTTATTGGTAAACTTTATTATGTCCCAGTAGGGTGGATGCATAATAACCATCTGAAAATTACCTAAATTTTTGTAGGTATCCTCAAGGGTGGAATCACCCACTATTATCTTGCTCACAACTCCATAGGGATTCTCTTCCTCCTCCACAAGCTTCTTTGCCCTATTGGCTATGACTTCATCAATTTCTATACCCACCGCATTTCTACCTAACCTTCTTGCTTCTATCAGGGTTGTTCCAAGGCCGGCAAAGGTATCCAAGATCCATTCACCTCGTTTGGTGAATCTCAGTATGGCCTGCCTTGGAATTTGAGGGATAAAATTTCCGTGATACTCTGGCGTATGGGCTCCGCTATTATCCCGCGAGGGAAAAATCCAGAGGGAGTCGGTTATGATTTCATCGTAGTCCTTCCATCGGCGCATATCCAAGTCGTTGATTTTCACAGATTGGTAAATGGTGAGGGGAGATAAATATTTTTAGAGCATATGAATGTTTTACAAGGATGGTTCTTGTAGCTTGTATATCTCCCCTTACTTCTCTTAGGGCAAGTAGGAGTGTTATCAATAAATAGCATCTCTTTCGTGGCTTAAAATTTTTCACTATGGATAAATCCATGTTCCTGTCTTTCCGTCCAGAGCCTCTTGCACCCTTTCAGGAGAAGTTATGAGTACCTCCTTTCCCCCATTCTCGAGATAAATAGTAGATGCGAGAATCTTTGGATACATACTCCCCTTCTTGAAATGCCCTTCCTGCATATACCTCTTTGCATCCTCCAGGCTCATTTCCTCTAAACCCTTTTGTTCAGGGGTTCCAAAATTCAGGTACACCTTTTCCACGCTTGTTAAAATTATTAACCTATCTGCCCTTATATCTCGGGCAAGCACAGCGGAGGCTAGATCCTTATCAATCACCCCCTCCACTCCCACAAGTCGACCATTTTTCCTTATGACAGGTATCCCACCGCCTCCTACCGCAATGGCAATAAAACCATTATCAAGGAGCATCCTAATAACATCCTTCTCCACAATCTCTAGGGGCATGGGAGATGGCACAACGCGCCTCCAACCTCGGCCAGAATCCTCTATCACATGCCATCCCTTCTCCCTTGCCAGTTTCTTTGCTTCCTCCTCGGTATAAAATGGACCAATGGGTTTTGAAGGATTCTTAAAGGCAGGATCATCTTCATCCACCACAACTCTTGTGAGAATAGTGACAATATTCTTATCTATACCTTTTTCTTCCAAAACATTCTGGAAACTCTGCTCCAGCATATATCCAATCTGTCCCTGGCTCATGGCTCCGCAAATATCCAGGGGCATAGGGGGCACAACATTCTTGGCAGTTTCATTCTGCAATAGTATGGCTCCAACCTGTGGACCATTACCATGGGTTACAACAATCTTGAATTTTTCAAAAAGAGGATATATGTTTTCAGCTGTTTCTCTGGCACGGGTCATTTGTTCCTCCGCAGTACCTTTATCGCCAGGACGGAGCAAAGCATTACCACCCACTGCCAAAACAACAGTTTTCATAGGAGGGGAAAGGCGGCGTCGTATATTAATTTTTTACGAATATTCCTATTTGTCCTCTACTCATCTCCAATCTGTAATTTTTCAACCACACTCGCCATGAGTAATGGGAGCAATACCGTCGCGTCTCCTTCCACGGTAACATATTTCGCATCCTCGCGTACCTTGCCCCAGGAGATAGCCTCACGGACGCGAGCACCGCTTAGCGAGCCATCCCATTCAACTGCAGTTGTTATGTAAACGGCATAATCTAGGCCATCGCGGAATTGATTCCACCAGATAGTATGGTGCTTTGATATTCCCCCTCCGATCATAAGTGCGCCGGTTTTTTTTGCATCGAATATTATATCTGCAAGTTCGTGCTCATCCTTAAGAATATCAACGCGAAAATCTGGGTGCATCTCTCTAAAGCTCCATAACTGCGCTCCAAAGGAGCCATCGGTTATACCTGGTACATAGATGGGTATATTATTTTTATATGCCCAGTAGAGGATTGAGTCCTCGTTATTTATTCTCTTCCCAATTTCTCCGATTAGCTCTCTCCCTCCCCATTCCTTCTTTACATCGTATAATTCTTCAAGGATGGGAAGCATGAAGTTTTCCATAATCTCTCCGTAGGATTCATTTGGTACAAGAACATTGCCCAGGCGATTTACACCCTCCCTATGCAGGGCAACATCGTCCATAAGGAAGGAGCCATGGTAATAGTCCTTAAAACTTCGAGCTATGTCATGATCAAGGGTTCCGCAGGTGGTAATTATAACATCCACAAGCTTCCTCTTTACAATTTCCTTTATCACACCCCTTGTACCTGTTGCTATTATGCATGCTGGAAAGGAAAGAAATGTGGTATTATCCTCCCGAAACATTTTTAGAAGAATTCTCTCAGCAACACCAAGCTTTTTGGCCACGAATCCCCCAGATAAATAGAGCTCATCCATAAGCTTTCCAACGGTCATACCTTCCCTTATTTCTATATCCTTTACCCGTATATGCTCTTCAATATTCATTTGATCCACCCCAGGGTACGGGGAATGTCATCGTTTCTCTCAACATATTCCCTAACGGGCTTGAGGATTCTTATAAGCTCCTCCGCTACTGCATTTTTCAAATCCATGGGATGCAAATCGCCCTTAATATATGCCTTCTCAAGCTCTTCGTATGAATTGAATACCATATCTCCTCCCCATTTCTCATCCCTGGGCACGATAAATTTATCCACATAGTAGGCGAATATAATGTGCTTTACTATCTGCAATACTGGATTTCCCTCCGCCTCTGGAGGGCAAAAGGCCTTTTTCATTTTCCTTCTTATATCCTCCTCACTATCCTCAACAAATATTGCGCTCCCCTCCTTACTCTTACTCATCTTTGCCTCAACGGGGTCCATACGTCCAGAGCCCTTTAGGCCTGAGAGGAGTACAGTATGAACTGCCACTGGCTTTTTATATCCCAATTTCTCTGCAACATCCCTTGCAAGCATATGGGCATGCCTCTGATCCATACCTCCAAGGGCAATATCAAGATCCATATCGAAGATATCAGAAACCTGCATGAAGGGATAGATTATTTTGGAAGAATCCAATTCTGCCTCATCCTCCCTACGGCCCATTATGCTCATGGCCCTCTTAGCCCTCTTCAGGGTTGTCTTCTTTGCGACTCTTATAACCTTTTCCCAGTATTCCTTCTTGGAAACGAGTTCATCGGCCCATATGTAACGGGGATTTATGTTCAGGGCTGAGAATACTCCCTTCATATATTCCCCTGCAAGGCGAATCTTCTCAATATCTCCTCCAAATTTATCGTTGATGAAGGCATGCCAATCAGCAAGAAAGACTATCATATCCACTCCTGCATCCATAAGGTCCCTGACCTTTGCCCCTATTATCAATCCAGTGCCTAAATGCACCCTACCGGAGGGCTCAAGGCCTACATAGCCACGGGGATTTTCCCTAAGCACCCTTTCAAATTCCTCAATCGTTATTACTTCTTCAACATTGCGCATCAATTTGTATGGAAGCATAGAGAGGCGAAGATTTGAAAATATAAAAGAATTGTGAATAAAGTTTTTCTCCTCTCACCCCTTACTCTTTAATATGGAGATAAGTGTCATATTCGTTGAGCCTCAATTCACAGGCA
>CAYXLB010000024.1:0-13569 GCA_964465785.1 uncultured Thermoplasmata archaeon
ACGCAGGCCTGGTGTTTCTTGTATTAATCGGAGTATTTCCTGAAGGGACTCCACCCCATTGGTATGTAAGCTGGCTCTTCTTTCTCCTTTCCTCCTTTGGGATCCTCATTATAGGTATTCAACTCCTCTTAAATCGCTCCAGGCAACTTGGATGGATATCCATAATCCTCTTTGTAATGGGTTGGATTCTGGCCTCTTGGGCCCTTATGACCTTCAAGGGTGTAGCCATTGCTGAGCTTATAGGTGCAATAACGCTCTTCCTTTGGACATATTTGACAATATTTTTCATCCTCGGGAAAAAATTGTAAATAGATGCAAAGGATAACCCATCCATGCATCAGGAAAGAATATTTGAGAATTTAAAGGAGGAAGTGGATTTAATACTTATTTACAACAGGGGAGAGCCCACAGTGGATCTAAATTTCTTCTATGTTACAAACCTTGTTGAAGGTGGAATATTTGAAGGCTCCTATGCCATAGTAGAACCCTCTGGGGTGAAGGTATTAACATCCTTACTGGAGGAAACCAGTGCAAGGAAGGGAAAAAATGAGGTGTATATTTTCAAATCCTCCGCCGAGAAAGAGGAATTGTTGAAAAAGATTGTTGGTGATGCCAAGAGAATAGGGTTAAATTTCACAGCCCTAACTCTAAAGGATTTTAATGATATTAGAAAGATCCTTGGCGAGAGGGAGTATTTGGATGTTTCCGATGCAATAATGGAGGCTAGGAAGATAAAGAGCAATGGGGAGATAGAAATAATGAGGGAGGCTGCAAGGATAGCCAGTGAGGTGGCCGATGAAATACCTAATTTTCTCCATGAGGGTATGAGGGAATATGAGCTAGCCGCCAGGATAGTTTATGAGATGCTCAAAAGGGGTGCGGAGGATGCTGCCTTTACAACAATAGCCGCCTTCGGGGAGAATGCTGCAGAGCCCCATTATACAGCAGGGGCAAGAAGATTGAAGAGGGGAGACTTTGTATTATGTGACTTTGGTGCTAGGTACCATAGGTACAACTCGGACATAACCAGGACATTTGTATTCGGGAGAGCCTCCGAGATGCAGAGAGATATGTATTACACGGTCCTTGAAGCCCAGAGAATAGGAATAGAAGCAATAAGAGCTGGCGTCCATGGGAAGGATGTTGATGCTAAGGTGAAGGAGTTCATAGGTTCAACCAGATTCAAGGGTAAAATGACCCACTCCACCGGGCATGGTTTGGGCCTTGCAGTCCATGACCATGTGGGTCTTAGCGTTATGATGGATCAGGTCCTCAAGGAGGGTATGGTTATTACCGTGGAGCCAGGCATATACATTCCTGGATTTGGTGGTGTGCGTATTGAAGATGATGTGCTTGTATTGAAGGATGGATATGATGTGCTAACCTTTGCAAAAAAGAAGGAGTTAATTGAAGTTTAACGAAAATTATATGAGAGATGGTAGGATATTCAAGAATATGAAATATGTAGAGGAGTTGAAGGATGGGGATTATGTCCACATAATTCTTGCGGTAAGAAAAAAATTTGGAGTTAGGGATTACAAATCTAAATTCGGTAAATACTTTGTAATTGAAGCGGGAGATAAAACTGGAAATGTTTTGGTGAAGTATTGGGGGAATGATGAGAGGTTAACTGAAGAGCTATATGAGGAAATTAAAGAGGGGGATGTAATAGAAATAAAGGGCACATATCAAAGGGATACCCAACCATACATTTCCGTGGATGCTGAATACGATGATTTCAGGAAACTGGAGAGTTTCGATAGGAGACGATTCATCCCAGAGGCTGAAAACATCGAGGATATAATGGGGGAGATAATGAAGATGGTAGAGGAAGTGGAAGACGAACATTTATCTAAATTGCTGGATCTATTTTTCTCCGATGATGAATTCTTGCAAGAATTTAGGGAGGCACCTTACTCATCCTATGAAATTTATGCCTATATGGGTGGCTTAGCTGAGCACACCCTAAATGTGGCGAAGCTCTGCAGTAATATGGCGGATGTATATTCCTTAAATAGAGATTTCATGATCACGGCTGCCCTCCTTCATGATGTAGGGAAGGTCGGTACCTATGAAATGGATACAATCATAAGACAAAGGGACGAAGCTAAGCTTTTAGGCCACACAGTTTTGAGCTACAATATGGTTGATGGTAAAATAAGGGAGATTGTGGACTTTCCGCAAAATCTCAAGAATCATCTCCTCCATGCCATCATATCCCATCATAGTCCAATAGTGGATAATGTACCCCAGAGAATAAGGACGAAGGAGGCCTATGTTCTCTTCTATGCCGATATGCTTGATCTATCTCTCAAGGAATTCAAGGAAGGTGATGAAGAATGGCAGTACTCCAGGAGGCTGGGGAGGGAGATTTACACAGGATAAGGGGTAGGATAATATTCTCCTATGAATCTGAATCCATGGCCAAGGCAATATTTGAGAGTATAAAGGTTGACAATTATCAGTATGTGAAATGCAGAGTTGAAAATGAAAAAATAATATGCGAGGCCACATCCAGTAAAGCATCTAAGCTTTTGCATACCTTGGACGATTTGATTTCTTGCGTGATCGTCGCCGAGGAGGTTTATCGTAGAGCCTAATTTTTCTCCTTATGTATGAAAAGGCAGCCATGCCATATATTATTGCTAGAATAAAGGCACCGAGATAGAAAATTGGATGTATTCCCCCTATCAATATGGGGATTGAAGCCAAAAGATTAAAGGATGAATGCATAAGCACTGCAGTGGTATATCCCTTAAACATAGAACTCCTGCCAGTTATTTTTTTCATAGAGAATCCAAAACCAGTCATAGCTGTGGCACTTCCGTGCAGGAGGGCAGAGGATATGGAGCGTATTATTGAAACAGCAATCCACGCCCCTATCCCCCCAGAGATGAGAGCGGATATCTCGTATAATAAGTTTTCCAGGGAGGCAAATCCAAATCCAGAGGAAGCCCCGTAAACCAAGCCATCCTCCACCTCATCCACGTATCTTCTGGAGACTATTATCCCATAGGCCTTGGTTGCCTCCTCAATAATGGGGGCGATTACAACCGCTAGAATTATGGCACTTAAGGTTGCTCCGTGCTCCGCGATAAATTCATAACCCCTCAAAAATTCAAGGGAGGAATTGAAAAAGAATACGGCGATCACCTCTAAAAAAGCGGCAATAGCTATACCAAAGGTTGCTCCTGTGAGGAATGATTTCATCACGGCCCTCCAGGGCTCCCTCTCGTATTTTTCCGTATTTCTGATAATTATCATATAAATAAGGGAAGGGAGGAATGCAACGGTGATAATTATCGATAGAAATATCCAATCCATAGGTAGGTAAGGAAATCAATTTATAATTTTTTTGTTAGGAGGCAAAATTTAATTAAAGGTAATGGTATATAATGTGGGTGATGGAATGGCAGAAGAATACCCCTCCACTGCCTACGTGCTTACCCTGGTAGGGGCAATACTCTCCCTGATAATTGGATTAATTTACATTTTTGTGGGCTCTTTAATTATTGTGGGAACCGCAGGAAGGGGTGCACCATTCGGGTTGGTATGCATAATTCTTGGTATTCTTGGTGCAATTCTTGGACTTGCAGGTGCGTCGATGATGAAGGATCCTGAAAAGGTGCATACTGGGGGGATATTAGCAATAATTGCTGCCTTTTTTTCAGCTGGGGGAGTAATAACATTCATTCTCCTGCTCATAGGAGGCATAATGGCCCTTACTTGGAAAAAGCCTGAAGAGAAGGCTAAAATTTTGCCGCCACCGCCACCGGCATAGGGAGGTGAGAAAATGGTAGATGAATACATGGAAAAGAAGTTGAGGGATTTGGAGGATAGAGTGAACAAGATAGAGGTAGATCTGCGGGTATTGGAGAAGGACGTAAAAGGAATAAAGGACTATCTAAAACAGCTCTACGGCTACATACAGATGATTGCGAATCGTTAATGTTTTTATATCTCATACCCTTACCTTTTTATGGAGCTTATCAGGAGAGGGAAGGTCAAGGAAGTTTATGCCTTGGATGAAGAGAAATTGCTATTCATTTTCACCGACAACATTTCGGTATTTGATAAGATAATACCTAGCCAGATACCCCATAAGGGTGAGAGCCTGTGTAGAACATCCGCCTTCTGGTTTGAAAAACTCAGGGAAGAAGGCATAGAGAATCATTACATAGGATGCCAGGGAAACAGAATGGAGGTAAAGAGATTCAAGATTATTGAAAATCCTGGAAGGGAAGATGAGGGTTATCTCATTCCATTGGAATTCATAACTAGGTACTATGTGGCTGGCTCTCTTTATGATAGGATAAAATCGGGGAAATTGGAGTATAGAGAATTGGGTTTTTCTGTAATGCCCAAATATGGTGAGCCCTTATCTGAGCCTTATTTTGAAATAACCACAAAGTTTGAAGCCTATGATAGAAAGGTGGATTTTAAAGAAGCCCAGGAAATAGGGGGTTTAACACAGGAAGAAATAGATGAGATAAGGGAAAGGATATTGAGAATAGATGAAATAATTGCAAAGGAGGTAGAAAAAAGAGGGCTTATCCATGTGGATGGCAAGAAGGAATTTGCCCTGGGGGAAGGGAGGGAGATAATTGTAGTTGATACCTTTGGTACTCTGGATGAGGATAGGTGGTGGGATAAAGATGAGTATGAAAAGGGGAACATAGTGCAGCTTAGCAAGGAGTTTGTGAGGCAGTATTATCGTAAGATTGGTTATTATGAAAAATTGAAGAAGGCCAGAGAAAAGGGTATTGAGGAGCCCGAGATTCCACCACTTCCCGAAGATATGGTAAAGAAGGTATCGCAGCTCTATGTGGAGATGTATGAGAGAATTACAGGCAAAAGATTTTAGAATCTTGCCTTAAGTACCTCAATTCCATCCTCCGTTATTTCAAGAGGGTGATTTGACATGCTGTGCTTCGTTCCCCGCATCTTTAAAATCTGCACATATCTCTTTATAATATCTCCCTCACTTTTCATTATCAGGCTTATTATTCCATCTGCCGTATAGGCAACATCCTCCGGGTATTTTTCTCCCTCCTTAACCTCACCTGTGAGGAGCGTGACCGCTGACCAGTTTTTAAGAAGGGTGACAAGCTCGAAAAGGAATTGTCTGTAATTATCAACATAATTGTTTACAACATTTATAGGGTCTATAACTATCCTTTGGGGGGTATGTTCCGCTATAATCTCATTGATTTTTATTATTATTTTCATATCGTCCATATCTGCCAGATCTCTCCCAATATCCTCATATATCAGCGTACCGTCTTCAAAATACCGCGGTTCAAAGAAATTGTAGGTTGACATAAATCTGAGCATCCATTCAGTTCTCTCGCTGAGGGTTGAAATATAGAGTCCCTTCTCACCCCTCTTGGCCCCTTCAAGGAGAAACTGGAATGCAAAGGTTGTTTTTCCAGATCCTGCACTACCAGATACAAGAATTACCGATGGGGCAGGGAAACCTCCCTCGATAAGTGAATCCAACCCCTTAATACCCGAAGGTATTCTACTTACCGGCATTTCTCAGCACCTCCTCAAAATTTATTTCCTTGGGGAATTTCTTTCTAACGAGATTGTGAATCTCCTTCTCCCTATCCACATCCATTGGCAATATTAGTGAAATCCCCCTCTTGTTTGCCTCTTCCATGAGGTATGTAACAAAATCGAGAAGAGAAGTTTTTGTAAGAAACATCTTTGCTGTAGATATGTTATCAACCATTATGAAATCAAAATCGCTTAAACTAACCCTTTCACTATTTATGAAACCCCCTATTATGGAAGAATTCTCCTTGGTTAATTTAATTGGGAAATGAATCCTCTTGATCTTAGAATAGGCCAGATCCACATAGGTAAGATTTCTTTGGGATATTCCCTGAATTGCTAGGAGATATGTGAGATAATGGTGGGGCTTTTCTAGGGTTATCACCAAACCCTTAAGGGCATTAATACCAGCCATGGCCTTGAGAAGAATTAGATTGCTTTGACTCTGTTTATGTATCTTTACATCCACAATAACAATCTCTCCAGGGGCTATGGTATTTGCGATAAATTCCGCAGCTAAAGCCTCTTGCACATTCATTTTTATCCAGCCACAATCTTTCCCTTATATTTTTTAACTTTGCCGTTCAAGAACATAAGCTCAACAACAAGCATATTGTCCTCGATGTCTATATGTGCCCTCTTTATCTTGGACATATAATATTTCATCTTTTTTCCCTTGGGGGTTATCTTCTCTTGGGAATATATGAATCCCGCCTTCTCCAAAAGATGGAGTCTTCTGTAGCAGGCCGCTATGGGGACATCAAGCTCCTGGCTAAGTTGGATTGCACTCTTCTTATCTCTGGTGGTGGCTGCCAGTATCTTTATGGCATAACCATCGGTTAGTATTTTTATTATTTTTTCGAGAGAGAGTCCATTGTCCATAGTAACACCACCCCCCTTCCTTTTTAAATATTTTGCACTGTGATTATCTCAAATGAAAATCAATTACAAAAATCTCCCAAGATTTTCACATCATATAATTTTTAAATAATCCTTCAAAAACCCAAACCATGGATCTCACATGGCTTTTCATGGAAACATCCCTTGGAAATGTAATATGGCACATACTTCTGGGACTGTTTGTAGCCATATTTATGCTTCGTGGAGTGAAGAATAGATGGCTCCTCACGCTAATCCTCCCACTCCTTATGGAATTTATGATTGATGGCGCCCATCTTGTGAATAAGAATTTAACCCACAACTTCCTCGTTCTTTGGCAAATACCCCTTCTTATGATCCTCTTAGATTATATGTACGATGAAAATAGGAAATACATGCCTGTTTTTCTAACCATATTCGGAATATCTTTAACCCATATGTTTTCTGATTCAGTTCTGGAAGGAGATGCCTTGAGCATATTTTATCCCTTCACCACCCAAACCTATGCCTATAGGACAACAATTGCAGGAATAAATGCAGTATATCTCGGTACCATACTCCTTCTCCTCTCCCTCTCCATCCTATACTTGGGCAGCAGAATGGGCTATTCCACCTCCAATTCCTCCTCCTGGCCCCACCGGAAGGAGATACGCAGATACAGCTTCCCCTCCTTCATCACAACCGTCGCATTTTTTATCTTGGCTTTGTAAAGGGTAATCCATTTACCCTTCTGAGTTAATTTTCTTCCTACGGGCTCTATTAGTTTTAATCTTTCCAATTCCCTTAATCTTCTGTAGCATACCGCTATGGGTATTCCAAGGGTATTGCTCAAGGTGATGGCATCAAGGGGCCTATGTAGTGTTGCCCTTAAGATTCTAACAGAATATGGGTCAGAGATATGATGGAGCACGTCCCAGGCATAGGAGGAATTATCATCAGGAATGGCCATCCCCCCTACATTAGGGGTATTAGGGAAATTCTCCTTCCCCCATCCACCGGTATGAATGCCTTAAGCATTTTTGCATCCTTTATCACTGGTATGCTCTCCATTCTCTCCAAATATATTGTTCTCTCTACCCCCAAGTTCCTTCCCAGATATGAGCTTCCTTGGGGAGTTATTAGGGCTATCTTATGCTCCTCCTTCATCCTATCTATTAATCTTGGTAGATCCCTGAGATTGCCGTACATATCCTCCATACTATCAACGCTTACTATAACCAGGGAACCCTCCCCTATATGATAATCCACTATATCGGAGGAAAGTTCAATCAACATATCCCTCCCCTCTAAAATTATATCTGCCTGTTCCTTGCTAAAGCCCGCAATTTTTACTTCCTTATTCAGGAATTTCGCTGCGTGGCTTCTAATAACATTCCCTGGATAGGTGGTTGGCGGAATAATCAGGCTTGTTTTCTCATTCCTGTGTATTAGGGTCAGGAGTAGAGCTTGCAGGAGCTCCACTGGAAACTCTTGGGAAACAACGAAGTTGATGGATTTCACATTGAGAGAATCTATGTATTCAATAAGCTCAGATAAATCAATGGAATCCAGAGAATCCAAGGAAAAATCATCATATTCTAGGGCATTGAGGTGCCCATCATAGAGTGTGTAGATGTACTTGGATTTTTTAACGGCCGAACCTCGCAATTTCTTTATAAACATATATCTCTTCCAGCAGGAATCCCAAGGTTCATGATGGAGACTTACAACACCATCTCCAAGGTATTCAATGTTTGCAAAGGTTGAGCTCTCCAAAATGAAGATTAGGTTGGCAAAGCCACCTTCTACAAGGTCCTTTTGAAGGGTGTATAGAATTCTTTCCGCTGGGATACCATATTTCTCGCTTAAACCATCAATGGAATCCACACAAACCAAAGCTCTTTTGGGATAAATTCCCTCAACAAAATCATAGATTTCTTCAATCTCAGGTAGCATGGCTCCCACTTCAAAGATGGCTTCCCCCTCTTCAAATTTTGCCTTTTCCTCCATAAAACCCTCTTCTATTAACCCCTCCAATTTATTAAGTTCCTCTCTTCTAACCTTCTTTCTCTCCTTAGATTTTATCTCCCTTTTAAGCAGGTCCTTTAGCCAAGGAAACTGCAAAAATAGCACTTCATCGGCGACTCTAGTTGATACATAATATATTTCAAACTCATCCTTTAGTTGATTCAAAATCTCTAGGGCAAAGGTTGTTTTCCCGCTTCCAGGCTCACCCTTTATCAAGAGGGAGTGGCCACCATTTTTTTGGAAGAATTGGATTATCTCCTCCGGGATCATCTTATCACACTCCTTTCCATTCCATGGCATATCTTCTTAATAAAGAATACTCCTTCTTTGTATAAGCGTTATTATCAATTATGATTATCAAAATTGCATTATGTTCCATAACATAGCTATTTATCAACTCCACATTTCTCAAAATGTTTATGAAATCGTTATAAAGCAAAAGGTATTCAATGCAGTCAATGAGTACTATGGCATTCTTCTTCTCCTCGATGAATCTTATTATGCTATCTGTCAAAATTGTCAAGTTATGGGGTTTTATCCTATCCTTTCCAATGATATCCGTAACCCAGATGATCTTTGTATTCTTCAATCCCTCCAAGATTTCGGATCTTTCCCTAACCGCTACAAAGAGATGTATATCATCTCTAATCATCTGTGGAAGAACACTATAAATCTTCTCCTCATCCTTTATATTCACCACAAAACTCTTGCCCCATTCGAATCCATATCCATAAACTATGTTCTTACTAATCCTCTCTTGGGAAAGGAGTTTATTAACACTCCTCTTATTGGAATGGGTTAAAAGTATCCTCATGAATTCTCTTTTGAAATTTCTGGTAAAGGGATCCAGAATAATGAAATCCCGATTTGCATACTTGGTGGCAAGTGTTCTATTCACATGCTTTATTATTGGGATAACAAAAACATCCTCATCCAGAATCTTTATATTTCTATCAGAAAGTTCAGTGATAATTATCAACGGCTTCTTTTTTTTCCATAGTTTTAGCATGCTTTCGTAATCCATGATATCAAAGCATTCAAATTCAAATCCCATTTCCTCTAGATGTGATGAAATTTTATTGCGGATCCCCTCTTTGCTATGGAAACAGAGTATATCCATCGAAGTCCATATTCATTTGAATGTATTTAACTTTTTGTTTATAAACCTCCTTGGAGAGATAGAAAATTAACAGAATTGCTATCAATATCTAATATTGCTGCTGTTGCAACTCCTCCAAGGTACCCGCAAGCCTCGCCGGGGTTAAGGATGAGGGCATTCCCAAATTTTCTAAGATCCCTTTGGTGGGTATGGCCATAGAGCACGTAATCATAATCTCCTGATTTTGCGAAGGATTCTGCAATTTTTCTGGTTTTTTCCGCACTCCCCCATCCATGCAAGAGCATAAATTTCTTTCCCCCAAAATCGATTTCCATGGGCCCTTCCTCCAGCACAAAGCTGAGATCCTCTGCAACCCTCTTCAATAGAATCCTTTCCCCATCGTTATTCCCAAACACTCCATAAAGTTCAAAATCCCCAAACAATTTTAGGGTGAAGGGGGCTACAAAATCTCCTAGATGAAATACATTTTTTATTCCTTCCCCTTTAAAAATTTCCACTGCCTTTAAAGCCATAGCTTTATTATCATGGGTATCGCTTATTATTCCTATCTTCATAGGAAGTAATTGACGCCATAGCTTATTTATTTTGCTGCCCTTTCCCCCTTCTCAGTTAAATAATATACCTTTGGACCTTTTTTGGAGCAAATTTCGAATAATGGGCAGGATTTACATATTCCTATTTCCTCATCTCCCCTGTCCCTTGTAGTAAGGTAGCCCATTTTGACAAGGTGCTCCACCAGGCCCATAAGGGCAGAGTATTCCATATCCATTTCTTTACTTATTTCAGCCAGCGTTTTTCCCTCCCCTATCTTCCTAAGAACCTCCTTAATCATTCTTCTGCCCTCCTGAACTTAAATCTTACAAGGAAGGGATAAATTGCCAGGAGGGAAAGAAAGAATATAGGAATCTCTGGCCTAATTGACAGAGGATATGGTTCGCAACCCTCCCCTATGCATAGGATGTAATAATCAAGCATATCTGCTAGGAGAATGATTATGTGTAGCAGACCTATCCCTAGGAGGAGGGCGATACCTACCACGTAGAAGGAAAGCCCACTGTATAGGAGTTGTACTGTATCTCTCGCACCATAAAGTATCAGAGAGGCAGCCACAATTAGGGAAAAACCCCCCATTATATCCGCAGGCAGATTTGAGAAGGAGAACCCAAGGAAGGATAAAATTTCTCCCATGCCTATGAATAGGCATAGGAATGATAGGAGAGAGGCATAAACCACAGAGATAAGAACCTTGGATTTTATGTTCAAATTCCCACCCCCAGGAGCAATCCTATATTGTATGCCAGGAAGGAGAATAAAAGTGCAAGGGCAAAGCCTTCCAGAATAACGAATAGAACGAATTTCATATTCTTTGTTTCTTCGTATATTGTTGCTAGAGTTGCCACGCATGGAGTATAGAATAGGATGAAGAGGAGCAGGGAATACGCTTGGAGGGGTGTCATGGCGGCTAGAAGAGCATCCTTGCTACCGTATAGAACTGAGAAGACATCAATCACTACTTCCTTAGCGAAGAATCCAAAGAATAGGGCAATAATGGCCTCTGGAGTGATGCCAAAGGGCGCCCCTATTGGAGCTAAGAAATTTGCAAATTGGCCTATCAAGCTATCGGGGCCACCAAATTCAACCCCCCATGGTAGGGCGGCAAATAGCCATATTATACCTGCAGCTCCTATTATTATCGTACCCGCCTTTTTTAAGAAACCTTCACTCTTTTCCCACATATGAATTGTTATGCCCTTTAAAGAAGGCACGCGATAAGGTGGGAGTTCCATTACGAAGGGTTCAGACTCTCCCTTGAATATTGTTTTGCTGTAAATATATCCGAGGAGTACGACAACCAGCATAGAAAGGAGAAGGAGGGACCATAGCACAAGGGCCTGATTTTCCTTAAAGAATATGGATGTTAGGAATGCAAAAACCTGTATTCTAGCGCCACAGGGTATAAGGGGATTTAAGGCTATGCTTAATTTTCTCTCCCTATCATTTTTAAGTGCCCTGGTGCTCATTATGGCTGGCACATTGCAGCCAAATCCAAGCATAAGTGATATCACTCCTCGCCCTTCCATACCTATTTTTCTCATCACCCTATCCATTAGAAATGCAACCCTAGCTAAGTATCCAGAGTCTTCAAGAAGGGAAAGTATGAAAAAGAGAAGCATTATAATTGGGGTAAAGGTTAGCACAGCACCAAGACCCCGGAGCATACCGTAATTTAGGAAAGAAGCCAGCCAATCGGGCATGAAGGTAACCATCCAATTATATGAGATGTCTATCAAACCATTTATGTGGCCGGCGGCGACATCTTTGCCGTTAAATATGAAATCTATTGCATCTTGAAATGGTGCTGCCACTGTAAAAACAAATTGAAAGGATAGGTACATAATGATTAGGAATATGGGCAAACCAAATATTTTGTGGGCTACAACATGGTCTATCATATCCGTTATGGTAACACCACCAACATTAAGTGGAAGGGCAACCTCGTGGAAGAGGCCGTGGGCGAAGGAGTATCTGAAGGATGTGAGGATACTCTCAATATCATCCCCATAGACATCCTCAATTTCATGCCTCAAATGTTCTGCCATATGGATAGCATTCCTACCCCCTATGGATGCTATTTTCTTCCTGACCTCTCCATCATTCTCTATTAGCTTTATGGCGTGCCATCTTTTGTTTTTAATATCAAGATTCTCAAGCATCTCTTCAAGCTTTTTAATTCTCCTCTCGATATCATCCGGGTATATAGTTCTTTTAGGATTGAATTTGCCATGCAGTGCATTATGGAGAAGCTCCCTTACACCGATACCCTTTATGGCTACTGTGGGTACCACTGGGAGCCCCAAGAGCCTACTCATCTTTTCCACATCTATTTTGTATTTCTTTTTTGCCTCATCAAACATATTCAATGCAACTACAATGTGATCTGTCAATTCGATAAGCTCCGTGAGAAGGTAGAGATTTCTCTCCAAGTTGGATGCATCCATTACATCAATAACCACATCGGGCTTCTCCTCCAGTATAAAATTTCTTGCTATCAGTTCCTCCAAGGAATAGGCTGTTAGGGAATAGGTTCCTGGCAGATCAACAACCTTAATTTTCTTTCCCTCAAATTCCACAAACCCCTCCTTCTTCTCCACAGTAACCCCTGGCCAATTACCAATATGCTGATGAGCTCCTGTAATTGCGTTAAAAAGGCTACTTTTTCCCGTATTGGGATTTCCTGCAAGGGCAATCAGCAAGGGATCACCTCACATAAATTCTATAGGCCTCGCCCTTTCCTATGTAAAACTCCCCATTACCTGTGCGCACCACCATGGGACAGCATGGCCTTACAACCTCAATTTCTCTCCCGGGCACGATGCCCATTCTACTCATATTTCTTACGAATCCAACTCCTCCATCTAAAACAACGATTTTCACCTTTTCCCCTGGAGGGATTAGGTATAGGGGCACTATTTTTTCCACATCCACATAATTTGCCTCATTTTTTCTCAAGGATAGAAAAACACCCCTTATTTCGTATTCCACGGGGTCTCCAAAGGGAGAGTATCGTGCCACCTTTATTATAGTGCCAGGCAAGATACCCATGGATAGGAGCCTTCTATGGATTGAACCAACACCAGATACCTTGGTCACAACGCCTATTTCTCCTGGCCTAAGTTCGCTGAGCTTCACAAGATAAGGATAACCACAGCATATTTAAACTTAATTAAACATTTTCGGGTAGCCTAAAGTGGGCGGGAATGTTTAAATACCATTAGGGACATTCATATTTTACCCAAAGGGGGTTAAGGAGGTGAATGTATGATAGGATTTGGAAGTATGGTTGGTTTTGAAGCCATACAAATGCAAATAGATTGGGACACCATAGTACAGCAAACATTTGAGGCTTTGTATCTCATCATAGCAGTGATAATAATACTTTTGATAGGCTACATAATTGGTTACCTTGCTAAGAAGGCAACGGTGTATGCATTGAGAAAAACCATTGA
>CAYXLB010000025.1:0-13298 GCA_964465785.1 uncultured Thermoplasmata archaeon
TCAATCTGCTCCATACTTATGCAGCTTACTGGGCAGGAATCCACTGCCTCCTGTACACATTCCTGTAGGTCATCACCGATCTCTGGCATTATGACTATACTCTTCCCCTCATCGTCCATTTCAAAGACATCAGGACATAGGCTAGCACAGATTCCATCGCCAATGCATGCATCCCTATCAACTGTAACTTTCCACTTACCCATTTATATCACCAAGGGGGGAATTGTTAGAGGATATAAAAATTTTCTCATATTCTATCTTCTTAGCATAAAACCTATCATGGCTACTATGGCTCCTGAAATTGCAGTTATATAGAAATAATTCTGCATTTCCTTCACCGAGTGTATATCCTTGGCTGTGGTAGTCCAGTAAACAAGTTCGTGCTGGTCCACTTCTAGGGTAGCTGTTTTCTGAATTTGTATATAAACCTCTTCACCTTCTTCCCAATTTTTTATCTCACCAGGGGCAAAAACCTTCAATTCCCCATTTAGGGTGATTTGAGTCACATTGAAAATCTTTAGGTATGTAATATCAGTTATAACTCCATAAACCGTCACATTTTCTCCATCCTTATAATCTGCAGCCTTTATATCATTGGCGGATTTGTATATACTTCCTGGAAATATGGCTAAGAGGATGAGTCCTAGAATCACCAAGGATAGGCCTATTGCCATTAGGGTCTTGTGCATAGGGGCCCAAATAGGTTTTCCCTATATCATACTTTCGTAGCGAATTTTTTATAAGGGAAATCCCAATACCCATTTGGGGCGCGTGGCCTAGCCAGGATATGGCGGCAGCCTCCTAAGCTGCAAGTCGCGGGTTCGAATCCCGCCGCGCCCGCTGATGAAATGCATTTTTATGGACGATGAGGGCATATGTCATGGCCGCTACAGAGGATTTAAGTGCATAGAGGAAAAATGTGAGGATTATGGTAAGTACATGGTTCCAGAGGGGATATGTGCATACTGGCGCGATGGATATTGTAAGAAATTGCACATATTTACCTGCGATGGTAAGAATAAGAAATGTCCATATTATCGGGAGTACATAGAAGAGGAGGAAATAATTTTGTTCAAATGATTAGACTTTGATACATTCTCCACTCCTTCCCTTCTCAATAGCCTTCATTATTACGTCTGCTACCCTTTCCGGAGGATCTGCAGGCATGTATCCATGGATTTTTCTTAGCATATCAGTATCTGTAGGTCCAGGTGCTACGCATATCACTCTTATTTTGGGAGATAGCTCATTGGCTAGTGATTTTGTCAAGGCAATCACTGCAGCCTTGGATGCACAGTATGGGGCAGCATTGCCCATTGGATGTATTCCAATGATGGATGATATATTCACAATGGTTCCTTCATCTATATAATCAAGAACTGCCCTGATCATATTGAATATCCCGAATACATTAACTTGGAATATTCTCTCCCATTCACTGGGAAGGGTTCTTACTAGGGGTTTAACATCATATATTCCTGCATTGTTCACAAGAATTTTAATATCCCCCATTTTAGCTGCCTTTTCAACAATCCTCTTTGCATCCTCGTAGTTACTTACATCCCCCTTAACCATTATTGCTTTTCCACCGCGATTCTCTATGACTGCCACAGTCTCCATAGCCTTATCTTCCCTATGATGGTAATTTACCACCACAGCATAATATTTAGATAATTTTATGGCAGTTGCTCTTCCTATTCCTCTCGATGCTCCAGTTACTATGGCAACATCCATGGTGGAAAATCCACATAGAATATTTTAACCTTCCCTATGGAAAGATTAATGCATAATCATGCAATTCTTAGTGGTATGAAAGCGGTAAAGGCAAAAGTCCTCTACGATGGTACGGGAAATAGGGCAAGGAAGGATGTTTATGTTCTCTTCGAGGGAGAAAAGATATTGGGTATATACAAGGAAAGGAGAAATGCGGAGGTTATTGCAGAGGGTATAGTCACTCCGGCATTCGTTGATCCCCATTGCCACATAGGTATGGCAAGAAGTGGAGAACCTTACCAGGAAGATGAGACCAATGAGCAGATGAGTGCAATATATCCCTTGGTAAATGCCCTTCACTCCGTTTATATGGATGACCAGGCCTTTAAGGAGAGTGTTGAATTTGGGGTTTTGTACTCCCATGTAATGCCTGGAAGTGGCAACATTATAGGGGGCCGCACAGCTCTTATTAGGAATTTTGCCCGAGATATAGGGGATGCTTTCATAGCCAATATAGGTATAAAGGCAGCCTTGGGCTACAATCCAAGAAGCACAACGGATTGGAAGGGCACAAGACCGACCACCAGAATGGGGGCTATCGCCATGTTGAGAGAGGAACTGATTAAGGCCAAGAAAACAAAGGCACTGGTTAAAAAGAAGAAAAAGGAACCTGAAGAAGTTGAGCCCCTAACGGATATTTTCATAGAGATTCTTGATAGAAAAGTTCCCCTTATGGTGCATGTGCATAAGGAAGATGATATAATCACACTCTTGAATTTGGTGGATGAATTTGGAATTCGAGCAGTCATAAATCATGGATGTGATGTGCATAGCTTGGAGCTCTGGAAAAAGGTGAGGGAGAGGAAGATGGATGTAATATACGGTCCCGTTGATTCCTTCTCCTACAAGGTGGAATTGAAGAATGAGTCCTGGAGAAACATAAGGTACATAGTAGAATCGGGATTAAGATTTGCAGTTATGAGTGATCATCCAGTGGTTTTGCAGAGAAATCTTTACTTGCAATTGAGATTTTTCCGGAGATTTGGAATGAGTAGAGAAAAAGTTATCTCACTTATTTCAGGAAATGCTGCTGATATTCTGGGTTTAAAGGATATAGGGAAGATTAAAAGGGGATACAAAGCTTCCTTGGTGGTATGGAATGGTGAACCCTTGAACATGGAGTCCTATCCCATAATGGCAGTGGGTGAGGGAAGAATAGTTTACGAAGAATAACCAAGATTCTTCAGAAACAAATGCGCCTTAATTAAAACCTTGCGTGATGTATCGTAGGTTATCCTTTTTACCGCATCCTCATAGGGTAGCCATTGGTATCCGTCATGCTCATAGGAAAGCTTAATCTCTTCCTCCTCTGTTATACCTAAAAAATAAACGACCTTCTTCTCTACTAAAATCCCTTGTTCCTTGAAATGATATTTTATTATCTCTTTAAAACCAAATAAGATATCCACATCAAGTCCCGTCTCTTCGAATACTTCTCTCTTGGCCGCATTTACTTCCTTCTCACCTCTTTCCACATGCCCCTTGGGGAAATCCCAATGTCCTGCAGGGTAGTGTAGGAGGAGATATTTTTTATTTTTAGTATTAAACACAACGGCTCCTGCCGATTTTTCCCTTCTCATAGTTGCAGATTTCCCTCGAAAAATTTATATTTTTTGGTCAGACATTTAAATCAAAAATCCTTAGAAACGATTATTTACCCTTCTATTTTTAGAAAAGGCTAAATAAGGGGTAATAGATGCAATGCTATGGAATATGTAGAGGGCCTTAAGATATACGTATTGGCAGAAGATTTTGCAGGCTATGCCAGCAGATTTTGGGCACAGCATGGTATATCCTTCTTCATTGAAATCAAAAGGGGAAATAAAAAAGATGTGATTCTCTTTGATACTGGAACTCACCACACACCTTTGTTTTTCAACTCCCATCTTCTCAGATTGGATTTGAGAGAAGTGGATTATATTGCCCTTTCCCATAGCCACTATGACCATACTGGGGGTCTTCCTGGAGTGATGAAGGAGATAAACAAAAAGATTCGCATCTTTGCCCATCCAGATATTTTCAAGGAATCCTATAGGATGGGTGAAGAGCCAGTATACATAGGACCTCCTGAAAATATGAGGGAGGAAGTTGAGAAATATGGAGGTGTTTGGGATCTAAGCAGGGAGCCGAGGGAAATTGTCCCTGGGGTGTGGACCTTGGGAGAGATACTTCAGGAGGATAGGATAGAATATGAGGCTCTCAAAAATACCAATGTGTTTATTAAAAAGGATGGAGACCTAGTGCCGGACTATTTAGAGGATGAAATAGGTCTCCTTATAAATCTTAGGGATGGGATAGTTGTGATAGGTGGTTGTTCCCACCCTGGTATTGTTGGTATGAGCAAGCGCGCGATGAAGATAAGTAAGAGAAAAGATATCTTGGCGGTGGTTGGGGGATTTCATTTGCTTTATGCCAGTGAAGATAGGATAGATAGAACCGTAGAAGACCTTATAGGTATGGGTGTTAAAGATGTGTATACTGGACATTGCACAGGCCTACTTGCAGAATGCAAATTTGCTGAAAAATTTGGAGAGCATTTCCATAAGATGCATGCTGGTATGCTCATAGATTTGAGCGAAAGGTAAATTAATAAGTTTCCTATAATCCCACGAAAGCGGGGGTTGTCGAGCTTGGCCAAAGGCGCTGGCTTGAGGGGCCAGTCCCGTAGGGGTTCCTGGGTTCAAATCCCAGCCCCCGCATTTAAGAAGCGAAGGGTTAAATCCATCTAAATATTACTTATTCTATGCAATATCAGATAAATCCTGTGGGGATTATCAGGAAGTATAAAGGAACATTGATCTACATTTATCCAGAGTATGTGGAGGCCATGGATGGACTTAAGGAAGGAATGAGAATAATGTTATTTCTGTGGTTTCATAGGAGCGAAAATAAAAGGGATATTCTAAAGGTTCATTCCCATGGTGAGCCGGGATATCCATTAAGGGGAGTGTTTGCTACCCGTTCTCCGGTCAGGCCAAACCCAATAGCACTTTATAATGTTGAGATTCGAGAAATAAGAGATAATACGATTTTTATTGAGGATATTGATGCCTATGATGGCACTCCTGTTGTAGATATAAAGCCCTTTGTAAAAGGTTTAGATTGCTCCTGATGATAAGTTCCTTTTAGATAGAATTAGTGGACTGGGGCGGGAGGAGCATCTTTGATGCGACTTAGCCCGAGATATTTTGAGCAAAAAGCGAGAAATGGACCGGGCGGGATTTGAACCCGCGGCCTCTGCCTTGCAAGGGCAGCGATCTTCCGGGCTGATCTACCGGCCCCTATTTGGGGGAAGATGCAATGCGATATAAATTTTTTGAGCTTAGACCTTAACCTTGGCCCACTTACCCCTGCGAAACTCTAAATACATCCAAATTGCACGAATAAAGGTTTCGAAAAACATTCCCAGCCATATCCCTATAAGTCCTAAACCTAGAGGAAAGGCAAAAAGTGCGGCTAATCCTAATCGTATTCCCATTAAGCCAGTTAAATTTATAATCATAGGCATTGTTGTGTATCCCGCTCCCCTCATACCACCTGCTAGGGTAAAAAGAGCTCCCAGGGCAGGCTCTGTCATGCCCATCAAGAAAAGGTATATAGAGGCAAGGTGAATTATATCTGCATCTCCTGTGAATAGAGAGGCTAGATATTGTGGGAAAAATACCATTATAGCCCCGGTAAATCCCATAAAGATCATACTCATCTTTGTAGCTTCTATGGCGGCCTTCTTGGCCTTCTCAATGTTTCTCTCACCTAGGGACTGCCCCACAAGGGTAGTAGCGGCTATTGAAAATCCAAAGGCAGGCATATATGCTAGACTCTCGGCCTTTAATCCTACTTGGAAGGATGCATATCCTAAGGATCCCGCAACAGCAAAGATTAGGGCCGTATAGATGAAGGATGTTATACTCCACATTCCCCGCTCTATGCCTGCTGGAATCCCTATTTTGAATATGCTTTTTATGAGAGATATATTCCATTTCCTCCTGGAGAGGAGATTCGGGAATATCCTAAGTTTCCCTGAGTTTTGAAGAATAAGATATATGGTTGAGCCAAAGAGGTAGGAGGAGCCAGTGGCAAGACCTGCACCCAGTACCCCAAGCTCTGGAAAACCGAAATTTCCAAAGATTAAGGTGAAATTCCAGAATATATTCCAGGAATTTGCAAATATATCCACAAGCATGGGTATTCTTGTATCTCCAGAGGCACGCATGGAAGAGTGATAGGAAGCCATGAAAACTGCAAAGGGGTAAAAAATGAATATTCCCATCATATAGTGGTAGGATGCTTCTATAACCTCCTTATCAGCACCCAGGGCTACGGGAAGGGTCCATCCATAGAAAATGGCAAAAAATGCTATTGGGATTGATATGGTTATGAGTAAAACATATAGATTTTCAAAGGCTACCTGTGCATCCTTGAATCTCCTCTCCCCCCATCTCCTAGCAATTATTGCCACACCTCCAGTGGTAAGGCCCATGATTAAGGGGAAGGTTAGGAAATAAAGCATACCCCCAATTCCAGCAGCACTTAAACTAACTGCAGGATCACCATACCTTCCTAGCATCATAGCATCCACTATGTTTTGAAAGGTGTAAAGCAGGTTGGAAATAACCGCAGGAATTGCCAGGGTTAAAACTACCCTCCTTAATTGCACATCCATGCAAATGTATTTTACCTACATAAATTTTAGCCTGGGTAAAAATTTTTATAAGGGGGGAAGATAAGCATATATGATACAAAGGCTCCGAGGATTTCGCGATATGTATCCTGAGTATATGCGTGCCCGTCGCATAGTTTTTGATAAGATTTGTAATGTGGCCCGAGAATTTGGATTTCACGAAGTTGATACTCCAAGTGTCGAACTTCTCGATTTATTCCGTATTAAGAGCGGTGAGGAAATAGTTAAGCAAACTTTCAGTTTTGTAGATAAGGGTGGTAGGGAGATTACCCTTATTCCCGAACTCACACCTTCTGTAGCAAGGATGATCGCAGCTCGAAAAGATTTGATAAAGCCTGCTAAATGGTTTTCCTTTCCAAAAATGTGGCGCTACGAGGAGCCCCAGAGCGGAAGATTGAGGGAGTTCTATCAGTTCAATGCAGACATATTTGGTGTGCCTGAAATATATGCAGATGCTGAAGTCATGGCCCTAGCGATGGAAATCTTAGATTCTTTGGGCTTGAAGGATAAATACGTCATGAGGTTCAGTGATAGGATCCTTATGGAAAATCTCCTCCTTTCCTTGGGAATTGATAGAATCGAAGAGGCCTTTAGAATCATAGATAAAAAGGATAAGCTTCCAGAGGATGTTTTCTATAGTGAAATGGGGAAAATAACTTCCCAAGAAAATATCGATACCCTCCTGGAAATCCTAAAAATAAAAGGGGATGTTGACTTGGTGCTCGGCAAACTGGAGCATTTTGAGAGGAGCGATATCCTTGCCAAACTCAAGGATTTGCTTTCAGCCTACGGTAAAAGGGCTGTATTTGACCTTTCCATCGTTAGAGGACTTGCATATTACACAGGTGTGGTATTTGAAGTACATGATGTTAAGGGGGAGTTTAGAGCCGTTTTAGGTGGTGGCAGATACGATGGTGTAGTGGAGCTCTTTGGAGCTCAGCCTACACCGGCTGTGGGATTTGGAATGGGAGATGCCGTTCTTGAGCTTCTTATGCGTAGGGAAGGTGTTTGGCCAGAGGAGAAGATAGATGTGGATTATTTTGTTGCCATCATACCTGGATTCCGGGAGGAGGCAATAAAGATAGCTATGGAACTAAGAAAAAGGGGATACTCTGTGGATTTGGAACTAAGGGAGAGGAGCATAGGAAAGCAGATGAAATATGCCAATAAGATCAATGCCAGATACGTAATTATTGTTGGTGAGGAAATAAAAGGAGGAAAAGTTGCAGTTAAAGATATGGAAAGTGGAGAACAAGAGCTGGTAGATGTGGAAAAGATAGGTAAGTGAGGAATCAAACTACCCTATGCTCTGGCTCTTCTCCTCTAAGCACCCGAACCACATCGCTACAAACCATCTCTGCCATTTTTCTCCTTGTGTTTTCAGTTGCGCTTCCTATGTGGGGAGTGAGAACCACATTTGGCAACTTGAAAAGCTCTGGATTCACATGGGGTTCCCCATAATACACATCTAGACCCGCTGCAAATAGTTTACCACTCTTCAATGCCTCTATTAAGTATTTTTCATCCACAACCTCACCTCTGGCAGTATTGATTAAAATTGAGCCATCCTTCATCAATTCAAACTCCCTTTTCCCTATTAGATGGTGTGTCTCCTTTGTCAGTGGCACATGGAGGGTGATGAAATCCGATTCCCTCAAGAGGGTATCCAATGGGACATATTTCGCCCCTGTTTCCTTCTCAAACTCAATCTTCCTTTGGCGGGAATAATAGAGTATGCGCATGTTGAAACCTATTGCTCTCCTCCCAACCGCCTGACCTATGCGTCCCGCACCTATTATTCCTATGGTGGCCCCCCACACATTCTTTCCAAGCATAAGCATGGGAGCCCAGCCATTGAACTTGCCATCCCGCATAAATCTATCTCCTTCCACAACCCTCCTGGCAGCTGCCAAGAGGAGAGAGAAAGCCAAATCTGCAGTTGCATCAGTCAAAACTCCAGGCGTATTGGTAACAACTATTCCCCTTTGTTTGGCGTATTCCACATCTATGTTATTGTAACCCACAGCGTAATTACCTATCACCTTCAAATTGGGAGCAGAATCTATAACTTCCCTATCTATTTTATCCACCAAGAGGGAAATTAAGGCATCGGCATCCTTAACTCCATCTATTATCTCCCTCTTGCTGGGTGGCCTATTACGGGGAAATACATCCACCTCCAAATCTGCTTCTTCCAATATCCTAATGCCATCCTCAGGAATCTTCCTAGTAATGAAGACCTTCATAACTGTGCATGTCAAAATCTGAATTTAATTTTGCGTTTCTGGGGTGATTTTATCGAATGATAATCACACGTAATTATTTAAATAAGAAACTTTGGTGGATGAAAATATGAAGAAAATTTACACGAGGAAAGAAGAGGGAGATATAGGTATTGCTACGCTAATTCTATTCATAGCCATCATTATAGTGGCAGCCATAGCATCCTCTTTGATTATTTATGTGGGAGTAACTCTGAGGGAACAGGGGGAAAAAGTTGCCTCCGATGTAACCTCACAGATTACAAGTTCCCTGCGTATAATCAATATCTTGGGAGATAGGGATGTTGATGGAAAGGATCCCTCGGTTATTGATGTTAAGGCCCCAATCCATCTTGATAAAGACCCACCAAGTGATGGGATTATAAAGAATGTCACCGTCTATCAGAGCAATCCCCTATCCATCAAGATTGAATGGAAATCTGCCGTGGATACTGGGAGTGGTATGGGAAGTGAGGAGATATACAGGGTTAGTGGAGATCCAGCTACCCTTCAATATATATTGGAAGATGAGGGATACGTTAAGAATGTGGGTACCTTGGTAGCTGTACTAACATCTGATTTCAGTGAAGATAGGAGCTATATAGACTATGGAGTTGAACCCAACACATACTATGGATATGCCATAATAGGTTATGATAGGGCTGGAAATGAAATACTTTATTCTGCCATAAATCAAACGGTAAATACAGGATCAGGCACCAAAGATACAACTCCTCCTACAGGAAATATAGACTCCATTTCACAGGCGGGCTATGGTGTTATGATTTCTTGGACTGCCAGTGACAGTGGAAGCGGTATAAAGGAGCAGAAATTGTACAGATCAAAGGAGCCAATAACATCAACTAACATAAACAATGCAACTCTCCTTGCCATTCTCTCACCCGATGCCAGGAGCTATATGGACTATCCTCCAGCCAAGGGAACCTGGTACTATGCAATACTTGGGATAGACAAGGCAGGAAACAGCCAGATTTATACAGCAACTACGGATAGCATAACAGTGAATAGGGTTGATGCTACAAAACCACAGCCAGTTAGTGGATTGAAGGGATACTCTTCCCAGTACTATTTGCATATCGAGTGGCAACAATCCTACGATAACCAAAGTGGAATTAAGGGGTATTACATATACAAATCTACAAATTATATGGATGTAACCACCACCGAGGTCTTCAACAGAGAGCCTTATGCCTTTGTAAATACAACCTATTTCAACGATTACAATTACCTCCCATATCAGGTGTATCATTATCTGGTAGTTCCTGTGGATAATGCCTCCAACTATGGAGAGATAATAGTACCCCAGACATCCATTCAGGTTCTGCAGATTAAGATATCTCTAGGTCCAGGATCAAAGCCGGTAGACTTCAATACGGTCATCGTGGAGCTTACAGATGGAAAGGTTGAAGCTTCCTTAAAGCTTAACTCCAGCGGATTTGGTGTTGAGGCAGCAGATGCGACCCATTACAGCGTGGAAGTAATCAACGATCCAACCGGTGAGTTTCTGCAGAGCTACATCCTAGATGAAGGAGCTGTTATACTTATGTACATAAATGCCAGGGAAGTAGGGCTAACCCTAACCCCACAGACTAAGCTCACAATGAAGATTATTCCAGGAATAGGTATACCGATCTACAAGGTTATAAACATCCCACCAGTAATGTTAAATAGATATGTTCAGATATACTGAGGTAATGGCAATGCTCAGGAGAAGGAAAAGGGAGGAAATCGCGAAGGATCTGGTAAAGAGGGCCTACATTTTGGGCTATGAGGTTGGATACTACAGGCATCAGGACTCTGTAGGCTGGGTTAAAAAGATGCTGAGAAGATACGAGGAAGAAGCAGAGAAAGCAGGGATATTGGAAGAGGTAACTAGGGCTTACAAGAGGGGAAAGATAGATGGTGCTAGGAAAAGAGTAATTGAGATAGGAGAAGGAAAAGAGAGACCTGTTGAAATGCCATCCATTGATTTCAGGGTAGAGAGAACTAGAATGAGGGTATTCAAGAGGGAAGAGAGAAGACCTGTATTTACCTCCTTACCTAGATTTTTAAGGAGAAGATATCAATTTTGATTACATTGGAAGATACCCAAAACGATTTATTTAAATTTAGAAAAACTAAGAGGGTAATATGAAGGGAAACAGGGTGACCTGGATTAAGATATACGATGAAAACTTTGAAAGGAGGCAAGAGAGGGGAAATGGAACTGCTGGAAGTACCCTAAAAAGACCAGGGGAATCATTGATTAAGAAAAACCTTTAAATATTTTATGCTCTCCTTTTGGGGTACAAATATAATCTCACCCTTCTGCCTTTTATCCACAAATAATTTAACATTGAGAAACATAACATTTCTGTCGCCTGATAACTCAGATATAAGATAATTCATCATGGATGGAATCGTATCATAGGCCACATCAATTTTTTCCAGTTCCAGATAATTTTTGAAGTTCTCCTCAAATTTCTTGGCAGCATCGATGCCGAAGGATTTTAAGGCTCTTACCACATCATCCTCACCGTAGGCCCTCTTTATGTTATCGGCATCGTCCTCTGCCACGGTTATGAGAAATGTGCCCTTTATATTGCCCTTGAAATCTGCAAATATTCCAAATACCCTGGCATTTTCATCATACTGAGATAGGATTTCATCCAGGGAGCTCATTGTCTTAAATACATTCTTTGTATTCTCTCCAAAAACCTTCTTGGTGATTGATTCAGAGCTCTCTGTGATCTTCTCCCCCAGGACTTCAATCTCCTCCTCCGTTAGTTCATCTCCACTTAAAAGATCCCTCATATCAACTATGGCATCCCTGGTAGGATAGAAAACGAACCCGCATGAATTGCACTTATAACTTCCCGTTTTCAGCTTCGTAACATCCCTAGAGCCGCATATTGGACATCTCACCATACTTCACACCTTCGTTGGATACACCTTTATCCCATCGGAGGTGATTTCCATCCTGTGCATATCGCAATCATGCGCTGTTCCCCTCATCTTTATTACCTGCAAAGCCCTGGTCATAGTATGACCATTGAGGAAATTATGCAGGAAAATCACACCATGGGCCATATAGTGCTCGGGACTGTAATTTGAAAGATCGGTCATCTCTGAGAGAATCAATACTGTTATCTTCAAATCCTTCAAACTCCTGAAGAACCTTGCAATCTCCCTGTTTTGATCTTCCTTCTCCCCACTTCCATATTTGAGTGTTAAAACAGAGTCTATAACCAATCTCTTTATCCCCTTCGCCTTGACTATGGAGCTTATCCTTTTAAATACCTCCTGGGCGTAGGTGCTCTTGAGTCCATCCGGAGATTTTACAGCATTGAGATATTGGATGCTGAGGGGCCCCATATCCACAAATAATATTAGTCCAGCCAAGGTGTACCTTCGTAGGTTGAAGGAAAAGGAAGATAGATCTTCAATTATATTCTTGGGATCCTCTGTTAGGGATACATACATCCCCCTCTCTCCTTCCTTGGCACCCTGAACTAAAAATTGTATTCCAAAGGTAGTCTTTCCAGAGCCTGGAGGTCCAGCTATAATATACACCCTTTGTGCAACAAGTCCGCCCTGAACCAGTTCATCAAATCCAGCAACACCTGTTCTAATTCGCATCATTATAACATCTTCCTAGGTTATTTAAGTTTTGTGCAGTGATTATTAAAAATGAAAATGGAAAAATTATTCCTTCAGCTCCTTCAGTTTTTTCTTTATTTCCTCCAGTCTCCTTTCAATGTACTCCTTTTCCTCCTCAAGCATTCTGAGTTCATCTTCCTTGCTCAAGGGGGGTGCATAGGGCTGCGGCGTTGGTGGAGGAGCTGGCATGGGCATCTGAGGAGCATTTATCTTTCCCGATTTAACAGCCTCAATGGCATCCCTTATGGTCCCCGGAAAATTGTTTACTATTTGAATTCCAGCCTGGGAAAGAACCATGGATGCATTGGGTCCTGCTATCCCTGCAGTTATTACCATTTGAACTCCCAAATTTGCAATTTCTTGGGCTGCTTGAACTCCAGCGCCTCTTGCATACATGGCTGCTGCATTGGGCACGAATTCCAATTTATCGGTGGCAGTATCGTAGATGGCATAATATGCACATCTTCCAAAGATTGGAGAGATTGGTGAGTTTTCATCGGGGGCATCTGCAGTTATTGCTACTCGCATATCATTCACCCTTTAACTCCTTCATTCTCCTCTCGATCTCTTTCAACCTTTCTTCCAAGCTCCTTGCCTCACTTTCCAGCATGGTTTTTTCATCCACTGGGGCATATGGCTGGTAATAGCTGGGTGCATAGGCAGGGGCATAGGGCTGTACTCCATAGGATGGATAGTACCTAGGATAATAGGCACTAGGAGCTCCATAGCCATAGGGATACATCCATCTCCATCCCCTAGGCATGCCAGTCCAGGGGCAATAGCCAAGCATGGCTCCCCATCCTCTACCACGACCAAATCCTCTTCCTCTACCCCAGCCACGTCCCCAGCCGAAGCCAGGACCATAGGGATAGTAGCCATATCCATAATATCCATACATTTTTCATCACCTCCTTACCACATTC
>CAYXLB010000026.1:0-13216 GCA_964465785.1 uncultured Thermoplasmata archaeon
TAGGTGAGTGTTATCTCGCCAGTGTTATAATTAATAGTTCCCGAGACATCTGTTCCTGCAGGTGTTTCCACAAGATTGCCCGTTCCATCGTCCACCAGTGTATAGGTTCCATCGGATATGGTAACCGTGTGGGGATTCACAGGAACATGTTGCAAGGTACCTGAAAATGTTGTATATCCTCCATGAGCCGTGCCAACATCTTCGTTTTGGTACATTATATCCTCCCTGATTCCCTGGATGGTTATTACCTTGAATCCCGTGGCAACATCTTGCCTTGCTATGCTCCCTGTTTCCTCTGCCTGCTGCTGCAAAATGTAGGCAGTTTGAATGAGCACCGTTGCGGCTACGGCTGCAACGATGATCATGGCGATGAATATTATGAGCGTACCTACTCCGAATTCGCCCTTTTCCCTCTTATACACCTTCTTCATTTTTCATTCTCCTAAGAGGGCCCTGTGCCCGCAGGTGATAGCATGTATATCCGTTCTCATTTTTGAGAACAATTCTTGATAATTTGATTTGATTTTAAATACCTTTTCTCATGAGTATCTATTAAGAAACAAAATCACGGAAAAATCTTTATCATTATTCCCCTTTCCTCCCCCATATGGGCTCCATATTACACTCAATCAAGGAAATCGTATCCTTTATCACGGCAATTTTCATACTAATTCTTTTAGTCATACTCCTTGGATACATGGTATACAGCCTACCCTACATCGTCCCCCATATGGGCGATAAAAATTTCTTCATACCCATCTATATAGCTATACCATTTCCCCTCTTGCTGTTCTTTTTACAGGGAATGCAGGCCTATATCTGGTACATATTCCTCGTATCTGCCATTGCAATATCAAGTACCATAATGGTAATATATGGTGTGATTCCCTATTTCAAAGAGTTTGTAAGTTCTCCATTCTCCTATAAATCGAATGCCTTTCAAGATCTTGGAGAGATGTTTGCCCTAAACCTATTTTTCAGCCTACTTATTGTATTCATACTCTATTTCACAGGATACACCCCCCAGACACCGGGAATAGGAAATATGCCCATCTGGATGCAGATGATGCAGCTCTTACACGCATCAGTTTATGAAGAGCTCATAACAAGAACACTTTTCTTGGGAATTCCTGTATTTGCTATCTATGCCCTTAGAAGAGAGAAGATTTCACCCTGGAGGATTCTTGGAGGATATGGAAGAATCACAGCTGTAGAGGTAATATTCATAGTAATCTCAGCCTCAATATTCGCTGTAGCCCATGTGCCTGCATGGAATCTATGGAAGATTGCACCCACATTTGTTGGGGGGCTACTCTTGGGATACCTGTACATAAAGTATGGGATCCATGCCTCCATTCTTCTTCATTTCCTCACCGATTTTATGAGCATTCCCTCTTCTTTATCTCCTCAATTACAAATTGTAATAGGAATCCTCATTATCTATTTCGCCCTGGTTGGTCTCCTCTTCTTTGTTTCATTCTCCCTCAGGGCGTTTAACTACCTAACCGGTAAAAGGCAAAAAACTGAAAAAATAAGGGAGGAGAGGAAGGAGGAAAAGAGGGAAATGAATACATGGATAAACCTCTCCTGTCCCCACTGTGGAGGTAGGGTGTTTCAGTATGTGGACGAGAACACGCTTAGATGTGTTACATGTGGAACGATAATAAAATTGAAGGAGGAGGAAGAGGAGAAAATAGAACTCCCCTGAGTCATTTTTTCCTAGTATCCGGGGCTATCCTTTCAATCATATCCCTCAAACCCTCTCCCCTTATAGTTATTCTTATATCCCCCAAGGGTACATTTCCCACAGAGAAGCTTATTTTTCCCATGGTGGCAGCCTGTTTATTTATACTAAAAATGATTTCATCTTGGTATAGATTCCCCAGAAGCACAGAGCGGGCCGCATCTCGAATCCTCTCCTCCTTGAGAATTTTGCCAAAATTATCCATGCTTTTACTTATAGCTCTTATCTCTCCTGCCAGAAGCTCAAACCGGGCATCTGGAAAAATCTGAAGAATTGCATTTTTTATCTTCTCAACATCTTCCGTAGGATTAACATCGGCCTCTATGACTATCTCTATACCCATATGGCATGGCGCCTCCTCATATCCTCCTCGCTCTGGTTCAGTTTCTTCATAAGTTCTGCAACCAAGGAATCCAAGAATATTACAGCGGAGTCTTCAAACAATGTTCCCAAGGGGGCTAGGTCCTTTCTACTATTTTTAGGTTTGAGTACAAATGTTAGGGTAGCATGCTTAGCCAAGGGCGATTGCTCATTGGATGTGATGGCAATAACCTTGGCACCTATCCTATTGGCTATACTCTCCACAAGGAGTGTGGATTTTGTCCTGCCCGTATTTGAAATTAGAACCACCAAATCCTCCCTATTTACCACGGGAGTTATGGTTTCTCCTATGAAATAGGCAACAAGTCCAAGCTGCACCAGGCGCATGGCAAAAAATTTACCAACTAGGCCAGAGCGGCCAGAGCCATATACGAAAATCTGCTTTGCATCGGTAATCATATCCACAGCCCTATGGATTAAATCTTCATCCACACTATGGAGGGATTCCCTTATGCTATCCAGGACATAATTGTAGGCTTCCTTGAACATACTCATCCCTTCAGCTTTGCCAATTTTCTCGCCAGAACCCTTTCCATTATGACCCTCATGTAGGCTGCATCATGCTCCAGGAGGGGAGATGAGGATATAACAGTGATGTTGTATTCATTTTGGAGAAGAACATTGGCAAGAGTTTCAAATTTCAAATCTCCCTTCTTTATGGCAACTATCATGGTCTCATTTCCATTCTCGTATAATACACCAGCAAAATGCACATAGTATTCATCCTTCCAAAATGGAGATAGCTTTTCAAAAACCTCTTCAAATTTCTTGGGCTCTTTCAGGGAGCCATTGGTCCTTGCATGTAAATGTGCAAAATTCACTATGGGCAAAATACCCTTTACCTTTTTGGATAGGGCTATTATCTCCTCCAAACTGCCAAATACAGACTGCTTGCCAGAGTTCTCAAATCCCAACTTGGGCTTTAGATTTAACTCCTTGTACCTCTTCCTCAGATATTTCACATTGGAGACCACATTCTTCATGGCCTCTGCCTTGCTCAATTCCCCATACAAACCTATGTGACTTACCACATATTTGGCATCCATCTCATTGGCCAATAGTCCACCCCATATTATATAATCCATCGATTTCTCTGTAAGCTCGGAATTGGATACCAGATCCATATAGTAGGGGGTGTGAAGGCTTAATTGTATATCAAGTTCCTTGGCCAGTTTTCCAAGGATTCTAAGCTCTTGATAGCTCTTGGCAAGATTCCAAAAGAGTTCAAGAACTATGTCATCCTCCTCCAGGGGGCTATCTATGCCTATTGGCCTGTAGTTCCCCTCCTCATCGGGACGTAGAACCTCAACGATCAATGAATTCTCAACTTCCCTGGGTGTTAACCCAACCTCCTCAAAAACGCTCCTCTCCTGCACATTCACGCGGAGAAATTGAATCTCCATGGCATGTAGGCCCATCCTATGGGTATCCTCTATTGCATCCTTCAGGGTGCGACCCTTACACGAAAGTGGAATTCCCGCTAAGCCAAAACGATACATCTCTTGCAGATATTACATCGAGAGTAATAATCTTTTCGCAGATGCTTTATCGCAGTCCCACTATTTCCCCATTGTCCGTGAGATCTATATTTTCAGCAGCCGGTTTGCTGGGTAATCCTGGCATTGTGGATATGTCACCAAGGAGAGGAACTATGAATCCCGCACCTGATGAGATCTTCAGACGGCGAACGCTTATTGTGAATCCTTCAGGAGCACCAAGCAATTTTGGATTGTCACTCAGTGAATACTGGGTCTTGGCCATGCATACGAAGAAATCGTCGAATCCCATAGCATCCACCAATTTGAGATCCTTCTTAGCCTTGACATCCCATTCTACGCCATCTGCCCCGTAAATCTCAGTGGCTATGGCTTCAACCTTTTCCCTTATAGGTTCATCCAGCTTATATGTGAATCTGGGCTTTCTGGGCTCAATGGATTCAAGATGCTTTACTATTTCCAATGCCCCTTCTCCACCTTGGGAATATACCTCGCTCACTGCAAACTTCACATTCATATCCTCCACAAGCTCTTGCAGCTTTGATATCTCCCTATCGGTATCCTGAGGGAAATGATTTATGGCCACTACCGGTTCAAATCCCAGCTTGCGAACGATTTCTATATGTCTCTGTAGATTAGCCGCTCCCTTCTCCAGGGCATCGATATTCTCCTCCGCAAGGTGCTTCTTCTTCACACCTCCGTGGTACTTTAGAGCCTTAACAGTTGCAACCAGAACCGCTCCACTTATATCGAATTCTCCAAGCCTAGACACTATGTTAACAAATTTCTCGGCACCCAAGTCTGAACCGAAGCCGGCCTCGGTAACAAGATAATCGGAGTAGCGCATACCAACCTCATCGGCAAGGATGGAGTTATGGCCATGGGCTATGTTGGCAAATGGCCCTGCATGGATTACGGCAGGTGTGCCTTCACTTGTCTGTACAATGTTTGGCAGAAGAGCATCACGGAGCACGGCGGCCATGGCTCCCACGACCTTGAAATCCCTAGCAAATACGGGACTCTTATCGTTTCTGAATCCAACCAGTATATTTGAAAGCCTTTCCTTTAGCTCCCGATAATCCTTGGCGATGGCGATTATTGCCGATATCTCGCTTGCGGAGGTTATCTCAAAATAATCCTCCATTATGGCTCCACCGAGGTCTCCAAGTCCCACAACAACCTTTCTCAATTCCCTGGCATTTAGATCCAGTACCTTGCCCCAGTAAATTTTCTTCCTATCCAGGCAGGGTTCTATGTTGTGGTACACAAAATTGTTTATCATTGTTGATAGGAGATTATGGGCCACCTGGATGGCATGGAAATCTCCCGTGAAATGGAGATTTATATCTGCACTAGGTTCAACAGTGGATTTGCCCCCTCCAGTACCTCCACCCTTTATTCCAAATACGGGGCCTAAGGATGGCTCCCTGAGAGTGACTATGCTCTTCTTCCCCCTACGCCAGAAAGCCATACTCGTGCCTATGGCAGTAGTTGTTTTCCCCTCCCCAAAGGGGGTTGGGTTTATTGCAGTAACGAGAATTACCTTCCCCCTACGGGGCTTCTTCCATATCTCCTCCAGGGGTATCTTTGCCTTGTAATTACCATAATGGATTATGTTCTCAATATCCACCTTATTTGCAACCTCATTTATGGGTAACATAAAGGGGGATGATACCTCAGATATTTAAAATCTATGCCACATTTTTGTGCATAACTCACCCTTCATTTAACCTTCTCTCCCCAATGGTTTTTCCATCCCATCTATCCACTATTGAACTTACTTCCTCCCTCACATCCTCACCGTTTAAGGCGCGAATTATCAAGATGGCCATTTCCTCCATATCCTGAGGACCATATCCCTTCCATGTAAGTTCAGCCGTTCCTATCCTACCTACAGAATCAACGATTATACCATTTTCCTCCAGAATCTTGCTCATCTCAGGGGGAGTTATTCCCAATCCCCTCAATCCTTCCTCATCCAGGAGAATCTGATGCGATTCTGTGAAATGGGGGGGATATTTCACAAATAGCCCTGCAGAATGCAATTTCTTCGCCAAAGTTTGAGAGTTCTCCCTCACCAATTTCCCGTAAATCTGGGCTACGGGATAGAATTCCTCCAGGGCAAGGGCTAGGGCAGCAACCCTGTTGGTATGGTAATTATCCTGGGTTCTCCATGTTAAATTCTTCTCGATTTTTTCTGCAATATCCCCATAATTGGTGAATATAACTCCCCCTTGGGGCCCTGGGAAGGATTTATGGGTTGAGCCATAGACCGCATGGCACTCCCCAATATTTTTCTGAAATCCAGCCGGCAAGAGACCCATCACATGGGAGGCATCATACACGCATTTTGCCCCAATCTCCTCCGCAGTCTCGAGAATTTCGGAAAGATTGTAGGGAAATAGTATATAGCTCGCCCCCAAGATTATTAGATTGGGCTTCTCCCTCCTTATATGTTCCACATCCACATTCCTCAAATTATCAATTCTCAATGGCACGTATTTCAACCCGAACATATCTGGCATGTAGGGTTGTGAATAGCCATCATAGCCCCCCAGTTCTGGAGGAATTGCCATAATCTTATCTCCCCTATTTGTAAGGGAGATGAGCACTGTCATGGCTGCAATGTGCCCCGAGATTGGCTTTACATTGGCATACCTGAAATCAAATACCTTGGATGCCAATTTTTCAGCATAATTGACAACCTCCTCCTGGTATTTTGTGCCACCATAGGCGTTATGCACCATGGAGCCATGCACTTCCATATCAAATACCATACTGTACCTGGAGGCCATATCCGATGCCAGGGCTTTACGCACTCTATAGGATAGGTAATTTTCAGAAGCTTGCATATTGAGCACCCTTTTTCTGTACTCGTCATGCATATGTATCAAACGCATAACATCCATCATATCTCCCCCATACATCCTTCAATATTTTCAATCTTGCAAATGGGTATCTGGGATATATATTCTATGCCCTTGGTTTTCAATCCAGAGCCCGTGAGGATTAGGGCTATTCTCTTTCCCTTCAAATCCTTCAACTTCTCCAAGGCAGCAGGGGCTGTGGCTGAGGCAGGTTGCACAAAAATACCCTCCTTTGCCAGTTTTCTACGGGCTCTTATTATATCTTCATCATCCAAAGCCACGCATCTCCCATCATATCTCCTCAATAACCTTAGGGCCGCATTGCCGCTCGGTGGATACGGGTTTTCTATGGCATGGGCTATTGTGGCAGGATTTTCCATCCTCCTTACATCTCCCCCTTCCCTAAAGGCCCTGCATATGGGCGCGCATCCACTTGCCTGAGCTGCGATAGGTACGGGCAATCTATCTATTAATCCGCTCTCCTTCATTTCCAAAAAACCCTTCATTATGCCCCTCAGCAGGCCCCCAGAGCTTGTAGGAATTATCACATAATCAATCTCGCCAATCTCAAGGGCTATGCTCTTGTATCCCTCTATCCTAAATGGATCGTCTGAATTCATAAAGTATATACCCAATCTTTCCCCAATTTTCAGGGATTCAAAATAAAGAGCACCATAGTCTCCATCAATGAGAAACATCTTTGCCCCATAAATGCCTATCTGAGATATCTTCTCCTGAGAAACCGTGGAGGATAGTAGCACGAAGGTTTTAACTCCGGCCCTGGCACCGTAGGCAGCTACGCTGGCAGCCATATTGCCTGTGGAGACTACGCCTATTTTATCAAATCCAAGGGATAGGGCCCTATTAAGGGCTACGAAGGTACCACGATCCTTAAAGCTCCAGGTTGGATTTACAGTTTCATTCTTAAAATAAATTTCCGCTTTGAATTCTTGGGATAAGGATTCCGATAGTATAAGCGGAGTATCTCCCTCCCCCAGGGAATACTTCATATCCAGATTCATATATGAATAGAAATCCCTAAACCTATCCCATACTCTTTTTCCCTCCCTAATTTTGCCCCTTTGTGCTACAACTTCAAGGGGCTCGTTACATAGGGGGCACCTCTGTTGATGCTTCTCCAGAGGATATTTTCTTCCGCACTTGGTGCACTGGAGCATGGGGGAATATCTCCCTACCCGCATATAAAATTAGTGAAAGGCTATGGTTAAATCTATGGTGGCACGGATATCTTCCATACCAAGCAATCGGACATATATCCTCAAGCTCCCATGACTTTCCTTCATATTCCAGAATCCTTCAGTCCCTATTCTGAATCGTGTAGATGTTATGGTGAATCCATCGTATGCGGTTCTTGGGGCCCATGCCTCAGTTACAAGCCCACCATCGTAATCTCCGCTCCATGAAATGGCATTCATTCCCCAATTACCGGAGGTGTTGAATCCATAGAACATGGGCAAATCTTCCATGGCCCTCATACCCATGAGCAATCCCCCACTTCCCTGGGCGAGTTTTCCATCCACATAAATAGAGAAGAATAGAATGGAAGATTTGTTTCCGCATGGCGAGGGGGCTATGCCCTTTATCTCAATGCTGAGGTTCAAAAACCCATGATTTAGGATAGTTACGGCGTATATTTCCTTGCCCAGAATTTCCTGGGTTTGATTCCCAATGTATGTGAAGTGGGTGTATCCCTCCTCAACCTCCTCTCCCCTGGGTGGAGATAGGAATATGCCCAATAGAAGGATTAGTAGGAGCAATACACTGGCAATTTTCATCATTTCCTCAATGGAGGGAAAAACCTTAATGTTTTCCACAGGTCATTTACAAAAATTATTTAAAGGAAAGGCTATTTACCTTCGCAAAGGTGATTACCCATGGCAAGCAAAAGAGCAGAAAGGGCCGCTGCGAGGAAGGTTCGCGATAGATGGAGAGCAAAGGTATGGTACACAATAATAGCCCCAGATACATTCAGCTCCAAGGAGCTCGGTATGACCCCTTCCAACGAGCCTGAAAAGGTTATTGGGAGGATTGCTGAAGCAACACTCTATGATTTAACTGGGGATTTTAAAAAGATGCATGTAAAACTTTACTTCAAAATCAATCGCATTCAGGGTACAAATGCCTACACAAGATTCATAGGGCATGATATGACCAACGATTATATTCGCCGTATGGTGAGAAGGAGGAGGAGCAGGATCGATGCCATTTTCCCTGTAGAAACTGCAGATGGGTATAGGATGCGTGTGAAGGTTATAGCCGTTCCCGATAAGAGATTGAAGTCATCAATAAAGAGTGAGTTGAGGAAGAAAGTTGTAGAGTATCTTACCGTCAAGGCCAAGGAGATGACGTTTTCTGAATATGTGAAGTATCTTTTGAGCGATGAGGTTCGAAGAGACCTCTCCAAGGTTATGAAACCTGTGTATCCTGTTCGCAGGGTAGAGGTGCGCAAATCCGAAGTCCTGCATTTCCCAGAAGAAAAGATAGTGGAGCTTGAAAGGGAAGAGGAGACAAAGGAGATTGAGGTAGAGGTTCCAGAGGAGCCCCAAGAGGAAATAGAGCAGGTTGCTGAAGAATGAATTTCTAAGCCGGGGTGGCTCAGCCTGGTGGAGCGTCGGACTCATAGGGTAAGTTAATCTCCACCTCCAAGCCTGAGAAATCCGAAGGTCCCGGGTTCAAACCCCGGCCCCGGCATTAAAGCATGAATATTATGCCCCTCCACCCCAGGCTCAGAATTATTATTGAGGCTATGAATAGCAAAAGCCCTATGAAGAATAGTGTTAAACTATCCTTCCAAGAGATGGTATAAAGCTTATCGGTATCCTCTATCTTTTCAACATCAACCTCGGCGGAGGAAAATGCCCTATGCATCCTCAATCTTAAGGCATTTATGACGGGACTTGTAGAGAATGCGCCTATGAGCATTATTCCTAAGCCAAATAGCATTACTAGGTAGGGAGTTATGAATATCCCTATGAGGAATAGCACGAGATACTTTATGAGTTTCATCAGGATTTGGCCCATATGGGGTGATAGTTTCTTGGGATTTTAACCCTTGCCCATTATAAGAAAATATTTATCTAATCAATCCCTTATATACTTGTGAAATGCATTTTATGCGGTAAGGATTCCCTTCGCCCAGTTTGCAAGGATTGCACAAACAATATAAAGGAGAAGCATCCATTCTTGATGAGGAGGAGCCTTCTATTTGGAGATTCCCCTGAGGATTTAAATGAATCCCTTGAAAGGGGATTGATATTTGATAAAAACCTTGAAGAGCTTAATCAAATGGCAAGGGAGGTTCTGGAAGGAAAGAAGGGTGAGTATGACCTTCTTGCAAGGGCAGCCCTCCACATGCACAAAAACTATTCTTTCTATCTCAGAAATTTTGAAATTGAGGAAGATTACTATCTTTCCCTGGCGGAGAAATTTGCCTCAAAGGTCAAGGGTGATGAGGGGAAGTACCTTAAGTACGAAATAATGAAGGAAAGGGGGAACTTAAAGGGTGCATTGAAAATACTTGAATCAATTAAGAAGAAGGATAGGCGATATCTCTTGGAGAAGGCAAAATTGCTTGTTGAGATGGGAGATATTGAAGTGGCCGAGGGCATATATCAGGAGCTTTTGAAGGAGGAGGATCCAGAGGTATGGAGGACCTTGGCCGATGCCCTATTCAAGAGGGGGAGTTATGAAGGGGCCTTGAAGGTCTACGCCCATATTGCAGAGATAAGCAAGAGCGATTATATGGCCTATTATCGTATGGCCCTATGCCACCAATTCCTGGGAAACGGAAATATGGCAGTGGAGATGCTTAAAAGAGCCCTCGAAGCGAATAAGTACCATGTGGAGTCCTACCTCCTTCTCCTATCCCTCTACAAAAAGAGAAATATGGAGGATGAGCGGAAGAAATTGCTCACTAGAATGAAAAGACTTGGACTGAATCCATCATTTTTCGGGGTGGGAGAATGAGGGATGAAATTGAGAAGATGGGCATGGAGGAATTCGTACATCTCTGCAATCGTCTGGTTATGGAAATGGGATTTAAGATAAGAAATAGCGTTTATAGGGAAAACATAGCGGTTTTCGATGCCTATATGCCACTTCCTGGAAAGAGTCTCCACTATGTGATAATATTCATAAGGAAGCCCAAGGTTACCAAGGATGAAATTTTGGATATGATAGATGTGGAAACCGTGGAAGTAAGGTGGATGATAATAACCACGGGAGAATTTGAAGATGTTGACGATTTGAGGGGAAGGGATGACATTACCCTCATGGAGGGAGGGGATTTTGAAAGATTGCTGAGGGAATTTGGGCTTGCAGAGGAGATGAGCCGTCCAGAGAGAGGTAAGGAGTTAAGGGAAGGTAGAATACTTCCCAGCGTGGGGGAGCTGGAGAGCATGCTCCAATGGGCCCAAGAATTCCTGGAGAATGAGAATTATGAAAAAGCTTTGGGGTATGTGGATGATGCCATAAAGATAAAACCCATACCCAGTGCTTTGAAGCTTAAGGCTAGAATCTTCCACAGGATGGGAAGGTATGAGGAGGCAATTTCAATCCTCAAGGAGGTTCTTGAGGCAAATATAGAGGATGATGAGGCATGGCTACTCTTGGGAGAGGTACTTGAGGACATGGATGATTATGAGGAAGCTTCAGAGGCATATACCCAGTGTGTGAGGTTTAACCACAGAAACATGGCATGCTGGATAAACAGGGGAAATGTTATGCTTCTCCTTGAAAAATATCAAGAGGCTCTGATGTGCTACGAAAAGGCCCTTAGCATAAGAAGAGATGTGCCCTCTGTATGGAATAACAGGGGGGTGGTTCTGAAGCACCTTGGGAAATACGATGATGCCCTGAGGAGCTACAACATTGCCCTGGAAATCGACCCAAATTTTGCAGACGCATACCTGAATAAGGCATATCTTTATTTTGACCTGAGAAGATATGAGGAGGCCCTTAACGCGGTGGAGGAATATTTGAAGAGGAGGGAGGATGTCAGGGGCTATGTGCTCCTTGCAAGAATCCACATAAAGAGAAATCTCAAGAAGGAAGCAAAGGATGCGCTTAAAAAAGCATTGGAGATAGAGCCGGCAAATCAGGAGGCAAGAGAGCTTCTTGACAGGCTAGAGGGTAGAGGCAGGGAGGAAAGGGAGCTTAAGAAGATGAAGGAGAGATTTAAAACTCTGCAAGAACTACTATACGTTGAGATTGAAAATCTCAGGAAAAAATACGCTTCCCTTGGAATTGCAGAGGGTAAAATTGAGGATATGATTAAGGAGACAAAGGATCTTGTTGATGCTGGAGAGGTGGAGAAGGCATTTACAAAATTGATATCCCTTATTAACGAAATCCATACCCTGGAGATGAAGAGCCTTAAGAATATGGTTGAGAGGGATACTTCCATGCTTCTTGAGCTGGCAGATATGAAGGTTGATAATATTCAAGAACTATCCCTCAAGGAGATGGAGCTCCTCAGGGAAGATGCCATGAAGAGGATAATGATTTCAAAAATTGAGGAGGGAGGAGAACATGGGGGAGGGGGTATGGATATGGAGGAGCTCCGCAAGCTTGAGAGGGAGATACTGAAGGAGATTTCTCCTGAGGAATTTGAAGGCTTAGCCCACATTCTCTATGAGGAGGAAATGTGGAAGGAGCTAAGAAAATTGAAGGATGAGTATGCATACAATGCCCTGGGATTGAAGGCATTGAGGGATAAGAAATACAAGAGAGCGGTTGAGTATTTCTCCAAGGCCCTCGGGAAAAATCCATCCTTCAGGGAGGCTGAGTTCAATCTTGCCTATGCCCTGTTAAGAAGAGGAGAGGGGAGAAGAGCTAAGGCACTTTTAAAACATATGGGCTTGGAAGATTATCTGGAAAAAATAAAGGAGAAAATATAGGTTATTTGTACTTGGCAATGAGCTCTCCGAGGAGTTTGTGATGCTCCTTTTCATTCTCCTGAATTGCCAAGGCAAGGTTCTTTAGCAGGGGATGGGTCATGCCATCGGCCATCTTCCCATATATCTCTATCATTCCCTTCTCGATATCCAGATGCATCTCTGCAAACCTTTTAACCAATGCCCTCTGATCCGCGTTCAATTCAATATCCTTTACCTCCTCCATAGGCCCCTCACTTAATTTTGCAAGCTCCTTCTGTGCCTTCTCTATGGCTTCCATAAGATACTTGTGAATTATGGTATCTATTGCTATTCTTCCAACAACCTCTTCCACCTTGGTGTATCTAAGTCCCTGGCCCCTGATTAATTTAAGACCATCCGTATAACTAGCGGCAGCCTTCTTTTCAATATCTGCCGCCTTTTTTACCAAACTCTCTGTCATTCTATCACCCCTATGAATTTATGTTTTCATACCTTATAATTCTTTGCATTTCAAATATCGCAATTTTAATATGCGAAAAGAGTTTAGGGATATTCTAATGGAATTTGAAAAATCAAAGTGGATGCAGTTACCACGGGAGATCTATGCAGGCCATGGAGTTATTGAAAATCTTGGGGAGATGTGTAAACGCTTTGGCCTAAGGGGAAGGGCACTAATTGTTACGGGAGAAAAAACCTACCAGATTGCCGGTGAGAAGGTTTATAAAATTCTTAAAAAAGCAAAATATGATGTTTCCGTGCTTAAAACTGGTGTGGCCAATAAGAAGAATTTGAATCTTGTGAAGAAGGCTGGAAAGGATGCAGATTTCCTGC
>CAYXLB010000027.1:0-12528 GCA_964465785.1 uncultured Thermoplasmata archaeon
GATTTCTTTTGTCTCTTTGGAGGACTTACGTGTTTGATAGGACTGGTGTTTTTCATAATATGGATCTATGTGCTATACTGGGTATATAAAGATGCAAAGAGAAGAGGAAAGAGTGGTGCCCTATGGTTAATAATAGTATTCTTCTTGGGGATCATCGGATTGATAATATGGTTAATTGTGCGTCCAAAACAAGTAAAAACTCAAAATAGATACCAAGTGCCACCACCCCCCTAATAAAACCCTCCTCCTTTTAATTTTTTAAAAAAAAGAAAATTAATGAGATTGGTACTTTTTCCATCTCTCTTCCAGATTTGGATCCTTAAGGGTTTCGATGACATAATTTGCCATCTCTTCACCTGTAGCCCCATCTGGACGGCCAGTGATTACGACTTTTCTCTCGTATGTCTCACAGATATCTATGGCCATGTTAAGACGCTTTGCTTTTTCTGCAAATCCAATATGCTCAAGCATCATGGCTCCTGCCTTAATCATACTCATTGGATTGGCATACTTGGCACGTCCCTCTTTAACCATCCGCAGTGCAGTACCGTGGATTGCTTCAAACATGGCATATCTCTTTCCTATATTGGCACTTCCTGCAGTTCCAACACCCCCCTGGATCTGTGCCGCTTCATCCGTTAATATGTCTCCATATAGATTTGGTAACACGATTACATCGAACTGGGTACGTCTTGCAGGGTCAATGAGCTTTGCAGTCATTATGTCGATGAACCAATCATCCCATTCTATTTCTGGATAATCCTTGGATACCTTCTCTGCCATATCCAGGAATAAACCATCGCTCTTCTTTACCACATTGGCCTTCGTCACCACAGTGACCTTGCGGCGATTATTCTTCTTGGCATACTCGAATGCAAGGCGTATTATGCGCTCTGCACCTGCAGCCGTTATAACCTTGAAATCCATGGCAAGTTCATTATCTATCATAATTCCCCTGGAACCAAGCATGTAGGCACCCTCTGTATTCTCCCTGAAGAAGACCCAGTCAATACCTTCTTCTGGAACCTTAACAGGACGAACATTGGCAAAGAGATCCAAATACCTTCTTAGGGCCACATTGGCACTCTCAATGTTGGGCCAAGGATCACCCTTCTTAGGGGTAGTTGTTGGTCCTTTGAGAAGCACATGGCACTTCTTAATCTCCTCAAGAACATCGTCGGGTACAGCCTGCATATGCTTTACCCTGTTTTCAATGGTAAGTCCCTCTATTTTGCGAAACTCCACCTTACCCTCCTGGATTTCATCCTCAAGGAGGAATTCAAGAACCTTCTGCGTCTGGTCTGTAATGTATGGACCTATTCCATCTCCGCCTGCCACACCAATAATAATGGGCTTGAGCTTGGAATAATCGATCCATTCTCCCTCTTTTTTTATTCTCTCTGCCCTTTCAATTTGTTCCCTCAAGAGATTTTCAAAATGTTCCACCGCCTTCCTTATCTCTTCCTCATACATTGTATCACCTATACGGGGATAGGGAATTTCATTTTTAAACTTGCCGATTGAGAAAAAATTTAATAACTTCCGGGGATAACCAACTATGAAATCCTCAAGAATATCCGGATTCTACAAGAAGAGCATAGATGAAAGACTTAAAATCGTTAAGGAGTTTGCAGAACTTACAGATGATGAGGTGGGATTTCTCAAGGAGGGACATCTGGAGCTAGAGCTAGCTGATAGGATGATTGAAAATGTCATAGGTATGACTGAACTACCAATGGGTATAGCAACAAATTTCCTAATCAATGGGAAGGACTACCTCATTCCCATGGCAATTGAGGAGCCCAGTGTTGTGGCTGCCGCTAGTCACGCGGCAAAACTTGCCAGGCCTGGAGGTGGTTTTTTCACCTCTTCCACAGAACCCATCATGATATCGCAAATCCAAGTGGTTGGGTTAAGGGATCCACATTTTGCCAAAATGCAGGTTCTGGAGCATAGGGATGAACTAATTCGAATAGCCAACGAACAGGACCCCGTGCTCATAAAGGTTGGAGGAGGATGTAGGGATATTAAGGCCAGGGTTATTGATAGCAATATGGGGCCAATGCTAATTGTACATCTCCATGTGGATGTTCGAGATGCCATGGGAGCCAATGCTGTTAATACCATGGCCGAGGCCCTGGCACCCTACATAGAGGACATAACGGGAGGTAAGGTGTATCTCCGAATATTGAGTAATCTTGCAATATATCGTCTGGCAAGGGCCCGGGCCCTATGGAAGAAGGACGTGATAGGTGAGGAAGCAGTTAAGGGCATACTCTACGCCTATGAATTTGCCCGAGTAGATCCATTTAGGGCAGCCACACATAATAAGGGAATAATGAATGGGATAGACGCAGTGCTCATTGCAACAAGCAATGATTGGAGAGCAGTTGAGGCTGGAGCCCATGCCTTTGCAGCCATGGACGGTTGGTACACCTCACTTTCCCATTATGAGAAAGATAAAGATGGAAATCTTGTTGGCACAATAGAGCTGCCCTTAGCTGTGGGGATAATAGGTGGGGCAACGAGCACCCATCCCAAGGCAAAGATTGCCAGAAAAATTTTAGGCGTGAAAACAGCCAGGGAGTTTGCAGAGGTTCTTGCCGCCGTGGGCTTGGCCCAAAACTTTGCAGCTCTTAGGGCCCTAGCAACCGAGGGCATTCAGCGCGGCCATATGAGTCTCCATGCCCGGAACATAGCTGTTATGGCTGGAGCCAAGGGGGATGAAATTGATAAGGTAGCGGAGAAGCTTGTGGAAGAGGGGAAAGTACGCTTAGACAGGGCAAAGGAGATACTTGCACACCTGAGGAATGAGAAATGAATATCCAGAGGAGCGAAATAGTATTCCAGGGAAAATTTCTCAGGATAAGGAGAGACTATACCGATAGAGGAGCCTGGGAAACTGTGGAGCTAGATTCACATAAAGAGACCGCAGTAATAATTGCCATAACCGATGAGAATGAACTACTTCTGGAGAAACATTATCGTTTTCCTCTGAATAGATACGTTGTGGAATTACCAGCAGGGCTTGTGGATGATGAAACTCCGGAAGAATGCGCCCGGAGGGAGCTCCTTGAGGAAACGGGGTATGAAGCAAAGGAGCTTATTCCCCTATTTCATGGTGTAATTTGCCAAGGGATTACAAGGATGTATGCCCATTATTTTTATGCGCCTAAGGTGATGCGTATTGGAGAGCAGAAACTTGAACCTACCGAAGATATTGAAATTCTCAAAATTCCTTGGGATAGGGTTGATGATTTTCTATTCAATCTCCCCCATGACCTTGTTTTGGGAGCCAATGTTTTAAGCGCGGTATATGCCTTGAAGAGATATTTGGGAAAGTGTTAAATGGTAGAAGGAAATGGGCAACCATGGACGCATTGAAATACTTTCAGAGGGAGAATTACAAAAGGGCATTGGAACTATTCCTTGAGGATTTGGAAAGGGCCACAACGAGAGATGAGGTAGCCTACAATGCTAATCTTATTGGGCTATGTCTTTATTTCCTTCATTATCCAAGGGAATCACTGGAGTATTTCCAGATGGCACTTGATAATACAGATGGGGAGGAGAATGAGAAGGTACAGAATAATATTGACGAGGTAAATAGGTTTATTGAGAGGGTTGAGGGGGATATAGAGGAGATAAAGGAAAAACTTGAATTGGAAGAGGATAAGAGGATGAGGGGCATATTCCTGAGCAATCTTGGTATCCTACATTATTTTATAGGAAAAAGGGAGGTCGCGGAGGAGAATTTCAAGGAGGCTGAGAAGATATTTCAAGGCCTCAATGATTCCATAGCCCTGGCTGCCATATACTCAAATCTCGCCATGCTCTACGATGATATGAGACAACTGGACTATCTTTACAAGGCGCTTGATATATTCGAAAAGGAGGGTCATATCAAAGGCCAAGTGGATGTTCTTCATTCCCTGGCCATGTACTATTTAGAGGATGACTACCTAGATGAAGCATATTATTTCATAAAAAAGGAGTTATCACTGGTGGAAAAGATTGAGGATGATGAGATTAAGAGGAGAGCCTATGAACTTGCTGCAGATATTGCCCTAGAAATGGGAAATACGGAGGATGCCATGAAATACACTGAGCTCGCCTCAAGATTATAGGTTCTTTATCTTCTCCTCAACCTGCCCATAGAACTGGGAGCAATCTATACTGTTCTCCTTGCAGTATATTAGTGCTGCAACCTCTATGGAGATGTATCTCATGTCATTCTTTATCCTATTTAACTCCATAAGCACATCCCTTCTCTCCTTGCCAGTTTTGCTGCATATGTGGTCTAGAAGCTGTGTGAATACATCTTGCTCCACAAAATAATCTTTAACATCCTCTTCCCCTACTTGGAAATCTAAGGGGAGAATGAAGCCCTTTATCTCAAAGGATGGCTCATAATATCCTTCCCTCTCCACGAGGAGATTTGCATCCACACAAACCTTGAATAGTCTTCTGGCTGATTGAGGAGGAATCCAGCTTCTATCGTAGGAGAGGACATTTACAAAATCCTCCTCCTTCATTCTCCTACCCTTCTTCTTGGCCACATAGGCAATTATCTGTTTCAATTTCTCCATGGGCAGATTTCACCTCCTTTAAATACATATGTTTCAGCAGGAACAAGTGGTGCTAGATTTTCTGAGGTTATAACTATTTTTCCTTTCAACCTTATAAACTTTTCTATGCTCTCAAACCTGTAGGATTTGAGTATAACATTCTCCGTTAATTCCAATATTTTTTCAATTTCCCCCTCCCTCATAAAATGATCATTCACAACTGCCATATTCCCGCCAGATACCAAAATATCCATCACATCGTAATGTTTTCTGGGGGCAGCATCGATCCATAATTGGAATATGCCGGAGAATTCGTCATAAACCTTAAAATTCATTTCCCTCCCATTATGGGAATCCACATCCAAGAGATAGAGAATGCCTTCATTAACATCTTCCAGAAATTCATCTACCCCCATACCATCGATTTTACCACCTTTTACCAGATGAATTTTCAAACATTCCACAGATGGAGCATGATGTTGCCTATTAAATTTCTTTTGTAGGTGAGATTTTAATAGGAATAAGGAAATATGGGATTATGAAACTCTCATCCCTGGGTGAAAGGGGAGTAATTGATAGGATATGGGAAGTCATAGGAAGGAGGATGGAGTATGATGATTGCTCCATAGTGGAGAAGGGGGATGAGTATTTACTTCTTACCACAGACTTTATTGGCGAGGGGACACATTTTATGCCAGAATGGGATTTTTCCCAAATAGGAAGATTCTTCGCCTCCATAAATCTTAGTGATATAGCAGCAATGGGTGGAAAACCGCAGTATTTTATGGCATCCATGTTCTTTCCCAGGGAATTTGAGATGGAGAATCTTGAAAATTTCATAAAGGGTATGATGGAGATATTGAAAAAATATAATGTGGAGTATCTGGGTGGGGATATGAAGGAATCCAAGATAGCGGGAATGAGTGGAATAGCCCTTGGAGTGGTGGATAAAGATAAGATCTTGAAAAGAAGGGGAGCAAAAATTGGGGATGGAATCTACCTTACGGGTTCCCTTGGAAGGCAGGCAGCGGGATATTATCTTTGGAAAAATGGGTTTGAGGAGGGATGGAAATACCTCCTAGATGTGGAGCCCAGAATATTGGAAGGAAGAGAATTGGCTGGTAAGGCCTCATCCTGTATGGATCTATCCGACGGTTTGCTTCATACAATTCAGCAGATGGAGAGAATAAATTCCCTGGGATTCAATATCCAGTTTGATGAGCTTCCAATTCATCCCCTGGCCTATGAAGTTTCCGAGGATTTGAAAATACCCCTAGAGACTCTAGTACTCTCCTTTGGAGGAGAATACGAGCTTTTCTTCACATCTCCAAGCTTCATCTTGGGAAAGGAAATTGGAATAGTGGACAGAATAGGTGGGATATGGAAGGATGGTAAAAGGATAGAGGGTGAGGGCTATGCTCACTTTAGCAAAGCACTGGACAAAATTAGAGGACAATAAGGTGAGATGCGAGTTATGCCCCCATAGATGCGTACTTAAGGATGGTCAGGTTGGTGTGTGCCGTGTTCGCAAGAATATAGATGGCAAGCTCTACACCCTCATCTATGGTTCAATATCCTCCATGGCTGTAGATCCAATAGAGAAGAAACCTCTTTTCCACTTCAAACCCACCTCCGAAGTTCTGTCCCTAGCCACCGTTGGATGCAATATGAGATGCAAACATTGCCAGAACTGGGAGATTAGTCAGGTGGGAATAGAATTTCCCTACATAAGGGAGATGACCCCAGAGCAGTTAATGAATATAGCGAGGAATTATGAGGGCATAGCCTGGACCTACAACGAGCCAACCATATGGCATGAATTCACCCTAGATGTCTCAAAAATGGCAAAGAAGGAGGGGTTGTATACCGTGTATGTGACCAACGGATACATATCTCCGGAGCCCTTTGAAGAGATAGGAAAATATCTGGATGCCATGAATATTGATGTAAAGGCATTTAACGATGATTTCTACAGGAGAATAGTTGGAGCAAGGCTGCAGCCCGTTTTAGATACAGTTGAAAGGGCATATAGGATGGGAATACATGTTGAGCTCACCTACCTCATAATACCAACCCTAAACGATAATGAGAAGGAGATAAGGAAATTTGCAAGATGGGTCTCTAATCTAAGCCCAGATATTCCCGTTCATTTCTCCAGGTTCTTCCCCATGTACAAAATGACAGATAAGCCTCCAACCCCCATTAAAACACTCCACAGGGCCTACAGAATCGCCAAGGAAGAAGGATTGGAGTTTGTGTATTTGGGAAATACCTGGGAGCCTGAGTACGAGAGCACCTATTGCCCAAACTGTGGAAACTTGCTTATAGAGAGGGTCTATTACAACACCCATATCAGGGGCCTTACAAGGGATGGAAGATGCAGCAAATGCGGGAGGAAAATAAATGTAAGGTTATGATTGCATTACCACGCAAACATTAAATAAGTTTTTACATTTAACTTCCTGTGGCATTGCGTTTGAGCAGGGAACAGATTCTCACAGGCGGAGTAATAAGAACCATGTTCCTTTTAGGCTGGCCCATGATGATTAGTAGCCTATTACAAAGCCTTTACAATCTAACAGATATGTTTTGGCTTGGTAGATTACCCACTGATGAGGCAAGGATTGCAGTGGCCGCCATAAACTTCACCTGGCCTGTGGTATTTTTCTTCATATCCTTCGCAGGGGGTCTTGGTAGGGGAGGCATACCCATAATTTCACAATACATAGGTTCCAATGAAAGGAAAATGGCAAACCACTATACGGGGCAGATATTTGGAGTGGTCATTATAATAGCAACAGTTATGGCAATCTTGGGCTCTATTTTTTCATATCCAATATTCCAGGCCATAGGAGCAAAGGATGAACTGTTAGAAACTGCCGCCACCTACGGTTCCATAATATTCCTGGGTTTGCCATTTATGTTCATAGTTATGGGGGGAGGTGCAGTAATATCTGCCGAAGGTGATACCATAACACCCTTGATAATAAGTGGAACATCCGTGGTTATAAACATCATCCTGGATCCCCTTCTCATATTTGGTATGGGTGGGTTGCCGAAGATGGGTGTATTCGGTGCTGCAACTGCCACTGTTATAGCTAGGATAATAGCTGCAGTATGGCTCCTATATCTCCTTCTCAAGGGAAAACTGAGATTAAAACCAAGGCTAAAGGATTTCAAACCCAGATGGGAAAGTGTCAAATTCATACTTCGTATAGGCCTCCCCTCCAGTGCCAGCATGAGCCTTATGGCTCTTGGATTCGTAATAATTCAAAGTATCTTGGCGAGACTTCCGAATTATGAGCTTGCAATCGCCACCTATGGCGTTGCCAATAGAATAGTCAATCTTATGTTTGTGGTGGTCAATGGTCTGGCATCCTCTGTGAGCATAATGCTTGGCCAGGCCCTGGGCGCTGATTTGATCCCTAGGGCAAAGAAGATTGCACAGACCGGTATATTCTTCATGTTCTACCTGCTCCTCATTTCATCCGCCATAATTTACATTTTTAGGGAACCAATAATAGCATTCTTCGTTCCAAATAATCCCGACATAATTGATAGCGCACAGGTTTTCCTCTCCATAGTGCTCATAGGAATCCCATATTTTGGAATCTTCAGAATAACAAACTCAATCCTCACCGGTTCGGGGCATACATTCCAGAGCTTTGTGCTTAGCGTTACAAGACTTTGGCTCCTTAGAATACCCCTGGCAGCCTACCTTGCCCTAGGAATAGGAGTCGGGATGGGTATGGTAGGTGTGTGGTTTGCAATGGCCATATCAAACATGGCCTCCGCAGGGATTGGCGCCCTATTCTACTTCAAGGGAGATTGGATGCACAAGATTATAAAGAGACCTAAATCAAAAACTCCACTCCCCTCTTCTTAACAAGGAGATTCCTCTTAACCCTTATGATACCATCCTCCAGATATATGGAAGGTACTATTGTCATAAGGGTATTTTCCTCCAACAGGCAATCACCTGGGGCATATGGTTGATAGAATCCACCGGAGGGCACCGCGCTGTAATGGGGGAAATCTCCGATACTCCTTATCCTCGCATCCAACATATTGCAGGATAATCCGGGCTCAACAAAATGTACTAAGGATTCATACATGGAGTTTATTGAGTTCAGGGCATCGATCCATTCCCTCCTTTCACCTGTGAACACAATACGGGAAAAATTCAGTGGATAGCCATGGAAAATAGGTGTAGAATCTATGTAGAGTATCCCATCCTTTTCCAATTTTCCACCTAGGGTATGGGGCATCGGATACCTTCCCTTCTTTCCAAAAACCACTATACTCGGATGCAAGAATCCATGGATCCCTTTTTTCAAAATTTTGCATTCCAAGATTGCCTTCACCTCTTCCAGTGGCAGACCTATGCTTATATCATTCCAGAACTCTGCCAGGGCTGTGTTGAGCATTTCGCTCATTTTTCTTATTATCTCAACCTCCTCTTCAAAGGGCTTTCTCAGGGCATATTTCAATATTTCACTCCCATCCTTAAATTTAAAATTCAAATTCGTGGCTCTGGTGTATGGACTGATATGATATATGCCCCGCATCCTTGGCTCATTGTACACAACATCATAATTTTCCTGAAGCTCATCCTCAATTTGCTCCTCCATTACTGGATGGGCATATAAGGTGATATCCTCATCTATGATTAGATGTGTAAAGGCCCTTGTGCTGATAATCTTGGATACCTCTGGGTCATCAGGAAAGAACACGAATCTACCATAGGAGGCTATGAGTCTTGCGCGCATCTCCCTATGGTTCATCCCCCACACCCCTGCATATCCTGATTTCCTTGGCGAGGGATTCTTCAACATTGTAAACCTTTAATCTCTCCTTAAGATAGTCATCTACCTCCTTCCCACGCCACTCGCTCAAAATTATAGTATTATTTATTTTTACCATTCCCAGGGAGGTGATGAGATCGTAAAATAGGAGGGGTATTCTTGCGGGATCGATGGTATCAACCTCAATTCTGTGGGGCAGTTTATAATATATAGAGCTTATACCTTGAGCCTGGGCATGGAAAATCATATCCTTATCTGCAGTTAAAATCACAACCTCCCCATTGACCTCATCGGCAAAATTCCTGTATTGAAGGGCTATTTCCCTATCCCTCACCTCCTTATCCTTGGTGTAGGTGGATTCTCCGGTTCTGAAGGCATCTAGAGTATTAAAGAGATAGTATATCTCATTCATGGCATTCTTTGCCTTTCTAGATTCCTTGACGCTTCCATTGGCAAATTCATGGAGGATATTGTGGTAGGGCATATCATCAAAATAGTACAGCATTTTACCGGAATACTTTGTGTGAATCCTAGCATCAACCTCATCAACCACGATTTGGCTCACCACATATTTGAACTCCTCCATCAACCTTCTGGATACCACACGATAGTAGGCCATATTTGTATCAATCCCCAAGAAAACTGGTTTTATGTAAACGGTTTTGTCTTTAATGGATTCCCTTATGAGCTTTAGGTCCTCCTCAATGCTCTCCCTATTATCAAAATCGATAATCCCAGAGGAGAGAAAGGAGTCTAGTATGTCATAGTAATCAGGCAGATCCCTTTTCAAAAACTCATTTTTTGCATATTTCCTCTTCGTTGATTCAATTTCACTGGGAGATACTATATTTTCGATTGCAAAATTTTGGAGATTCAAGGTAAAGAGCTGAAGGGAGTAGAGCGGATATTCCACGCTTATCTCCCTGATTCCATGAAGGTAGAGCTCGTTGAGGAGGATGTGTATTTCCTCCTTGGAGATTATCACCTCTCCACCTCCATTATTTTCTGCAGAGATAGGGGACGCATCATAAAGGGCATGGATGAAAATCTCATGTCCATCAAAAGGAGATAGACTATATGGACATTCCTCACATCAAGAAATGCCAGTAACATGCTCTTCCTGGCACCTGTAATATCAATCACATCCCCTTCCTCCACAACCCCCTCAGCTACCCTCCTCATATCCTCCAAATTCCCATCTATCTTCATCTTCCTTATGCTCAAATTCTTATCATTTTCCCTGTAGAGGATCTTAATCTTCTCCTCCAATTTAGATGCGCATTCAGGATCACTGTAAAGAATTAAAATCTCCCTAGGATATATACCCCTGAGTTTTGTGTAGGCGTACAGGGAATTGAAGGATGGCCATACTTCCCTGGATACGAGAATTATGTACTTCACAGATTAGTATAATGCCTTGAAGATATTTAATAGGTATGGAAAAACATATAATCCACGATGCGATTTACTCAGCAATGAAGGTAAATGAGATGTTCACCAGCATTCAGGGAGAGGGCACATACATAGGATTGCCCATGTTCTTCATACGGTTTACCGGCTGTAATCTTCGCTGCGAATGGTGCGATACCCAGTATGCCTTCTACGAAGGCGAAGAGATGAGCATCGAAGAAATCGTTAATTCTGTGGAAAAAAGCGGGATGAAATGGGTATGCCTAACTGGAGGTGAGCCCCTGCTTCAGGAGGATATATACAAACTAATAAACATCCTATTGAGGAGGAATTATAATGTGCTCCTAGAGACCAATGGGAGCATCCCCATTGATGAGTTGCCAACCGAGGAGAATCTTGTTATTTCTCTCGATATTAAAACCCCATCCTCCAAGATGGAAAAGGCCATGAAATTTGAAAATCTCCAATACCTAGGCCCCAAGGATTTTGTGAAGTTCGTAATAAAGGATGATGTGGATTTTGAATATGCCAAGAGGATAATTGAGAAATATGAAATTAAGCAGGAGGTTGTCTTTCAACCTGTTGGGGGTAGGGATATTAAATGGCTTGTAGATAAGGTGCTCGAGAGCAAATTAAATGTGAGAGTTTTGCCTCAATTACACAAGATAATATGGGGCAATAAAAGAGGTGTTTGAAATGGAGTATGATGATGAGGATGGAATATTCGCCGTGAGAACTGCCCGGAGGGTAGTTGAGGAATATTTGGAAAGGAGAAAAATACCAGAGATAAAATTCCCAGAGAAATTCAACAAAAAGAGCGGCGTTTTCACCACAATTTCCACATATCCCCAACATAATCTCAGGGGATGCATAGGGTTCCCAGAGCCCATATTCCCATTGAAAAAAGCCCTAGTAGAATCCGCATTATCTGCGGCATTTCAGGATCCCAGGTTCCCTCCCCTCAGAAGGGACGAGGTTGATAAGGTGGTATTTGAAGTCTCCCTCCTAACCCCTCCTAAGGAACTCAGGGTCAAAAATAGGAAAGATTTGTTAAATCACATAAAGATAGGAAAACATGGACTCATAGTTGAAAGGGGGTTCTACAAGGGATTACTACTTCCCCAGGTTCCCGTGGAGTGGAATTGGGATGTAGAAGAATTTTTATCACAAACATGCTGGAAGGCTGGATTACCAATGGATTGCTGGCTTGATGAGAGCACAAGAATATATGCTTTTTCGGCTGAGATATTTGAGGAGGAAAAGCCCAGGGGTCCAGTGAGGAGGAAGGAAATTGAACATTGAAGGAAGATTCTACTATCGAGGCGAAATTATTGAGGGAGCAATAAAGATAGAGGATGGGAGAATAAAAGAAATTAAAAAAACCCTGCCCAATGCAAAAAAGCTCAAGGGGCTAATACTTCCAGGTGCCTTGGATATCCATGTCCATTTCAGGGAGCCTGGATATGAGCAGAAGGAAGATTTCTACACTGGCACCATGAGCGCTGCCTTTGGAGGTGTGACCTTCGTTATGGATATGCCCAACACCCTACCCCCTGTGAAAGATTTGCCCACATTTCGGGAGAAGCTAAGATTGGTCTCGTCCAAGGCCAATATTGATTTTTCCCTCTATTTTATGCTTTCTCCAATTTCAATAGGACTTGAGAAGGTAAACGGGGCCTTCAAGTACTATATGGGAGAGACCACAGGAGTTGAAGGAGGGTTGCTTTCCCATTTTCCTGATAACT
>CAYXLB010000028.1:0-9436 GCA_964465785.1 uncultured Thermoplasmata archaeon
GATCTATGCCGTAATTATCCTTGCCACTCCAGTTAATAATGATGGGATTGTATTTAATGTTAACCTCTTCGGGGAAGAATAAGGTTATCTCAGGAGGTTCTGTATCCACTATTATCTCTGCGTGTGTGATTGCGAGATTTCCGGCAGCATCCTCACTTTTTACCCATATAATATGCTTGCCTTGCGGGACATAAAGGTTATAACTGTTATTTTTGACTATGTACCAAGAGTAATTGTCTATTTTTACATAGGATTTATTCACCCCAGAAAGAGGGTCTGAAGCATTGATGATTATTTTCACCATGCTATTATTTAAAAAGGAATTATCGAGGGGGGCAATTATCTGAAGTTTTGGAGGTTCTGTATCCACTATGATATCAATAGTGGAGATATTCCAATTTCCAGCGTTATCCCACACCCTCACAAAAATTACATGTTTCCCTTCGGATATGGAGAGTAGATATTCATTTAACTTACCTACATCCTCCCAAGAATTGTTGTCCCATTTAATCTCGTAGTGATTAATCCCACTTTCTTCATCGCATCCTTTCCAAGTCACAACGATTCTAGTGGAATTAGTTATGTAGCCATCGGTGGGGAAAAGAACAGTTATTGTAGGTTTTATATTGTCTGGAGTGGCCTCAACATCATTGCTTTTATTGGATTCACCAATTAAATTCACTGCACTTACAGAATAGTAGTAAGTAATCTGGGGAGTAACATTGTAATCTATATAATGGGTAATATTCCCACTTACTTCAGCAATAAGGGATTGATTATTTGGATCGTTTCCCCTATAAATTTTATAAGAAATAATATCTAACCATCCTGTAAATGAAGGTGGTTGCCAAGAAATATATACAGAGTTATTGCCAATCTTAGCCTGCAAATTTTCAGGTGGTGATGGGGGTGTATGGATAATTATAGCCTTTATCGCTTTATTATTTCTCTCGTTAAGCTCATCGATATTATTACCATCATCCACCTTAATTATTACGGTATGTGGCCCCAGGATTCCTGAAGTATTCCAAAGAAAGTATCCTGTGACGTTGTTATTCATCGATATATTCCCCAAATTCACTTCTCCAAGTTTGTAATATTGATTTTCATAGTCCCTATATATACCAGCTGTAACGTTAGTGGCGTTCAGATTACCCACATTACTCACAATGAAAGTTATGTTTATTTTATCCCCTTCTTTGGGAGAAGTAGGTTTAAAAGAGATATTATCGGATGATATCTCTAAATCCGGAGCTGGAGCATGGAGTATATTTATTATAACATAGGAATAAGAAGAATAAAGATCACCATCATATGCCCTAACAAATATGTAATGTGTCCCCAAAGACAAATCAGAAGTATTTAGAGTATAATTCCAAGAGGTGGTTCCTGTAGCAGGAGTCCAGTCACCCTTATCTATTTTTACTTCTACTTGCTGAATAGAACCGTCTGAATCATTTGCAAATCCTTTAATTGTTAAGTTTGTTCCCCAATAAACAGTATATCCGCTTATGGGGCTGGTTATATTACATGAAGGCTCTAAATTTTCATCATCTTGCCCTATATTATAAACTTGATTGAGCATTTCATCCCATTCAGTCTCCTTGAATATGTAAAAATTACTATTTACTTCATTCGTAGATTTTGTTTCAGCCATAATGATTTTCCTACCTCCTGTATCCACATCAAAGGAATTTATAACGCTCGTGCTTACATTTTCAAGCACTCTATTGGCCCAATATTTTATTTTCTCATCACTTACCCTATCTAACAATTGTTTTGCGAAATCACCTACATCCTTTCCATTTGCCCAGTATTTTCCATCAGCAGAGACTGCATTATTAAATGCGTCCTTTAATGCCGAATTTTCAGTACCTGCCCTCTGTCTTATTGCTTGGGCTAATTGATTGTATGCCTCCATAAACCAGAAATCCCATTTGGTTACATTTATGGCTGCCATGGTTACTATAGAGCTTCTTGAATTTTCATCATCCACATGCTTAACAAGATAATATGCAAAATCTTCTGCACTCATATCCGGATTGGAAGTCAAACCTGAAATAAGAGCATTATAGTCCCATCCATCTCCCCCTTCGGTATGCTCTGAAGCTACAATTATCTTTGCTGCTTGTTTGATCTGATAATTATCTGCCCCCGCATTCATAAGACATGCATCGTAGCCCCAGATATCTATATCTTTACCAATATAATTTTTAATTGAAATAGCTGCATATCTTAGATCTTGTAGAGACAAAATGTCAGAGGATGTATCATCCACCATTGCGCCACTGTAGTCCCCACCATGATCCCACAGGTCAAGGAAATAATGTTTTGCTGGATAGTTATCTACTGTCCATGTGACAAATTTAATCAGCGTGTAAGGATCTCCCATATTCATCTCAGAATTTAGCCAAGGAGCAAAAGGAGATATGTCTTCATATCCGTTATGATATACCCTTATAAGCTGCGTATCCCCATTTCCCCTTCTATCCCAAAGAACGATAAGGTTCACTTCATCTATAGAAGAATTTGAAAAGCCATTTTCCATCTCCTCTAAATCTCCATAAGTTATATCTGAAAGGGAATTGTCCCCATCCATATACACCATAAAAGTCCACTTGGCAACGCTCTTTGTAGCTTTAAGATTATAGCTTTTCACGGGTTTTGGCTCGGAGGATTCTTTAGGAACAACATTCTCATTCAATAGGTACCAATCATAATAATTTTGTGAAGAATAATTTTTGTATACCCATGCCTCCAAGGATTCCTCCTTTACGATGAGAGAATGTCCTCTCAGAGTTATTTCTCTTACTGGATAATCCGGATTTATAATCCTTTTCGGTATAGAAAACCCATCGTCAGAGAATTGTGAGAGCCATATGGATTTATTTCCATACCAAACGAGAATGGTACGAGAACCATCGTTCCATAGGGTACTCAAGGTAGATGGAAAAACATCAAATTTCGTTTTTTCCCACTCACCACTCCTTTGGTAATATACCCATAATTTGTGCTCAATGGAAGATGATATGAAAATTCCTTGGGGATTTATAGAGATACTTGGATATTCCCCACCAACCAATATAGGACCAGTCCAATTCTTTTCCTCGTACAGCAAATAGGTCCTGGTGCTCCTTGATGTGGTATAAAGTATATAGGTGGAGCCATTGTAATTGATTTTTTCCATATACTCAACTGTTTGGTTCTCCCAAGAGAGAAGAATTTTCTGATCCCCCTTCAAGAGATAAATCCCACCATCCATAAGCCTAATTTCATAATTTCCCTCCTCTCCATTTGAGGGCATATAAATTAGGGAGAATGCTTCCATAACCACAATTAGGATCGTAATCACAAGTATAAGTCTCATCTTTTGCATGCAACGCTCACCGGGGATAGAGTGATGCTGCCCTATATAAATCTTTTCGGGTCATCACCATATTTTCATAATGTTAATATAAATCCTTACCATACCCAAGTGAGGTGATATGCTATGAAGAAAAGGAGAGTACTGATTTTAGGAGCAGCAGGAAGAGATTTCCACAATTTCAATACCTTATTTCGAAATAATCCTGATTATGAGGTAGTGGCGTTTACAGCAACGCAGATTCCAGATATAGAGGGACGATTGTATCCTCCAGAGCTGGCAGGGGAGTTGTATCCCAATGGGATACCCATCCTCGCCGAGGAGGATATGGAGAAGATAATAAAGGAGAAAAACATAGATGTAGTTGTATTTGCATACAGCGATGTATCCCATGAGCATGTTATGCACCTTGCCTCCAGAGCCCATGCGGCTGGAGCGGACTTCTGGCTACTGGGACCTGAAAGCACGATGATAAAGAGCTCAAAACCCGTAATTGCTGTTACAGCCGTTAGAACTGGAAGTGGAAAGAGCCAGACCTCTAGGAAAGTATTCAAGCTGTTGCGCGAAAAGGGTCTCAAGGTAGTATCTATAAGGCATCCTATGCCCTATGGGGACCTTGTGAAGCAGCGCGTCCAGAGGTTTGCCTCCTACGAAGATTTGGATAGGTACGAGTGCACAATTGAGGAGAGAGAAGAGTACGAGCCCTACCTAGACATGGGCGGAGTGGTTTATGCGGGCGTTGATTACGAGGCCATACTCCGCGAGGCTGAGAAGGAAGCGGATGTGATAATCTGGGACGGCGGAAACAACGACTTTCCCTTCTACAAGCCGGATTTGTGGATTGTTGTGGCTGACCCGCACCGCCCCGGGCACGAGATGAGGTACCATCCGGGAGAGACCAATTTTCGAGCGGCTGATGTTATAATAATCAACAAGATGGATACTGCCAACCGCGACGACATACAGGAGATATTTGATAGTATTGAGAAGGCAAACCCGAATGCGATCGTGATAGAGGCGGCTTCACCTCTCTTTGTTGACAAACCCGAGCTCATAAAGGGCAAGCGCGTGCTCGTGGTGGAAGATGGCCCCACACTTACCCATGGGGGAATGAGATATGGTGCGGGTTACGTGGCTGCCAAGAGGTACGGAGCAAAGGAGATTATAGATCCGAGGCCCTATGCAGTAGGTTCAATAATTGACACCTACAAGAAGTACACCCATCTACATGTGATTCTCCCAGCTATGGGATACGGGAAGAAGCAGATGAAGGAGCTCGAAGAGACCATAAACAACGCGGATGTGGACGTAGTGGTCAGCGGAACTCCCATTGATTTGAATCGTGTGGTAAAGGTGAATAAACCAATCGTACGTGTGCGCTACGAACTTGACGAGATAGGCAAACCTGACCTTGAGGATGTGCTCAATGAGTTCCTAAAGAAGCACAACCTTCTCTAATTTTATATTTTGAATCTGTAGATGAGGGTTTTCAAATCCCCGTACATTATCTCCCTTTTTTCAAGAACATCAAAATATGCCTCGAATTTTTCATAGGGAATTATCAAGGTTAAAATCGTACCCGAAAAATATTCTTCCATCTCCTTTGCGAAATCTTCATACAACTTAAAAATTTTCTTTTTTGAGCCTATACGTAGCCCGAAGGGAGGATTGGTTATTATATATGGTGCAAAGTTCACATATCTATGCAATTTCTCAGCCTCTCCTCTTATGAATCTTATTGGTGCTCCAGCCCTTTTGGCATTCTCTTTACCTCCTCTTATATGCTTCTCGAATTTTTCCAAACCTATCAAATCCAAATGCTTTGCAGAGATTTTAGAGTCAATTTTCTCCTTTATTTCTTTCCATAGGTGCTCCCTGTAAATGGGTAGATTTGGAAATGAGAAATTCCTGAATTTATTCGGTACATGATTGTAGTTGTGATATGCCTCTATCAAAATTGTACCTGAACCACAGAATGGGTCTACAATTCTCTCCCCTTTCCAATTTGCAAATTTAAGCATGAGGGATGCTAGAACTGGGTTTATGGGTGCAGGATGTTGATATATCCTGTACCCTCGACGATGCAATGATTCTCCTGTCGTATCCATTGTGAATAGGAAATCCTCATTCTCAAGCCAGCATAGAAATGTGATCTGTGGAGAATCCAAATTCACCTTTGCCTGGGGACATCTCCGAAGGACTTCCTCGCCTACAAGGGCATTTACATCCATGCTTGTGAACTCATGCTTCCCTTTTCTCTTTGTTCTAACGGCGAATGTTGTATCTATACAGAAATCTGAATCACGGATGATTTTTCGTATTTCTTCTAACCTCTCAATCCTTTCTTGGGCTAGGAGGATTGTTACCCTGAATATGGTTTTCGATGCATAATTGAGGAGATAAATGAGTTTTTCATCCCCCTCAAATATTATCTTGCCCTTGAGAATTCTCCTTATCTTCCCACCGAAATTTTCAATTTCCTTGGCAGCTAGGTCTTTGAGTCCATGGACCGTTGTGGATAGAAAGAGCATCCCCCACCCATTGCTTTATAGATAAAAAAATTTGCCACATAGGGGAAATATTAAATATATCGCCGAGATATTTTGAGCCATGCGTAAATCTAGGTATAGGGGGGTATATACCGATGGGAGAAGTTACTATACCCAATCTAAAACTGGGGAATCTGTTTATGGAGAGAAGGTTTTGAATATTGATGGAAAATATTACCGAAGATGGGAGCCCATGCGCAGCAAATTGAGTGCCGCAATGCATCTACACCTAGAGAATTTTCATTTTAAGAATTCCCGTATACTCTATTTAGGCGCAGCCACGGGAACCACAGTGAGCCATATTTCGGATATTGCAGATATAATATGGGCAGTTGAGATATCTCCCCTTTCAATGAACAAGCTGGTACATCTGGCGGAGAAGAGAGATAATATAGTACCCATTTTGGATGATGCTCGGCATCCTGATAGGTACACCATATTTGTGGATAAACCCCAAATTCTCTACCAGGATATATCCCAAAGGGATCAGGTGGATATATTTCTTAAGAATATGGATTTCTTCTCACCCGAGTTTGGGTATTTAATGCTCAAGACAAGGACAATTGACGTAAGAAAAAAGCCCAAGGAAATATTGAAGGAAAAGGCCAGGAAGATAGGGGATATATACTCCATTGAGGAGATAATAAATATTTCCAAGTATCAGAAGGATCATTATGCCATAGTGGTGAGAAGGTGAAGAAGCAGATTCAGAGGGAAATGGAGAATGTCAAGAAAATGGGGAGAGAAATAAATTCTTGGCTCAAGGTATTCTATTTTTTCTTTCCTTGGTTATTGTATGTTACTGAAACTCTTCTCTTTTATTACGGTCTTCCACCCAAAACCAATATGGGCTTCATAATGATATTATTTTTCTACCTTATCCCACCTGCAGGAAAGGAAAGCATGGTGCCTGCCGGGGTGATACTCTTAAAGCCTCTATTTGGAATATGGAGCATACCTATAACTGTCCTCTCCATATCCTTTGTTGATTTTTTTGTGGCCCTGTGGGTTACTTGGAACTGGGATTTAATAAAATACATACCCCTCTTGGGAACCTATGTTGAAAGGGTTGAGAAGATAGGTGCCCAAAAATGGAAGGAGCATAGATATCTTAGCAAACTTGCCTATGTGGGCCTGGCCCTTTTCGTAGCCATACCCTTTCAAGGATCCGGTGGATTGACGGCCACAATAATAGGGAGGATTCTGGGTATGGGCAAGTACAAGGTTCTCTATACTGTGTTTTTCGGGGCAATTTTTGGGACGAGCCTAATTGCCATAGCCACATACTTTGCGATATTCACCATTGAGCAGGGGGGAATACTTGCCTTGGGGGGAATAATTATATTCATTTTGGTGATACTCCTGATATACAAATGGTTGAGGAGTGAGAAAAAATGAAAGTAATGGTGACAGGTGGAGCTGGGTTCATAGGAAGCCATATTGTGGATAGGCTTATAAGAGATGGCCATGAGGTTGTTGTTTACGATAACCTAAGTTCTGGCAAAATGGAGTTCATAGAGCATCATATGGATAAGGAGAATTTCAGATTCATCCGTGCAGACCTCCTTGATTTTGATAATTTGAAGGAGGAAATGAAAGGCATTGAATTGGTTTATCATGTAGCTGCCAATCCGGATGTTAAACTGGGTGCCCATGATACCAAGGTCCATTTTGAACAAAATGTTAAGGCCACCTACAATCTCCTGGAAGCTATGAGATTAAACAATGTGGAAGAGCTAGTTTTCACATCCACTTCCACCGTCTATGGGGAGGCAGAGGAGATTCCAACACCCGAAGACTATGGTCCCTTAATTCCCATATCCCTCTATGGCGCTTCTAAACTGGCGGCTGAGGCCTTTATAATGTCCTATTCCCATACCTTTGGAATAAAATCAGTCATCTATAGATTTGCCAATATTGTGGGTCCCAGAAGCACCCATGGCGTCATCTATGATTTTATTATGAAACTAAAAAAGAATCCAAGGGAACTTGAAATTCTTGGGGATGGCACCCAGACAAAATCCTATCTTTATGTAGAAGATTGTGTGGATGCCATAATATTTGGGTATGAGAATAGAAGGAATGATGTGGAGATCTTCAATATTGGAAGTGAAGACTGGATAAATGTGCGGAAAATAGCAGACATCATTGTGGAGGAGATGGGATTAAAAAATGTAACCTATAAATTTACAGGTGGCAAGCGGGGCTGGAAGGGAGATGTACCAAAGATGCTGCTTTCTATTGAGAAGATAAAGAAGTACGGATGGAGACCAAAACATAACAGTGAGGAGAGTGTAAGATTAACCGCCCGCCATCTTATTGAAGAGATGAAAAATTAAGTGGCTGGGGGGTTAAGAATATCCTTCTCAATTATCTGCGGTTCTTGCCATTTGATATGGAGTTTAATCTTCAATTTATTTCTATGATAGCTCACCTCAAAATTTTCCACCTGGGACCTGTATAATTTGTATCTTTTGCCATCGGGAGTGAGGCGGGTACCTTCAACCTTTATTAGTCCCATGCTCTCCAATTCCTTAATCTTCCTGTAGGCACTGGCTAGAGGAATATCAAATCTATAGGCAATTTCCCTCACAGAAACGGGCTTTATTGCCGAAGCCGCTAGTATTTTGAGATTGTATTCGTCCATCAATACCAAGGTTAATGCATGCTTGTCCACCATATGCATCCCCATGTTCGCATTTCGATAACCATTTAAAAAACTTTCGTGGCAATTTTCTCTTGGGATAATTATGGAAGATTAATCATAATTGCTAATATTCGTTGAGAATATTTTTTGAGAATGAGCAATGGAAACCACCAATGATAGCAATTGATAAGTCTTAATTTATAAAAATTTTTCCAAAAATTTAATAAAAGAGGGGTGGGATGATGGAGTATGAATATGGAGGTTAAGAGTATGGTGAGCGTATTCATGGATAAGTATTCCTCGCAAATCCTCCTAGGCACATCCACCAAGGCAAAGGGCATAAGGGAAATAAGCAGAGAATACAATATACCCGTTACCGTATGCTATAGAAGGATCAAAAAACTGGTGGAAATGGGGCTTCTCATGGAGGAGAAGGTGGGCAAGAGATTGAAGTACAGGTCAAAGATAAATGATTTCAGTGCCATCTTAGATTTCGAGGAGAATAAAATGAAGATTAATATGGTGGCGGATGGTGAATCCTATGAGATCGAAACAACCATCCTTTAGAGTGTCATCCCTCATCATTTCCCTATTATTCATCCTTATTACTCTATTTCCCCTATTTGGAGGTATGGCATCTTACACAGGCTCTAATAATTTTGCGTCAACGAAGGCATATAGTGTGATGAACAATATTGTGTGGAGTCCTGAAGTTAGATTAACTTGGATGGGTAATTCATCTCATCCAGATATACTGAAAGGGGAGGATGGGAATTACAACGTGGTTTGGCAGGATTTTAGAAATGGAAATTGGGACATATATTATTTGAAGGTTCGCCCTGACGGATTCAAACTGGTTAATGACTCCCGCATCAC
>CAYXLB010000028.1:9536-12478 GCA_964465785.1 uncultured Thermoplasmata archaeon
ATAATATAACGATAATGGCCGATGTCTTCTCCTCAGCCCCATTGGATGTAGATTACAATATTTATCTGGATGGTTCTCTAATTATATCCTCCAGCGTTCATCTGAATGGAAACGGAGAGATAAGGGAGACAATTGTATCATCGCCTGGGTGGCATAGGGTGAATATGATTTTAGATCCGGATAACAAGATAATTGAAAACTTAGAAGATGATAACGAGAAAAATGCCACCATTTACATAAAGCATTTCTCCTTCCAGGTCTATGTTTCCCCTGCATATGAAGTTCCAGCAGGTAGGGAGAGCAATATTACTGTTTATCTTGAAAACACTGGAAATTGGGAGGATAATTACAGTGTCCAATTCTCCTACAACAAGAGCTCATTTAAGATAGAGCCCTCGAAGTTGGTAGTGGAGATAAATGAAAGTGAAGTTAAGGCCCTTAATTTCACCATATTCATCTATAAAAATGTAATAGTGGGAAATTACACATTGAATCTAACGATTAAATCTCTAACGCTGGGGGTTCAGGAGAGTATGAATTTAACCCTTAAGGTACTACCCTATGTGGATTTCAAAGTTGAATATATCCCGTTATTCTATGTTCTTCCTGGAGATAAGATTAATTTGCCATTCTTGATAAAGAATCTCGGAAACTGCAATGATACATACAGGATCTCAATATCTCAAACCCACAATTGGCCAATGCTCTACAAAAATAATACAGTCAATGCCACTTATCAATCTTCAGTGTATTTCAATGTGACCCTTCTCATCCCCAATGGTACCTATGCATACACCAAGAATTTTGTAAATATAACTGTCAAATCCCTAACTTTAAACATCAGTACGAATGCAACAGTATTGGTTATGGTGAAACCCGTGCATGATCTTGAAGGGTTTGTAACTGATATGGTCAAGAATGGGACTTACTATCGTGTATTTTTTACAATAATAAACAGGGGGAATATGAAGGATCTCATAAACCTAAATATTTCAGGTGATGTGACCTCATATGCCTATCTTTCCAATGCTTCTCTCCTCCTCTCTCCAGGAGAAAGTGCATCTGTATGGGTCAACGTTTATCTGCCCCCATTGTTCCCTGCGGGAAGCTATTCTGTGGTGCTGAATGCCTATTACCAGAATGCATCTCTTTTGAGCATACCCGTGAGCCTCACTGTGGAAGAGATACATAGATATGCAGTTCTCATAGAGAAACTCTCAGAGGGAAATCTTGTGGCTTTCAGAGTTGAGGTTAAGAACACTGGAAATGCTCCAGAGATAATAGATGTGGTACCCCTACTTGTGCAGAAATACAATGCCACTTGGATCATCTACTATATGGGTGAGAACTACACGAATTCCACAACTATTTATGTGAATCCCAATCAAACGGCAGTGCTCGTTATAACTCTCAATTCCACCCTGCCAAATGGTGAGTACTCAGTGAATATTGTATTTTCCTCAGCTTCCCACATCAACAAGAATGCCACCCTTGATTTCAGGGTTGGAGAAGAGGAAAAAAGCATATGGCAGAATATAGCGGATTTCTTTATGGCCAATCTGATTTACATAGTGATAATAGCCGTAGTTATAGTTGCTGTGGTGGTTTATCTCATCAAGTTCCGGGGATGATCCTCCCCTGATTATCTTTTATGAGAATTAAAAATTTTAATCATTTTTATAGAATTGAAACTAAATATTTTTAAACCCCTCTGGGTATTTCATCTTGGAGCCTGAAAAAGGCTCTAGGAGGAATAAAAAAGAGAGACCCGAGGTGATGAAAAATGAAGAAGGTATTGAATAGGAAGGAAAAAGGAGAGTTCGGCATCGGCACCCTGATAATCTTCATAGCCATGATTATAGTGGCTGCCGTTGCCGCAACCGTACTTATACAGACAGCGTACCAGCTACAGCAGCAGGCAGAGGAGACCGGTAACATAGCCATTCAGGATGTTGCCACTGGATTCAAAATAGTGCATATTGGAGGACAGGTAACTACTGGTGCTAGTCCCAAAATAACTCAAATAGAGATCAAAGTAGGACTTATTGCAGGTAGCCCAGCAATAGATCTGGATGATGTTATTATAGAAATTACCGATGGAACCACTGACAAGACTCTAAGCTTTAGTGCATCAGCTGCAGATTCTGATAATTTCACTGCAACCAGTCTTAGGGATATGGAGCCCAAGAACTGGGACGATGATCATGTGATGACTCAGGGCGATATAATAAAGATAACAATAAATGCAACTGCTGCAGGGCTTAATCTAACTCCTCAAACATATGTGACTCTGCAGATAATACCCAAGCATGGTGTACCCACATATGCTGCGTTCATGGTTCCTGCAACGCTAACAACTGACTACGTGGATCTCTACTGATCTCTTTCACTTTCTTTGTACCAGGGTACCAGCGCACTAGAAAACCATTGAAACTTGGAGGTGATAAAAATGGCAGGGTTGTTTAAAAAGAAGAAAAAGAAGAAAACCAAAGAACCAGAGATTTCAGAGCTTCCCGAGGAAATGCCAGAGGTTAGTGTCAGTGAGAATGACATACAAAATATACTGGGAGATGTGCTCAAGGACAGCGGAGTAGAGGAGATAACTACGAAGCTGGATGATCTCAACAGGAAGATAGATGAGCTTCAGGCTAAGATAGAGCGTCACGATTCCATGATTGGCTCCTTGCAAAACGAGGTCAATGAAATAAGGAAGGTCAATGAAGAGGTCCAGGACAATATCAAGAGATTGCTGGACATTTACGAGGTAGTTTCACAGCGTATAAATCCCTTCATAGAGATGGGCGGAAGGGAAGAACTGCCCCCAGTAACGCCGGAAACGATGATACCTGCGGAAGAAGCACCACCGATATTTCCAGAGGAGAAAAAACCAGAAGCTATGTATCCACAGGCTCCTGAAAAAGCACCAGAAGCTCAACCTCTCC
>CAYXLB010000029.1:0-11979 GCA_964465785.1 uncultured Thermoplasmata archaeon
TCATGACACTCAGCAGGCTTAACTATGTGTATGGGATAATTGCCCTCTATAGCGGTTTGCTGGATGAGGCAAAAGAACGCTTTGAAGAATCCTTCAAAATTGCCGAGAGACTTATGGATTACGAGACACTTGGCTACGCGTACAATGGACTGGGAATCTATTATAGACACAATAAAAATTATGAGGCTGCAATTGAGAGCCTCAATAAATCCCGCAGGTATTTCGAAGCTTCAAGGGATATGCGTGGTCTCTCCAAAGCCCTATCCAATATTGGATTGATATACTATGATCAGCATGATGAAAAGGCGGAAGAGTATTTGAAAGAGGCGCTTGGTGTAGCCAGGAAGGTTGGAGATCAATGGGAGATAGGAATAGTGAAATACCAACTTGGTAACTATTATACATATAGGGAGAGATACGACCTCGCCCTGAGAAATTTAAGAGAGGCGGAGAAAATAATAAAAAATATGGGTGCAAGAGATACTTTGCCCTCGATATATGTGGGCTACAGCGCATTATATTCTGCACTTAATGATTTGGAGAATGCCAAGAATTATTTGGATAGGGCCATAGACCTATCAATTCAAATGGGCAATGAATACAGGGCTATCAAATATGCAAAATATGCCCTTGAAATATTTGAAAATAAAGATATAGATACCACTAAATATAAAGAAATAGTAAAGGGAGAGAGGAAAGTCGTTGCGATCGTCACACAAACGTAATTACCAGCTGTCATAGTCAGTTGGAGGATGTGGCCCATTCATTTACATCACCAAGTCGATACTCCCCTTTGTGGTATATTAAGGATTAGTTAGAATTCTCAAAATTTGAAAATCATAGAAGATTATGAGATTTCACAACCATGTTTTGAGGTAAAAATGAGCATGCTCCTTTAATCCTTATATATTAGAGGTGCCATTTCTTATCTGTGGAGGCCCTGGTAGTAGATGATAGTGCTCTGGTCGTAAAGCTTATTGAGGATATTTTGAAAAGAAGAGGAGTGGTTGTGGATTATGCATATACCTCAGAGGATGCTTTGAAGAAAATAAAGGAGAAGAAGTATGATGTTTATCTTATAGATTATGAACTGCCCAAAATAAATGGATTGGAAATTGCTAGGGAAATAAAAAAAATAAACGAAGATGGAAAGATAATTATCATAACAGCCAATGTGGATTTCAAGACATCAGAATTTTCAGTTATATATAAACCATTTGATCTGGATGATTTTTACACTCAAGTGTTCGAATAATTATCTTTTTTGAGAAGAAATCAAAAAGGTTTAATACCTTTATCCCCGATTAAGAGGTGATGAGTGAGAGAGATGAGAAGATATACGATGCCATCAAAATAGGCGTTATAGTATTGGATAGGAATTTAAAAGTGGTAGATATCAATAGAGAAGTTATTGAAAAAGCAAATCTGGATAAAAATAAATTTATCGGGTCCGATTTCCTCTCCTTGTTCCCCAAGGAGAAGAGAAAAAAAATAAAAGATGAATTAATGAAGGCTTGGAATGATGAATCCATATGGGGTAAAATACAATTAGATTTGCTTTTAGGGAAAAAACTTCACCATTTTGATCTTAGATTCAAGAGATTTAAGGAATCTCTGGTTGTAACCATCATTGATAGGAGCTGGCTATATGAAACATTGGAAAGGATGAATATTATTCAATCAGCAGTGGACCATATGGCCGAAGGTTTAGTGGTTACAGATGTCAATGGGAATATAATCTATGTTAATCCAGGATTTACAAAGATCACAGGTTATAGTTATGAAGAAGCTATAGGAAAAAATCCAAGAATACTGAAAAGTGGAAAGCATGATAAGAAATTCTATGAGAATATGTGGAATACCATTTTATCTGGAAAGGTCTGGCATGGAGAGTTGATAAACAGGAGGAAGGATGGGAGTTTGTACTGGGAGGAGATGACCATTGTACCAGTTAAGGATGAAAATGGCAATATTGTGAACTTTGTGGCGGTAAAACATGATGTCACGGATAGAAAGAAATTGGAGGAGGAACTTAGAAAGAGGGAGAAATATTATAGAAAAATATTTGACAGCACCATAGATGGCATATTCATAGAAACCTTAGACGGTAAACTTCTGGATGTAAATGATGCTGGAGCAAGAATGCTGGGGTACACAAGAGAAGAACTTCTAAAAGTGGGTCTTCAGGCGATTATACCGGAGGAGGAGATGGGCGAAATTCCCTATATACTCAAAACATTACGAAGTAAGGGTGAATTAAGAGTAGAGGTGATGAACAAACATAAGAATGGCTCTCTCATTCCTGTTGAACTCTCCCTTAGCCTTTTAAAAATGGATGGAGAGGAGCTTATAATTGCCATATCTAGAGATTTAACATATAGGGAGGAACAGGAAGTTAAGTATAGGACCCTGGGAGAAATGGCAAGCGATGCTGTGATTTTGATAAATGAGAAAGGGCGAGTTGAGTACTGGAACCCTGCCGCTGAGAGAATATTCGGATACAGGGTTGAAGAGGTATTGAAAAAACCTTTTTGGAAACTTATAGTTCCCCAAGAATATTTATCCAAATTCAACTTTGAAAAATTAGTTTTAGATAAAATAAAAATGAGAAAAGGTACTTTAACCAAGAGATTTGAAGTTACAGCTAAAAGAAAGGATGGGACGTTCATTGATGTTGAACTAGGGGTATCTGTATTCAGAATTAAAGAAAAAATATACTCCTTAGCGGTAATAAGGGATATAACTGAAAGAAAGAGGTTAGAAGAAAAACTGAAGAAACAAGCTGAGGAGTTATCTAGCATATATGGATTCTCCCTAAAGATAGGCTCGGTTCTTGATATTCAACAACTTTCTTGGAGTATTTACGAGGAAGCAAAGAAACTTATAGAATTTGACAGCTTTGCCCTAGGAATAGTGGATGAGGATAAAAAGAGATTGAGATATGAAATCATAACCCAAGGAGATAAAAATCTAGGGCCCTTGGAGATTGAAATAGATCCAAAAAAATCCCTTTCCAGTTGGATCGTTGTAAATAAAAAACCCCTCCTTATAAGGAATTTTGATGAGGAGAAAAACAAATTACCTTCAAAATGGATATCCGTTGGGAGGCCCATAAAATCCTGGTTGGGAATTCCCCTTATTTATAGAGGTGAGGTTCTGGGAGTTCTAATCGTTCAAAGTTTTAAACCAAATGCCTATGGGGATGGGGAGAGAAATTTTCTAGCAACCTTAGGTGCACAACTTTCCATAGCAATAATGAATGCAAAGCTTTATAATAAAATTAAAATCAGTGAGGAGAAGTATAGGGGAATTATAAACTCGGCCATTGTGGGTATTATAACCGATGATTTAGAGGGCAGGGTAACTTTTGCAAATAGAAAATTTGCCAGAATTTTAGGATACCGTGTAAAAGAACTTGTTGGGAAGAGCATATTTGAGTTTATCGCTCCTGAGGAAAGAGATAAGGTTAAAAAAATGATGGAAGAAAGAAGGCGGGGTAAGAGTCATTATTATGAAACGATTCTCATCCGAAAAGATGGTAGAAGGGTTGATGTTCTCGTAAATGCCTCTCCCTTAAAAGATCAGGATGGAAAAATCGTTGGCTCCCTCGCAGTTATATTGGATATAACTGAAAGAAAGAGGCAACAACGGGAATTGAAAAATAAAAATGCTATCCTGGAGGCACTATACAATACCACAGTTAGTATGGGTGCCACCCCTGACCTCCGAAAATTATTCAAGAGAGTCTATAAAGAACTAAAGAAAATTTTCGAGTTTCACTGGTTCTTTATTGGCTTATACAATAAAGATGAGGGAAAAATTGAATACACACTTTTAATGAGTCCCAAGGGAGAGATAAAGGGTTACACCATTCCATATGACCCCAAAAACAGCCTCTCTGGATGGGTAATAAAGAACAAAAAACCCCTAGTTATCAAGGACTTGAAAAATGAAAGAACTCCAGCGAAATATAGGTTTATAAATGAGGAGGAGACTATGGAGAGATCCGTCATAATTATTCCCCTCATCTACAAGGATGAGGTGCTGGGGATACTTAGCATGCAGCATGAAGAGCCCAATATGTACGATGAAAATGCTGTAAAATACTTAACTACCCTGGCAACCGAATTATCAATACTCATAAAAAATCTCCAGCTTTACAACGAGGTTAAAAGTGCCAAGGATAGATTAGAAACATTGATAAATACCAGTGTGGTTGGAATATCCACCGTTGATCTTAAGGGAAATATAACCTTTGTGAACAGAAAATTTGCGGAAATTTTAGGATATCGGGAGGAGGAACTCATAGGGAAGAATATAAAAGATCTAACTACGGATGAGGGGCGTAAATTATTTGAAGAAAAACTGCGCAGGAGGGGAAGAGGACTATCGGATTATTATGAAGCCCAATTCATAAGAAAAGATGGAAAAATAATTGATGTCCTAATTAACGCTTCCCCTCTCAAGGACCACAGGGGCAAAATAATAGGTTCTGTGGGAGTGGTTCTTGACATAACGGAAAGGAAGGCCATGGAAAAAAAGATTATGGAAGAGAGGGAGAGATACAAGAGGCTGTTTGAGGCCATGGCTAACATAGTAGTAATAATCCAAGGTGAAAAAATAGTTTATGCAAATAAAAGATTTGAAGTTGCAACAAAATATGGGCAGAAGGATGTCATCGGGCAACCCTTTATAAAATTCATCCATCCAGATATGCGGGAAATCGTGCTAAACAATTACAGGAGGAGAATAAAGGGACTCAGTGTTCCTGAACATTATATAATAAAGGTCCTAGCTAAGGATGGTAAAGAAATTTGGATGGATCTGAGAGCAACCATTATAGAATGGGAGGGAAAGAGGGCAATCTTGGCCAGTATGGTTGATATTACAGAACTAAAGGATATGGAGGATCGTTTAATAGCCTTGGATGAGGTTGCGAGAGAATTGAAAATGGCAAAATCCAAGGAGGAAATATACGAAATAGCCATAAATAATATCTATGATGTCTTGAATGTTTCCAATGCAGCAATTTTAGAATTGAGGGGTGATGAACTAGTCATGGTTAAGGCAAAGGGCTATGACATAGCAGATTTCAAGATCGATATAAATAGCAAGAAGGGAATTACTGCATGGGTAGCAAGAAACAATCTTCCATATTATTCACCAAATACTGAGGAGGATCCACTATACATAGAGGGGGTTAAGGGTGCAAAATGTGAATATGCCTCGCCCATATCCATAGAGGATAAGATCTATGGCGTGTTGGATGTTCAGAAAAACGAGCCCTATTCCATAGGTGAGGATGATACAAAACTCATTGATTTGCTGGCAAATAATCTTGCAGTTGCTCTGAGAAGCTTGGAAAACCAGAGGGAGCTTGAGAAATCCAAAAATCTCCAAGAGCTTATGCTACATATAGTGAGCCATGATCTCAAAAATCCGCTTGCAGTTCTAAGCGGTTACGTAGATCTGCTCAGAGTAGAATTCGATCCTTCCTATCTTGATGATATGGAGAGGGCAATAAATGAGGCATCCAATATCATTGAAAAAGCAAGGTTATTTTCTAAACTAGGCGCTGGAAAAATAGAGGGAGAAAAGGTATTGATCAACATAAGAAGGGAGGTAGAAGAAGTTGCACAAATGCTCTCCCAGAAATATCCCGAAGGAAATATTTCCATAGAAGTAGGGAATATTGAAATCTATGCATTTCCACTCATAAGGGAGGTATTCGTTAATTTGATTGATAACGCCTTCAAGTACGGAGCTAAGAATGTTAGGGTGATATCCAAGGAGATGGATGATGCGCTAGAGATTAGGGTGATAGACGATGGGCCAGGTATACCTAAAGGAAAGAGGGATATCATATTCAATGCCTTTGAGACCCTCTCCAAGGGTAAGGGAAGTGGCCTTGGATTGAGTATCGTAAAGATGATTTTAGAGCTCCATGATGGTAAAATATGGGTGGAGGATAATAAGCCCAGGGGAAGTGTTTTTGTAATACAATTGCCTAAGGATTAAAGATGCGTTCCCTATGCATAAAGGTTCCAAAGAAGGATGCGGAAAAAATTAAGAGATATCTTGAGAAAATTGGCATACTTGCAGATTTAAAAATGAGAAAAAGTGGAGAGTATGTTCTCATCCCAGTGAAGGATAAGGTTGAGGGGTTCCAGTTATGTGAGGAAAATTTTGAGGAGAGAAGGAGGAGCAGCAGGATAGGCTCCTTTGATGTTGTAGGTGATATTGCCATAATAAAGTACAAAGAAGGTGTGGATTTTCATGCCCTGGCAGAAAAAATTGTTAGAGAGCATAAGAACATAAAAAAAGTTGCCGTGGACCATGGGGTGGTGGGAGAAGAGAGAGTAAGAAAACTCAAACTCATAATTGGAGATAGCTTTGAAACGATCCATAGGGAATATGGGATAAGGCTAAAGGTTGACATTTCAAAGGTTTACTTCTCTCCACGCCTGGCCACAGAGAGATGGAGAGTAACAAGCCAGGTAAGGGACGGCGAGACAATTTTTGATATGTTTGCAGGATGCGGTCCATTTTCGATACTCATTGCCAAGTACAAGAGGGTGAATATCTTCGCCTGTGACATAAATCCCCACGCCATACATTATCTGAAGGAAAATATAAAGATGAATAAGGTTGAAGGTATAACAGCAATTCTTGGGGATGCAAGGGAGGTGGCAGGAAAAATCAAGGCCGATAGGATAATAATGAACCTTCCCCACTCCTCCTTCCAATTTCTACCCTATGCGCTTAAGTCTGCAAATAGGGGGGCTTACATACATTATTACGAAATTCTCTCCAGGGACAACCATCGGGAGGAGGATTTGAAGAGCAAAGCTCGAGAAATGGGTTATGAAATAAGGATACTTGAGAAAAGAAGGGTACATCCCTATTCTCCCAGCAAGGATATGTTCTCCTTCCTAATTTATGTCATCTGAGTCTCACGACTTCGAGGTTTTTCAGCGCCATGGTTTCCATTCCATAGCGCCTATGCAATCCTATGGCTAGGTCAATGCATTTATTTTCCTCACCATGACAGGTTATGACCCTTTCCGGCTTTGGATTCATGGATGCTATGTACTGTATAAGCTGTCTCCTATCGGAATGGCCTGAGAAACCATCGATGGTCTCAATATTCATCTCAACCTTAATGGTTATTGGCTTTCCTCCAAGACTCATAAGAACTTCCTTCAATCCGTTCTGTATCTTCCTACCCAGGGTCCCAACGGCCTGATAACCAACGAAGATCAATGTGTTTCTTGGATCATCGGCCCAATGCTTGAAGTATTCAAGCACCGGACCACCGTTCATCATACCTGAGGTGGATAGCACTATCAATGGATCAGAGGAACTTATAACCTCCTCCCTTCTCTCGGAAGATTCAACCCTATGGAATATTGATGAGAGGAACGGGTTCTCCTTCTTCTGAAATATTAACTCCCTCAAATCCTTATTTAGGTACTCGGGGTACGCAGCATGAATCGTTGTAGCCTCCCAAATCATCCCATCCAGATAGATGGGAATCTCGGGCAACTCTCCCTTTCGCATAAAACTCTCAAGAACCAGCATAACTTCCTGGCTCCTGCCCACGGCAAAAACGGGAATCAGTATTTTCCCTCCCTTCTCGTAGGTTCTCATAACTATTTCCTTTAACCTCTCCGCAGCCTCCTTCCTGGGTGGCTGGAAATCCTCTCTGCCTCCGTATGTGCTCTCCATAATCACCGTCTCAACCCTTGGAAAACGATTGTGGGCTGCGTTGAAGAGCCAAGAGCGTTCAAACTTTATATCTCCAGTTATCACTATGTTGTATAGGCCCTCTCCTATATGGAAATGTGCCACAGAGGAGCCCAATATATGGCCCGCATTGTGGAATGTGAGTCTTATGTCGGGTGCAATATCGGTGGTCTCTCCGTACTTGAGGGTTATGGTATGCTTTATCATCTCCTTTATGTGCTTGGATTCATAGGGTACCTTCTTCCCCTCCGATTGGGCCACCTTCACATAATCTATGAGAAGCATGGCTGCAAGGTCCCTTGTGGGGGCAGTCATATACACAGGGCCATCATAACCGTATTTGAATAGTAGGGGCGCAAGACCCACATGGTCAAGATGGGCATGGGTTATTACAACGGCATCTATATGCTTAAAGGGTTTTTCCGTATCACTTGGATCCCACACATCGGGCACATAGAGATAGGGAGCACCACTCCAAGGATCACCCTTATCTGGAGCTGCAACATTCAAGCCACAATCCACAAGTACCCTGCTGGTCCTGGTCATTATGAGTGTTGAGCTACGCCCAACCTCCCTATATCCTCCCAGGGCTTCAACACGCACCCACTGCTCCCCACTTAGGGGAGGTCTGTTGATGCGTTTACCTATGTTTCTCAGTATTTCCCTTCTCTCCTCCCTAACAAGTTTCAAATATTCCCTCATCTCCTTAACTATCCTGGACTCCAGAGGAGGAGCACGGACAACTCTGGGTGCCCATTTTACCTTCTTCTTTATTTCGTTCAAAAGCTGTCCATCCTTACCTATAACGATGCCAGGGGCCTCTGCCTCAATAACAACCTCCCCCGTTTCAGGTACAAAATAAATATCCTTTATACCAGCCTCCTCAGGAACAAGCTTTAATATCTCTTCCTTGGCAGTGGCCTCATCCATCAGAAGCGAGGGATCTGGCCTTATGAATATTCTCCTTCTAACGGTCTGGGCCACCTTTTTAATGATATCGGGATGGTCCGCAAAGAACTCCATATCCCTGGTATATACAACAACCAGGGGCCCCTCTAAATCGATGCTCGTTATCTCCACCTGGGGCGCAAGTTCATCAATGGTTTCCCTGACCTGCTTCAGCACATCCTCCCAAGGCATAAAATCACTTCAATTTCAACTTCTTCATCCTACTCTCAATCTCTTCATTGCTCAATTCAACAAACCCCTTCTCCTTGGTAATTGTGGCAATGGATATACCATCACCACTGGCAGCATCACGCTTCATAGCTGCATTTATACCCCTTATAACCAGGTTAATGCCCTCATCTAAGCTCATATCATCCTTCCATCTATCCTCAAGAACCCCATAAACGAAGAGGGACCCAGAACCCACGCTTGCATACTTATCCTCTATTGCCCCTCCTGCAGCATCTATTGAAAACACATGATAGCCCTTACTATCAAAACCCCCGACAAGCAGGCCCACATAATAGGGGAAGAATTTTCTCTCATTTAGGATGTTTGAAAGTAATGTGGCCACAGCACCCACAGGCATGTACATCTTTCTCCTTATGCGATACAAAGAGATTTCAGCCTTCATGTACCTAACCAGTACCTGCAAATCACCCACGAGACCTGCTGTTGTCATGCCAACATTGTAATCGAGCATGTACAATTTTTGAGCCGTCTTATGGGCAATAAAAGTATCCATGCTAGCCCTATGCTCAGTACCGAGCACAACGCCCTCCTTGGTAACAATTCCCACCGTAGTAGTTCCAGTTTTAGCGTTCTCCATCTCTAACACCTTCAAAATTTTACAGGGGTATAATCGGCTGGACATATATAAATCTTTTCTGCAAAAAATTATCTTTTGAACATAGTGAGGAAGTATATACCCGTGGCAATAAGGCCTGCATAGGCACTGGGAGAAATGGCAGTGTAAATGGATAGGAATATTCCTCCAAGTCCAGCCCCCAGGGCAATTATGAAGGATAGGAGCATGGATGATGCTACAGATGATGCTAATCTTTTTGAGGCTGCTGCAGGTATTATCAGGAGAGCATAGACCAATATAGCTCCCACACCCTTGAGGAGGACAACGACCCCTATTGCAATCATAACAAATAGGAGGCTCTCATAGAGCCAGGGATGTATCCCCACAGATAGGGCCCCATCTGGATCAAATATGGAGAATAGAATTCTCCTGTGAAAAATCAGGAATAGTAGAACAATGGCAAATACGGATACTAGCATAATCTCTATATCACTCTCACTTAGGAGAAGGAGATCCCCGACTATGAGACCCCAGGCAACCGAGGCATATTCCCTTATAAGGGAGAGAAATAGGATGGCGATGCTCATGGATAATGCAAACATCACACCTGTTGCAACATCAACATTCTCCTTTTTATGGGATGCATAGGCGATTCCAAGGGCAAAGAGGATGGAGAATATTAGGGCAACCAGGAGATAATTCGCATGGAAGAAATAGAGGGCTAGGAATATGCCAAGGGCTGCCCCTGCCAGGGCTCCATGGGCTATCCCGCTTACCATAAAGGTGCTGCCACGAAAGACGGAGTAGCTCCCCATTATGGCTGAAACAATTGCTATGAGGAAAATTGCGATTATTGCCCTGAGAAGCCAGACATCAACGGTGAACATGTACATCACTCCCAAGCACATAGCAAACATTCTCTTTTCTTATTATGGGAACCTTGACCCCATAGAGCCTCTCCATATTTTCCTCATTGAGAACATCCATAACATTTCCATAGGCGATTATCTTCTTCCTTAAAAGAAGAAGCTTATCCGTGCACTCCACCAGGGGATTAACATCGTGGGTAACAATGATTATCGTCTTCTCCTTCTTCAACTCATGGAGAATCTTCGCCATCTTCATCTTGGTGGATACATCCGTGGCCGAAAATGGCTCATCCAAAATCAAAATCTTGCTATTCTGGGCAAGTACCCTTGCAAGAAAAACCCTCTGTTGCTCTCCTCCACTGAGGGCTGAAAAATTCCTGTTCCAGTAAGAGAGCATATTTACCCTGGCCAATGCTTCCTTTGCACTCTCAACATCCTCTCTTTTAAGACCAAAATAGTACCTGGATAAAAGGGGCATTAAAACAACATCCTTAACCCTGAGGGGGATTCCCGTATTCACCCTATCCCTCTGGGGCATATAACCCATAGTTCCTCTCGCTTCTTCTGGATCTTTACCAAATATTTTCACCCTTCCCTGATAGTCCACAAGTCCAAGAAGTGCCTTGAGAAGTGTGGTTTTTCCAGCCCCATTTGGACCCATTATTACAAGTAGAGAGGGATGCTCCAATTTGAAATTTATATCCTGCAGAGCTACAGAATCGTCATATTTCACTGATAAATTCTCTACCTCTATCAACATCTCACCCCGGAATTGGTTTCCCATGGGGACATTTCTTAGGATTTCCCAGGTATTCGCATATGGTATCTATAACATCATCCTCAAACTCGGTCTGGAGCCTGTAGGCCATGCTACAGGCCCTTTCAAGATCCACCCCTGCATTGTAAAGAAGAGTTTCAATTATTCGATGGGTCCTTATCATCTTTCTGGCAAAGAGTATTCCTTCCTCTGTGAGCGAGTATTTACCATTCCTCCTAGATACCATTCCCTTATTCCTAAGCTTGTTTAGCATCTCGTAGGCCGTGGGCCTAGTTACATTCATTCGCTCTGCCAAATACTTGGGACCTAGTTCTTCATTTCCGTTTATACGTTCCTCATACATCGCAATAAGGTATCTAGACTCTACCCCGGTGATCACGGTTAGGTAATGCCTAACGAGTTAATAAATTTTAAGTTATGAAATTTTTATATTTTAGATCTCTATATACTTAGAAATGCGAAACAAAAAGATTATAGTTATCGTATACGCCATAATTTTGAGTTTTTCTACCCTATTCCTTATTAACATTACTTCAAATGCCAATAACATTCCCTCCTTGAATTTGTCCACCAATGATGACCTGTTTGTAATACCTATTGAAAATTATGGATATGCACCCATGATAAAGCACCTTATTGATAATGCCAAATCATCCATTTACATTTCTATGGAAATACTCAGCGATTACGAACCCGTAAAAACCCTTTTGGATGCGCTGATAAACGCGCATAACAGGGGTGTGGATGTCAAAGTTGTTTGTGAGGGAGATATAGATTCAAACCAGTATGGGATAAACTACTTGCAGAATGGAGGAGTCGATGTGAAGGTG
>CAYXLB010000030.1:0-11695 GCA_964465785.1 uncultured Thermoplasmata archaeon
AGTCCTTGGCTCCCAGGGCTACATCTTTGGTATTTACACTGTAACCTCCGTGCTCATCTCCTGGATTCTTGTTGCCCTCTTTGTGCATCTTCTAGGAAATTTATATGTTAAATACTCCAGGAACAAGAGGCGACCAAGATGGTAAGAAAGATATTGAATGAATACAAATGGAGGGAAGATCGGGATTTTTCCCTCATAGAGGTACATTACATAGATAGACTCAACCCTAGGGGATATGGGGTATTGAGGGGTGATGATATAGAGGATATGGGTACAAAGTTCATATTCACAAAGAATGGGATGATTCCCTATCACCGCGTCATAAGAATCCTCTATGATGGAAAAATCATTTACCAGAAGGTAAGCGGCGAGAATCGTAATAAATATAGCAAAGAACAAGGGAAGTGAAGGTTCCCACAAGCAATCCGGTTAGCAATCTTATAAAATTGGTACTTTCATAGGAGCTCACAAGCTGCAAACCCCCATCCAGAACCATGGGTATTAAGGCTAGGAGGTAGAGACCTATGCCAACCCTCACCTCGAAGAACAATCCAATTATCATCCCAATTGTTAGGCCAAGAAATATGCCAACGCATCTGGCACAGAAGGGCATCTGGTTTCCCCCTATGAAGAAGGAACGGTTTGCATGCTGATGGCACATTATATCTCCCGTGAGGTACACACCCCTAGCCACAGGATTTGTGATATGGGTGTTTATATAATCTGCATTATCTGCAATATTCACCTTTCCCTCATTTCCCAGATATATGGTTCCTGGAGCCTGGGTCAAGGGAGATACAAATAGAAGTACGGTCCACAATATGAGAAAAATTGTGGGGATAAGAAGAATAAGGCTTATTTTCCTGTTTCTCTTAAGGCTTATGGTTAGAGACTCCAATAACCGTTCCCGGGCATTGGCCATCAGTTATCACTCTCTCCAGTTCCTCTATTTTCTTTCCAATTATGCATATTTTTATTCCGCTCCTCTCTGCAATTTTCAGGGATATTAGGTCAAAGGGTAGGTTTAAGCCTGCCCCCATCCTCCTCTCAAAGAACATTCTCTCTGCATCTTCATAACTCATTCTTTTTATGATTTTTGCATCCTCATTTTTCCGCGGATCCTTATCATATATGCCTCCTACGGATGTCATATTTATTACCATATTTTCCTTTATTTTCTCGGCAAGAAGAAGAGCTACACCATCGGTTGTATGTCCTGGCTCTGTGCCTCCCATTAAAACAACGTTATAGGAGCCAGAGGCAAAAACAACCTCCTCAATTCCCTCAGCCACCTTTGGATATGAATAATCACCAAGGAATAGGGAAGCATTTAGCCTACTGGCAGCTATGCCTATCCTATCCAAGGTAAATTCGTCCAACCCAAGCCTTGAGCCGGCCTCTATGTATTCCCTAGCAGTTCTTCCTCCTCCGACAACCACGAAAATTTTCATATTCTTTGATTTCTCCCTTAGAAATCTCCTGAAGGATTCTATGTAATCCACATCTATCCTATGGCCACATACAATGGAACCCCCTAGAGATATGACTACCATAGATGATTATTCCAATAGAGTATTAAAAAATTGTCATAGAGAACAGCAGCGAAAGTTTAATATGCCTTACTAATATTTTAAACCTATGAAAAATTGGCCCCCAGAGATTGAAGAATTCTTGAAGAGGCAGGGAATAGTGCTTCTCATAAGGGGACTTCCGGGAACTGGAAAAACCCTTTTTTCCCTCACAATTCTTGATAGTATGAAGAACTGTGTGTATATCGCCCCAAAGAAGGTTTATGATGATATAAGAAGGAACTACTCCTGGTTGAAGGAGGATTCATTGGATAGATTGCTTATCATAGATGGGAAATACAAGTATGAGCACAGTGATAGATTCGGTAACCTCTTTTTCCTTCTGCCAGAATCATTGAAATATGCCCTTAACCTTGTGGAGAAAGGGGAAATAGATACAATAATTTTAGATAGCTGGCATACCATAGTGGAGGAGCTGAAATATAAGGTTCTGGAAGAGAGGGAGAGGAGGGAAATATACGATCCAGAGAGATTCTTCCTCAACCTCATCAAATTGGCAGATCAGGGGGTAAATCTAATAATAGCCAAGGAGGGAACACAGGAAGACTCCCTCTCCTACGTGGCAGATGGAGTTATAACCCTGAAGAGATGGATAGAAAATGGAAGGATATTCAGGGGAATGGAGATCAACAAGCTCAGGGGAGTGGAAATAAGAAAATCGGAATACATGTTCACCCTTGGAGATGGTAAGGCCAAAATACTAACCTCTGGAGAGTTCCAGCACCCAAAGAAGAGGGAGGAGATTGAAAAGAGAGAAATAAGGCTGGGATTTGAAATACCTTCCATGGTATTCGATGGGCCCATTAAATTCCATAGGGGCAACACCATACTCTACGACTTTGAAGAGTACATCCCCAGGGAATACCATCTCACGGTACTTATGCCAACCATTGCCAATTTCCTTAAAAATAATATAAAGACTGTTGTTATGCCACCCAACGATATGGATTTGAACGAGATAAAGTATCAAATCTATCTCTTTGGCTTGGAAAAATACCTCTCGCATCTCAAAATAATATATCCAGAAAAGGAGATGGAGGATTTTGTGGAGGCTGCAGATTTCTACACCCTTAAAGATTTAATAGAGAAGGTGGAGGGTAGCATTGAAGACACAGATACTATGCCACTAGTGGTTATAGGCTACGATAGGCTCTTCAGTTTCCTTTCACCCAACCAGATTATGCAGCTAGTAGATTATATGAGGAACTTCATAAGGAAGAGGGGTGGACTGCTCATAATAACAGGGAAAGTTTCAGAGAAGAGCATAAAAAGATTTGGTGCTGGAGTCTCAGACATATACCTTAAGTTCAAAAATATAAACGGAGATATTATAATGTACGGAATCAAACCCTGGACAAGGGCATATCATTTGAACCTTACGTCAGAGCCTGGTTATCCCAAAACCCTTATGGAGGAGATACTATGAGCAGGAAGATACTCCTTGTGGATGATTCTCAACTATTTTACCGATTTGTGAAGGATGTGCTGAAGAAGGAGAATGTGGAGATCGTATGGGCGAAAACTATGAAAGAAGCGTTGGATAAATATCAGAAAGAAAAACCAAATTTAACAATGGTGGATATAATACTCACGGACATAAGCGGCGTGGATGTTATCCGAAAAATAAAGGATATAGACCCACAAGCAAACATAGTTGTTATAAGTGGATTGGACAAGGAATACGTTATAAAGGAAGCCCTGGATGCAGGAGCTAGAGATTACATAATAAAAAACACCAGCATATCATTTTTCAGGCAGAAGGTACTGAGCTATCTTGAGGATTAAAACTCTTCAGCAGGACATTTGCCTAAACAGTCAAGACAGTGGATACATCTATCCTCCATTATTCTTATCCTTCCATTTTCTAGGATAAGTGCATTCACAGGGCAGCGACCTAGGCATATGCCGCAGCCTATGCATTCCTGAGATCGGATTATGAGAGATTTGGCCTCCTCCATAAAATCCCTGTGGACCTCAACCCTATTCTGATTGATCCTCCAGGAGCCCTCCGGGAGGGCAAAAAGAAGATTTCTCATGGATTGCATATCAACCTCCTTGTTGAAATAAACCCTTTTCCACTCCCCACCTTCAAATTCGACCTCAAGTTTGTTCCTCTCAATCCCTATCCCTCCAGCCCATTTGGGTGGATTCTTCCATCGCCAGGACGATTCAGCCCACACCTCCAGTATACCATTCTCCCTTGCATAATTTTTGAGGTATTCAAACCATTTGTGTATCCCTTCATAATACCTTCCAACTATCTGAAAATCGGCAAGATCTGAAGAAGGGCATAGATAGCAACCAATCCTCGTCAAGCCCCTCCTGTACCATGGATTTATCGGGGCTCCTTTCCACAGGATATATAGCCATACCTCTAAAGATGTCCAGTTCTGGATGGGGCTGGCCGATAACTGATTTGGAACCCATTCATTTTCCCACACGCTTCCCTTTCTCATACGCTCCATGCTCTCGTACCTTCTCTGTCCTATGAGGGTTAAAAGCCCAGAGGAATGGTTTTCAAGTATATACCTTGTGGTAGGGCCCAGCTTGCAGGCTTTGCAACACCATCTGTAATCTCTTCCAGGTGGACCGAAGTGCTCAAGATTATCGAAGAAGGCATTCCCCGCATATATCCTGTCTATTTTTATTCTGTATCTTTTCTCAATTTCATCCACATACTCTACCGTCTCAGGCAATTCGATTCCAGTGTTGAGGAAGAATACGGAAAAATCCAGCCCACTTTCCATAGCTAGGAGAAGAACTGCCAGGGAATCTTTTCCACCGCTGAAGGATACGGCCATAGGCAAGTTGCTTCTCTCCTTTATATCCCTTATGAAGTCAACAGCTCTTTTTTCAATTCTCCTCAAATAATCCTCATTAGCCTCAATAACTTCCTCGATTCTTGCCTGTCTCCTTTCCTCCCATTCCCCGTAGCCGCTGTGCCTAATTTTAACAGCCATCCCCCTGTTCAACGTATCCATCTCTTCGGAGCTCATCTTAGCTATGCCCACTGCAAATGCCCTACCCTCTGGATCCCTCACTATAATCTCATCACCCCTCCCAATTCCCTCAGCATGCTCCCTAATTCCCGGGACCATGAGATTTTTTCCTTGGAGAATTGGCCCTACTGCCCCTTCATCGGCCATAACCCAGCCCTTGGAAATCTTATTGTTTAAAAGATATGCACCTTCCATGCGGAGGGAGATTGTGAATTCTTTCCTCTCTATATCATATCTCAAATTCCCAAGAACCTTGCCATCCATTATTACCTCGTCCATCCTATCATAATGGGGCACACGATTGAAAAGCAGAAATCCATCAATTCTTGTTTCAAAGGCCCTCTCCAGGGCAATGTTGAGTATCTCCTTATCCCCCTCAAACCCTATCCTCACCTCGCCAGGAGGGGTTATATTGACCTTCCTTCCCCTAGAACCACATTTTCCACATATCTTGCCCAAAATGGGGACGTTGCAATTATCACACCAGTACAGTTTGATTTTTCCTAAATAAACGGGCTTGCCCATTATACCACTAGTTCCAGCACCTCTTTTCTTATCAGCTTAGTTATGTCCTCCACATCGCTCAATTTCTCAGCAAGATCCAGGAGGGCATCGTTGATATTACCGTTTATTATTGCCCCATTGGGGGTGGGTTTTATGAGACCACTCTGCTCCAAGATAGAGAGGGAATGCCTAACCTCATGCTCCCCAATGCCCAGTATCTGGGCTATTCTCCCTATCCCTATGGGCTGTTTCTCCCTAACAATGGCCAATACCCTAATATGCCTGGATAACAACTCCAACTGATCGTATATCTTCTTAACCAGCATTTCCATCACCTACGGAGCAATGGGCAAAAGATATAAAAAAGTTCACAATAAAAAATTTTATATTCCCCCTGTGTATACGCCCTTTGCAAAGGGCTACTTTTCCCGCTCCGGTGGTAGCGCCCCATACGGTGCTTACCACTCCACACATGCTCCGGTGGTGTAGCCCGGCCAAGCATTAGGGGCTCTCAACCCCTCGACCCGGGTTCAAATCCCGGCCGGAGCACTGAACCCCTTTTTAAAAAGGTGCTTTATCCCCAAAATAATTTCCCTTTCAAATCCCTTCCTTCTATTGTATGGGCCCTCTTCAAATCCTTTTTATCCTTCCATAAACTGCAGAGTCTCATATAAAAATGAAGTAGATTAGCAGGGTTATGCTCACCACGAAAATAACTGAGGGCAGAACCCTCTTTATAACTTTATAAACATCGGCCTTGAAATGCTCAGAGGAAAGTACGAGGCAGAGATGAACGGGGGAGGTTAAATGTCCTGCATAGCCAGAGGCATAGGCAAGGGCTATGGCTGCAAAGCTCGCAGGTGAGCCAACATAGGGAATGAGTAATGGAAATGTGGCAGCCACATAGGCAACGGTTACACCGGTCATCAAGCCTGCCAGAAATGGTAGAATCATTATAACAATGAAGGAAGGTACGCCATACATATTGAAGAACTCATAGGTATAGAACATGGAATTTGTTTCAAGCACGGCTATCTTCATAAACAATGCTGCAAAGGTCACCCCCAAAAAAGTTGGCTTTAGGGCAAATTTTAAGCCGTAGCCAACATCCTCGGCCCTATGCTTCAATAGGAGAATTAGAATTAGGGCAAAATCCACCACCAAGAGGGAATAGAAAAGATCAACCCTCTGGATAGTAATCCCTCCCTGGGATGGATATGGCACACCACCCAGGGTTAGGAGCATGACAACGATGATGGGCCAGGCAGAATATAAAAGGGTGAGGAATTTTCTCAATTCAACAGGTTTCTCTCTCCTCGAATTCTTTTTTCTCATTATTGGGTAATAAATGAAGAAGAATCCCCCAAGAATTGCCAAAAGGGGCAGGAATGACATATGAATGACAAAATCGGAGATGCTTACATTGAATATGGCAGATGCCACTATCACCCCTGTATAAAGGGGCCAGGCGTATTCCCAGAGATGCCTAAACCAATAGTTAAGGCTGGTAGCCTCCAGGGGGTTCAGTTTCAATTCCCTTGCCAAGGGATCCACGAGCCTTGCAGAGACATAGGCCCCGCCTGGCATAGGAAGGAGGCCTATGAAGGCAGAGATGGATACCATAGATGAGCCCACAGAAGGGGCGAGGGATTTCACAGATTCAACCATCATCTCCAGGTAACCTATCTTTTCCATAAGGGCAACTATTAGAAGGGAGAGGAAAACGATGAAAATTATCCTCCAGAAATCGTGCAGGTTCAAGAGATCCTCTATGACTTTATTCCAATCGGCTCCCAGGGTAAGGAGAAGAAATATTGCACCAATAAGTATGGCTATAGCTATATTCACCTTGAATCTTGGGAGCAGGATTATTATGGCTATGGATAGCAGGATTATTAAGAATCCTAGAGTGACATCCATTGCTGGATTATAGGAATGGAGTATTTATAATTTGCACATGTATGCAATTTTTGAAAAACAAAAAAATAAAAGAAGTATGCCAGAAGGGATGGGATGCGCTTCCCATAATTCTTATGGCATGCATCCATATAAATTTTCTCCAAAAAATTTATATAGTAGTGCTTTATACGCATGGTTGTGAACTAAAAGTTGATAACTGGAGGTGATAAAGATGGTGTGGAGAAGGAAAAAGGATAGGAATGAGGATGATTGGGAGAGGGATTTCTTCGATGACTTCTTCAACTTCGATATCGAGAAGGAAATACGGAGGATGGAGGAGTGGATGAACCGCATAATGAGAGAGTTTGGAAGGGGAGAGATTAAGGGGCCCTATGTCTATGGATTCAGCATGCGCATAGGTCCCGATGGTAAGCCTCAAATTCAAGAATTCGGAAACGTGCCGAAGAGGTATGGCATAAAGGAGGAGAGCCTAGAGGAGTACAGGGAGCCCCTGGTGGATGTTATGGAAAATGATAAGACGGTGAGTATAACTGCAGAGATACCAGGTGTGAACAAGGAGGATATAGATCTGGATCTACATGAGGATGAAAATGTGCTTGTAATAAAAGTGGATACCCCTGAGAGGAAGTACTACAAAGAAGTGGAGCTACCCTGCAAGGTTAAACCAGAGAGTGTGAAGGCGACATACAAGAATGGCATACTGGATGTTGTATTTGAGAGGGCAGAGCCAAGGAAGAAGAAGGGAAGGAAGATAAAAGTAGAGTGAAAATGAGTGAGATTGACGAGTTGTTGAATGCAATCGAAAACCAGACAAGGAGGGAGATATTAAAGAGGCTGGCTGAGGGGCGCCAATATGCCCTTCAGCTGGCCAAGGAGCTTAGGGTATCTCAACAGGCCATAATAAAGCACCTGGAAGTTCTAGAGAAGAGCAATATAATAAGGAGGGCGGGGATGGAGAAGAGTGAAATGGGCCCTCCTCGGAAATTATATGAGGTAAAGAGAAGATTTAGCATAATGATCGATGTGGGTCCGGGGATTTTCAACATAAGGGAGTATGATCTGGACGATGTGGATGAGGATTTTGATTTTGAAACATCCGATTTTGGAGAAATGTTAGAAAGAATAGAGAGAGAGATTAGGGAAATAGAAAAGAGAAGAATTGCCCTGATAAGAATGAAGGAAAAGATAATCAGGGAAATGATGAGCGACCAATGATACTATTTAGGTAATTCGAGCTCTTCCTTTTCTTCCTGGATCCTATAGGCCTTGACCTTCCTTTCTTCCTTAAACTCAGAAACTACTAGACTATCCAAGAATCTTTCGGTGAACCTCTGCCTTGGCTCACCCTCGGTACTCAGTCCTGCGATTATATCGGCTGTGTAAATAATCCAGTTAAGCTTGGTAACATTCCTGGCTATGGACTTCCATACTCCCAGATCACCTATAAAGGATACAGCCCTGAGTTTAAAGGCATATTTCCCAGGGGTTTTACCTGTAATGGCATCAAATATGGAGGAGTAGAGAAACCAGATTATCCCCTGTAGAATGAAAATGGTCATCAATAGATTCCATTCCAAGAAATATGCCAAAATATAGGCCAAGATGAATGTAATGATAAAATCTATAATGGAAGCAAGAATTCTTTTACCCCACAATCTCCTAAGAGCTGTATCGTATTCCATCATATCAAAACCAGTCTGCATGATAGTGCCTAATACGATTATTCACATAAATATTTTCCCGCCTTGGAAAATTTATTATACTATCTCATAATCTTTATCCCTATGATGTTGGATGATATTGAAAAATGGCTTGTGGAAGGAACAGAAGATGCCCAGGACCTTGTGGATTTGCCTTGGAAGGTTATTAGGGAGGGAAACACCCTCCAGGCACAGCATCCGAAAATCCCATTCATTCTGTATGTCACGGAGGATATGAAGTTTATCAGATTGAGGGTATTTACTGGCATTGAAACCGCCGTTGAGGATGTGAAGGAGAGATTGAAGATTGCCAGAACCTTGCTGATACTAAATGGAAGTGTTGATTATCTCAAGTTTGCCCTCGAGGGACTAAATGAGGAGGTTGTACTGCAGATAGATTTGGGAAAGAAATACTTCAGTAAGGAATTATTCGAGGATGCCATTGCATCCATGGTCACTGGACTATATCTTATGGTTAAGGCCCTTGATATCGAGGAGGAATTTAAGGAGCAACTGTTCATGAGGCTCATAGGATTGATAAAAGAAAGACTCAGCGAAGGAGCTACAAAGGATGATTTAATTGATTTTCTCATAAACCGGGTTGGACTTAAAAAGAGGGACGCCGAACAGATAGTGGATGAGATAATAAAGGGAATGAAGCAGGATGTGAAGGGATATATGTAAGGTGATAAAAATGAACGATTTTGATAAGCATGTAGAGGATATCTATAGGGTTCTGGATGGAAAGGTTGATAGGGAAACAATAGCCAGGGAGTTGAGGAATTGGATAACCAATTTTAAGGTACCTATGGCAGAGGCTAAGAGGAGCATAGTCTCAAAGCTTGGTGGAGACCCATCAAAATTGATAGGAAATGAAAAGAAGGTGGCCGATTTGACCCCCAACGACGCCAGGGTTGATATAAAGTTGAAGGTTATAACAATAAATTCCAAGGAGTATGAACTTGAAGGTGTTAAGAGAAAGATGTACTATGGAATTGTGGGAGATGATACAGGAACGATTCCATTCACTGCCTGGAGATTGGACGTTGAATTGAGAAAGGGGGATTGTATTGAAGTAAAAAATGCCTATACCAGGGAGTGGCAGGGCAAGATACAGATAGTATTTGGCAACAATACCCGCATATCCCTCCTACCCCCAAATTCAGTTGAAGTGAAAAGCACCATAAGGCCAGCAAAAATAGTTGAATTGCATCCAAAGATGGGATTTGTGGAGATTAGGGGCAAGATAATGGATGCAGTTCTTAAGGAGGTCATGGTGGATGGGGTTCCAAGGAAGGTATACGAGGGAATAATTGGAGACGATACTGGGGAGATTCCATTCAGCGCATGGGATGTTGAAGTTCATAAAGGCGATGTTTTAAAGATATCGGGGGCGTATGTGCGTACATTTAGGGGTATGCCACAACTGGTATTTGATCCCAGGGCAGTTATAGAGAAAATTGAGGAAGAAATAGAGGTAAAAGAAATTCCTGTTACCCTTGAGAGTCTGGAGGGACGTGGTGGATTCAATGTTCTCGTTGAGGGAGTAATAATAGATGTTAAAAAGGGAAGTGGATTGATTTACAGATGCCCAGAATGTGGAAGGGTCCTCACATCCACCATGTGTCCTGAACATGGAAGGGTTACTCCAAAGCCTGATTTAAGGATAAAGGCAGTACTGGACGATGGTACAAGCGGTATGGTATGCATATTCAACAGGGAACAGACAGAGGAGCTTCTTGGGATGGATATAAACAAAGCCATAAAGATTGTACAGGAGAATCTCGGAAATCCAGCAATTATAAGGGAGATGATAGAAGAAAAGCTAATTGCAATGCCCATGAGACTTAGGGGAAACGTGATATCCAAGGAGAAATATGGACTCACTATGCTCGTGAAGGATTTTGAGTTTCTCGACATAGAGGATATTGCCAAGAAGGCAGAGCTTATGCTCGAGGAGTTGAGGTGGTAAAAATGCCCAGGGAACCTGCATGGAGGGTTTTTGCAGCGGAGTTTAATTCCTCAAAATATTATGTAAAGGCCACGGAGCCGAAGATGCCAAGCTATGTCATCACCCCTCTAGGTGCAAAGATAAACAGGGTATTTGCCGTTGGCGTATTAACCGAGGTGAGGTTGATTACCGAAGAAGTAATAAAGGCGAGAGTTGCGGATCAAACAGGTGCCTTCTATGTACTTGCAGGGAAATTCAACCCCGAGGCAAGACAAATCCTAGAGACTGTGAAGGTTCCACAGTTTATGGCAGTCATAGGAAAGGTTAATGTTTACAATCCAAGGGAGGACTTGATGTACGTATCCATTGTACCTGAAAGGGTGAAGGTAGTGGATGAGGTACTTCGAGATTATTGGGTATTTGATACAGCCAGGAGATTGAAAATAAGAATAGATGCTATGAACGAGGCCTTGAAGATGGAGAATCCGACGGTGGATAACCTACTTGCCCTTGGATTTTCAAGGAGGGTATCCGAGGGAGTGATATCTGCCCTGAGATATTATGAAAAAATCAATGTGGAGAGGTATATGGAGATGCTGAGGGATGCCCTGAAGCACCTACTTCCAGAGTACAGGGCCATGGGCTACGAATTACCCACCATAGAGGAGGAAGAGGAAGAAGAGGAGGCAAAGGAGGAGTACGAGGAACTTGTTTTGAAATTGATCGTTGAGCTGGATAAGGACGGAAAGGGAGCATCCTACGAGGACTTGTTGGAAAAAACCGGGCTTCCTGAGGAGAAACTGGACGAAATTCTGCTATCTCTACAGGAAAAGGGCGAAATATACGAACCATATCTTGGGAAATTTAAGAAAATTTAAGACATTTTTTCCTTCAACTCTTCAATTTCCTTTCTGAAAGATATCTTGAGTAGAGGCGGAGTTATAAGGGTCGTTACTATGACGAATACCATGGTGGCCGCAAGGAACAGGGGTACATGTTCGGGAGATATGGGATGAAGGGGAGAGGTTATTG
>CAYXLB010000031.1:0-11075 GCA_964465785.1 uncultured Thermoplasmata archaeon
ATAAAGAGGAGATAAGGAGATTGGCGGCCAAGACGCATATTTTTGTCATTTCCCATTATCACTATGACCACTACGATCCCGATGAGGATTTTTATGAAGGAAAGATTGTGTTTGCGAAGCACTGGAAGGAGAAAATAAATTATAGTCAGAAGAAGAGAGCATACCTGTTCCACGAGAAATTTACAGATAAATGTGAGCTTTACTATGTGGATGGTGAGAAATACGATATTGAAGGGGTGGAAATAAAATTCTCCAAACCCTTTCCACATGGTAATGAAAAAACCCGCCTTGGATTCGTTATAATAACAACTGTGGACGATGGGGAAGAGAGAGTGCTGCATGCCTCAGATGTTGAGGGGCCCATTGTTGAAGAGGCTGCGGATTATATAATCTCCGAGAGTCCAGATATTGCAATAATCGATGGTCCTGCCACATATTTTCTAGGCTATCGTTTCTCACAGGCAGATTTAGAAAGAAGCATAAGGAACCTCGTTAGAATAGCTGAAAATGTGCCTAAGGTGATTCTGGATCACCATCTTTTGAGGGATTTAAAGTATAGGGAGAGGTTGAAGGATGTTTATCTTCACGATAACGTGCTTACCTTTGCCGAGTTTAAGGGAGAACCCATAAATATGCTTGAAGCCCACAGAAAGGAACTCTAAAGGCTCTCCACGGCTACTTCTATGGCTATTTTAACTGCCTCTATTTCCATATCGAGATGCATGCTGGGGGTATTTCTCCCAAGCAGGAAATATCTGTTTACAACTTGATCAGGAGTATATGGGACATGTATGAATCCAGCACTCTTGGGATATCCATGCAGGGAGGCATAGTGAAGCACCCTGTACATTGCATAGTTGCATAGGTATGTACCAGCACTGTAGGATATGACTGCAGGTATTCCCCTCTCCTTCAGAGTTTCTACTATTTTTCTCACAGGCAGGGTTGATAGATAGGCTAGAGGTGCCCCCTCTACTACGGGCATATCAACTGGTTGTTCACCATCATTATCGGGGATTCTTGCATCCACAAGGTTTAGGGCCACACGTTCCACCGTTATGCCACTATATGTTGGGGCCAGACCAAGGCTTATGGTGATATCTGGCTTGATTTCTTCTAGAGCCTTATCTATCTCAGGACCCGCACGTTTCACAGAGACTGGGAGAATTTTACCAAATATTTCCGCACCTGCTATATTCTTCCCCGAAAGGGAGGCCACGATCTCCATGGTCGGATTTTTCTTGTGTCCTCCGAAGGGCTCATAACCTGTGAGAAGTACCTTTGTGCTCATTAAAAGGGCATGGCTATGCTTGCTTATAAATGCTCTCCCATAGAGGTGATGAAGCTGCATAAGGAAAAATACAAAATTAAGCAGGTTCTGATATTTCCATTTTAGTCTTTGGAATGGTGTAGTAGATTAGCAAAGCAGCGATGATGGCAAAAGTTCCTTCCAAGATGTACAGAAGTGCGATGTTCTGGGTGAGCTGGTAATAGGCGACCAAGGAATCTACCACTGTGTGGATTGCAACCATCGCCACAAGTCCCCTTTTTCCAAATCCTAAATTGTAGGCATAGGCTAGAAATATGGTGGTACCTATGTGGAATAAAACTGCAAAGTAGCGCTCTACCAATGAGAGGAGCATTGCAGCAGGAGGAGCATCTAGCGATTTGCCCAGGAGCAATGCAGCTATGAGTGCATTTACAACTATCATTACTACCTCTGTTATCCCGAATCCCAGACCCACGAATAATGCAAATCTCATATCCTTACCCCTTATGAAGACGTACTTAAATCCCTCCTGCACGAGCCCTGCAACGAAGCCGAGCCAAATGGCAGTAGCCAAGGTGAATAACAAGCCCTTGGCGAGCACATCTTGGTTACTCATTATACCCATAGCTAAAAGGGGAAGTTGCTGTATTGGGGATTGAACCAACATGGCTAGGAAGAATATGGCTAGACCTAGGAGAAATGCAGTCCAGATTTGCTTTTTGAAGCCCAATAAGTAGATGGTAAACCATGCAAGCAAACCACCAATGATAGGAAATAGAAGTGAATACATAGCATCACCTTCGATTAATTATGTATACGCACCAATTAAAAATTTTTGTGCATAAGCAATTTTCAAATATTTCTACTCATGAAAAATGCCCCTCTACAGCTCTAGGGTATGATTTTTCTCATCATTGGTGTTGTTATAGCCATAATTTCCCAAATCATTTAGAGATGGATGGCAATAATGGATCCCAACAGCCTTCACATATTTGCTCTCTATTCATATGTGTTTTACATAACTGCCTATACATTAACATATCTGGGCGTATTCTTTCTTCTCTGGGATATAGGCAAAAATATGAATGTGGGGATTGCTTTGCATCTTTTAGCCTCCAAGGTTATGGAACAAAAATCTATAACGACATAGGCAGATTCTGCAAAGAATTAAATACTACCTTTTCATATTTTAGAGAGGAGGAGGGATAGGTATGCATAAATGGTTTGTGATTGGTTTAGTTGTCGCAATAGTCCTACTATCTATTTTGTACATGGGGTTTCTTGGGAACAAAACGGCCGTGGAGAATATCAATTCGGGGATAACCAAAACTGCTCATTCTGTGATAAGAATTAATAGTGATTCAGATTTTGATACTGCTCATGGTGTGGTGGGAGGAAGTGGAACCCAGAAGGATCCTTATATTATTTCAGATTGGGATATAGATGCAGGGGGTGCAGGTGCGGCCCTGTTTGTAGGGAACACTACCAAGTATTTTGTTGTGAGAAACTGCAGTCTCCACAATGCATACTATCGAACTTGGCCCACTCCTTCAATATATTTTTCTGGAGGTGCTGTAACGCTTGTAAATGTTAAAAATGGTATAATTGAAAAGAGTAAGATGTATGATAGCAGTTATAACGTATATGCAGACTCTGTGACCAATGTGGTAATAAAAGAAAATGATATGGGTGCTAGTGTGTGGGAAAGTATACGTCTCTATTATGACAGTGATATTTTGATAAAGGACAACTACATTCATGATAGTGTACAAGGAGCTATTTATATCTGGGATTCCACGAACAATATGGTGTATAGCAATACCATGGTCAATTGTAGTATATGGCTTTGGAGTCTTCATAGGGATACATTTATCACTCAAGATATCCCCGATAATAACACCGTGAACGGTAAGCCAGTTTATTATTACAAAAATGCAGATATGGGGGGTGCTTCTGTTCCAACCAATGCAGGACAGGTGCTAGTAGGCAATGTTAGTAATTTGAATATTGAAAACCTTAATATAGACCAGGCAAGCGTGCCTATTGAGGTTGGTTTTTCAAATCATATAAATGTTATGAACAATAACTTATTAAATAGCTGGGAGGGGATACTTTTCTCTTACTCAGAGTTTAGCAGAATAGAAAACAATACCAGTTCAGGGCATCTCCGCTATGGTATTCGTCTTTTCTATTCCAATTATACCAAAATTGCAAACAACACAATTCGCCAAAACAGGTGGGATGGGATACAGATCTACAATGGGCATTACAATATCATCAGAGAAAATCTTCTTGAAAACAACGACGGATATGGAGTACGTATTGACTCAACTAATTCAAATAATTTTTACAGTTCATCACATAATTTGGTCTTCAATAACTCCTTCTACTACAATCATCATTCTTTTGATAGCTACGACCCTTCTTATGTTCAAGCCTACGATGATGGGACAAACAATTATTGGAACTCAACGGAGGGCATCGGCAACTACTGGCATGACTGGGCAAATAACAATGATACGAATGATGAATCTCCGCAAGATGGAATAGTGGATTGGCCCTATAATCTCGATGGGGGTGCCACCTCTAAAGACTACTATCCTCTGAAAAACCCGGAGATACCAATACCAGAGCTCTCTTGGATCCTAGCAATCTTGCTGATATTCTTGGTTTTTGTGATAACAGTACAAAAAAGGAAATAAGCAATCTTTTTAATTTTTTGAGATAAGCCTCCTTATCTCCTTACTTATCTTATCATATTCCCATTCCTCTATTTCATATCCTCTTCTCAAGAGCATTTTAAGTTGCTCGGGTTTTATTACCTTTACAGAGCATCTATCACATTGGAGTTTTGCGTTGGGATGGGTTATCACGACCACGGGAATTATCTTTACGTTCAACCCCCTATTTCGTAAATAATTCTGCAAGTCTCTGGCATGTCTTCTTGCCTCCTCTGAGGGATTTCCAACATGGCCTTCATATCTGCCCCCACCTTTACCAATCTTTGTTCTCTGCCAGGCATCCCCTTCACATTTAATTATGCCAGAATAGTTCTTTACCTCGAAGGCGAAGACTCCATTTCTGCTAACAAGGAGGGCATCTATATCCCCACCATGGGGCAGGGGTACGCTGTAGAATTTATTTCCATCGATTTTATCCAAATAATTTTTAAATGCCCTCTCTCCCTCAACCCCCCTCTTTAGCTGTTTCTCATTCTTCGTGGGTTTGAGGTAATTGAGCATAAGAGCGAAGGATAGAATGGAGATCAAAAAGAGTGTTACTATGCCCAGGAAAAGAATATTGATACCTATGATTAGAGACTCATAGAAATGATAAAGGATTAGAGAGGCTGCAAATAGGGTAAAGGTTCCTAAAACTGCAAGTTTTAGGGCAGTCATCCTTCTTCTCCTTTTAACTCTTCGCAACTGTTCTTCGGGGTAGCTTTTCTTCATTACCCAAGCATAGGGAGATTGGATATAAACTTACCCATTCTTAGATGGGATTTTTGGAAAGAATTTATAAATCATAATCCCATATATTTTTGAGGTGCTGGGGATGGTGAGGATATGCGCTGTTCAGATGAACATTGTCCACAACGATGTGGAAAGAAATCATGCTAAAGCGAGAAATTATGTTATAGATGCTGGGGCAAAGGAATGTGATTTTCTGGTTTTTCCCGAAATATTCTTGGAGGGGGTTATAAGAAGTCAGGAGGCTTTAGAAAAGATGGCTCGACCCATACCTGGCGAGTACACAGATTGGTTCACAAGGTATGCAGAAGAGTATGGTATGCACATAGTAATGGGATCCATTCATGAGAGAGCTGAAGATGGTTTCTATAACACATCCGTACTAATAGATGATGGGGGAAATATAATTGGTAAGTACCGCAAAAACTTCCTTTGGGCATCAGAGAATAAATTCCTAAAATATTCAAAGGAACGTCCCGTATTCGATACCAAATTTGGGAAGGTAGGCATAAATATATGCTGGGATTTGGCCTTCCCCGAGGTTGCAAACGATATGGCTAAAGGGGGAGCAAAGATCCTTTTTGCTCCATCCTTCTGGTGTCTTGAGGATAAATACGGTATGGCCAAGAACAACAGTACCTTGGAGAAACTAAGCAATATGGAGCCAGAGCCTCAGTTTGTGGATATCCTGGTGGCAGCAAGAGCCTATGAAAACGAGATGCTTGTGGTTTATGTTAATCCCTATGGAAATTACGATTTTGGGAATTACAAAATACATCTATTTGGGCATACGCAGATGGCCATGCCCTTCTTCGGTACCTTTGCGAAGATGCATGATGATGAGGGAATGCTGGTTGTGGATGCCCACACTGAATGGCTTGATATTGCCGAAGAGGTTTATGGTATAAGGAAAACCTACAGAGAATTTTAAATTCCTGCTAACCATAGAAACTCAGTCTCAAAGGCTTTTAAAAACTTCTCCCTATTTTCTTGGGAGTAGTGGGTATCAAATTCTGGATGAAAACCGTATAATATAACTCTACCGCTATTGTACTGGAACTCTATGGCCGCTGCCCTCTGCACCCTATCGTAGGTTGCCAAAACTTTGACATCATCAATGGGGGTAAAATAGGGCCCGCCCCAGTAGGTTACGTTGAATTTTTCACCATCGTACCAGGTTATGTTGGTGGGATACTGGGGATTGTAAATGCTACCCGTATCATAATCGCCTATTTCCTTTATAGGTCCCACTGCTCTTCCAGAATATAGATCTAGGACATATCCTGCACTATCTCCATACTCTACACCATGCCAGACGGTATAGTTGCTGGCAAAATAGGAGCCAGCACAGATGCCCATATAAGATCCACCTTCAGACACATACTCTCTAATAGTATCTATTTGATCCCTTGTCAATCCCGAGATCATATGATCGGCTCTGCCTCCTGGGAAGATTATTATGTCAAATTTAAAAAGTCCGTATAAACTGTTAAAATCTTTGGCAATCAAAAATTGGGTATTGAATCCCATGTCTACCAGTATATTGCTCAGCATTCTGTAGCTTCCTGTATCGGCCCCATAACCCGCATATATACCTACAGAAATCGAGGTGTTTTTCATTTTACTCAAATCGACACAGTATGATGCATATTCCTTTCCCTCCTTTATCTCGACGATTCTCATATGTCCGCTATTGGTATAAGGTACCACTATCTTATGAAGCATCCTCTCGGAACTCTCGTTGTATTCTCTTCCATTTATCTCTATACTTCCTATCGTGGATTTATTGGAGCTCCATCTTACAAACATATCATCTCCAATAACCGTGACCCTGAAATTTGGTGGCTTTTCTTTGGGATTCAAATTGATTACAAGGTAGTAGAGGATTGAGATGCTGATGATAAGGATAATGAGAAGGGCAAGAATCTTGAACCATCTCATTTGTAAGCACCTTCAACGTACTTCCAGCAAGCTACTAGATGGCCATCGCCCACATCCACCAGGGGAGGAACTTTCTTCTTGCATATATCCTTTGCATAGGGGCAACGGGTATGAAACTTGCAGCCGGGTGGTGGATTTCTAGGGCTAGGTATGGTGCCATAAAGGGGCTTGATAGCACCCTTCTTCTCTGGATCTGGGTAGGGAATGGATTCCATCAAAGCTCTGGTATATGGATGCTTCATATCCTCAAAAACCTGCTCAGTTGTTCCTAGCTCCACAATATTTCCAAGGTACATGACGGCAATCCTATCGCTTATATAATGCACCACGCCCAGATCGTGAGAGATGAAAAGATATGTCAGTTTCATATCCCTCTGAAGATCCTGCATAAGATCCAGAATTTGAGCTTGCACAGATACATCCAGGGCACTTGTGGGTTCATCCATAACGATGAATTCTGGATTTAAAGCAAGGGCCCTGGCTATTGAAGCCCTCTGCAGCTCTCCCCCAGATAGCTGATGGGGAAACCTTCTAAGATGTCTCTTTGCCAATCCGCACTTTTCCATAAGCTCCAAAACCCTCTCGTCTATTTCCTTACCAGATAAATTTGGATAATGGGTTTTGAGTATGATACCAATATTATTTCTCATATTCATTCTGGGGTTGAACGATGTATATGGATCCTGGAAAACAATTTGCATCTTTTTCCTTAAGCTTCTCATCTCCCTCTTATCCTTCTTCATTAGATCGTATTTTTCCTTCAACTTCTCCAGTCTTCTCTTATCCCTATCACTCAATTCTTCCTTGCTTTCCAGTTTTCTTATTTCTTCCATAACTTCTGGAGGTGCATCGAATATTATCTCTCCTCCTGTGGGTTCTATGAGCCTTAGGATGGAGAGGCCCATGGTGGTTTTTCCACTGCCAGATTCTCCTACCACCCCAAAGGTCTCAGATTTGTAGATATCGAAACTTACACCATCCACTGCCTTCACATATCCCACTACCTTCTGCATAACCCCCGATTTTATGGGAAAGTACTTCTTGAGATTCCTTATTAGGAGGAGAGGATGGCTAATCTCCACCACCCCCATGGAGCCAGCAGGCAACATAATGGTTCTCTCCCACCTTAACCATCCTGGGCTTCTCCCTCTTGCAGATCTCCATGGTATACTGGCATCTAGGATGGAATCTACAACCCTTTGGAGGATCTAGATAGTTGGGAACCGATCCCTTTATTGAAGGTAAAGGCTTGCCCTTTTGTTCCGGCCTTGGTATGGCCCCCATCAATCCCATGGTGTATGGATGCTTTGGATTCTTCAGAATATTATAGGTGCTCCCATAGGCAACTACACTTCCAGCATACATAACACCCATCCTATCGCATAGCTGGGCCACTACCCCAAGGTCGTGGGTTATGAAAAGTACAGACATACCAAGTTTTTCCTGCAATTCTTTGATCAGCTTCAAAATTTGAGCCTGAATGGTAACATCCAGGGCTGTTGTTGGCTCATCGGCAATGAGCAGTTTTGGCTTAGAAGAAATGGCCATGGCAATCATCACCCTCTGGGCCATTCCACCAGATAACTCAAAGGGGTAGGAATCCAGAACCCTTTCAGGATCGGGCATGTTAACAAGTTTCAGAAGCTTGAGTGCCTTCTCCAAAGCGGTTTCCTTGTCCACTTCCTGATGGTTCATTATCACATTCACCATCTGATCCTTAACCTTGAATACTGGATTAAGGGAGCCTATGGGATTCTGGAAAATCATGGATATTTCCCTGCCCCTTATCCTGTTTAACTCATCCTCTGACATCTTCAATATGTCCCTTCCATTGAATAATATCTTTCCAGATTTTATGCGGGCATTGCTGGCAACCAGGCCCATTATGAGTCTAGAGGTAACGCTCTTCCCGCATCCTGATTCACCAACAAGCCCAAAAATCTCACCCCTCCTTATCTTAAAGTTAACATCATCTAGAACATGCAATACCCCCTCGTAGGTGTAGAAATCGACTGTCAGATTTTCCACTGATAGTATTACATCTTCCATCTCCATCACCTAAACCTCTTTAACCTGACCTTGGGGTCTAGGAACTCTCTAAGGGCATCACCGATCAAATTGAAGGAAATCACCGTTAGGAATATGAAGATGCCTGGGAACACGGAGGGCCACCATATGCCTTGGGTTATGTATGTTGCTTCTTGGGATATCATAAGTCCCCAGTCGGGGGTTGGTGGTTTCGCTCCCAATCCTAGGAAGGCGAGGGCCGCCTCTGCCAGTATGACGGTTCCCATATCAAGGGTGGCTTGCACTATTATTGGAGCAAGGGAGTTTGGAAGTATGAACTTGGCTATTATGGACATATTCTTTATTCCGGCTGCCTTGGCAGCCATTACATAGGGTCTCTCTCTCAGGGATAAGACCATATTTCGCATTATCCTGGTGTACCATGGCCACCAGGCTATGGCTATGGCGAACATCGCATTCATAAGATTGGGTCCTAGGGTAACGGAGAGAACCATGGCTAGAAGCAAGGCAGGGAATGCTAGAAATATGTCTGTAATTCTCATTATGACCTCGTCTATTATTCCTCCATAATATCCCGCAAAGGCTCCTAAGGGTACGCCGATGAGCATTGATAGGGCCACAACTATAACAGCTACGAATAATGCAATCCTGGTGCCAAAGAAAACCCTGCTCATTATGTCCCTATCGTAATAATCAGTGCCAAAGGGATGCTTCCAGCTAGGGGCTCTCCAGAAATTCACACCTATTTGTCCCATCTTTGACTCTGATATTATTATGACATTCACAGTGGTAGAAGCATCCACCTTTACATAATTGGAACCTGCATCAATGGAAATCAATGTGGTCCATGCCACTGATACATTGGTGGTTGTATTTGGTAGGGTGACATTTTTCCTTCCCCTAATATTCAGGTAGGTGGGAAACTGTTGGTTGGGGGATATTACATCGGATTCTACATCCGTGAGATTAACGTAAAGTGTGGTAACGTTCTTTATCTCAATGAAAACTGTTACATTCATCCTTGCGCTTACAGGGGTATTGTCAGCCACGTTGATGATATATTCACTTTTATTATCGGCAACCATAGTCATGGAGGCGTTACCCACAGTAACAGTTGCACTTCCTTCCCCGCTTGGGAAGAATTTCCACTCTTCATAGCTTCCAATGAAAACACTACCTACAGCTTTAAATGTGGCATAAACTGTTGTATTTCCAATCTGTCCATAGGAGGTGCCAACGGTCATGGCATCCTCAGGATAGGGGGATATCCAGGGGGCAAAGATTGCAATAAATATTAGGGAAAGCATTAAAATTATACCTATTTTCATAAGAGGATTGCGCCATACTATTTTGAAACCCACCCTCCACTCCTTAAACTGCTCCTGGTGATTTTCCATGAATTCTCGATATTTTTCCTTCAAGCTTCCAGGACTCATGCCTTCTCCCCCAAACTTATCCTAGGATCTATATAGGCCTGAATTATATCAACTACCAAATTCACTATGACGTAGAATAGGGAAACAACAACAACCATACCCATAATCACCGTGTAATCTAAATTAAGGAGGGCCATGCCTGCAAACCAGCCTATACCTCCCCATCCAAATATCCATTCTACATAGAATGCGCCTGTTAGCATATAGGCGAAGTTTAAGCCAGTAATTGTTAAGGTTGGTCCCAGTGCGTTTTTGAGGGCGTATTTTGTTATTATTTTTTTAGGTAACCCCATGGCCCTGGCAGAATCTATATACTGCTCATCCATAACTTCTAGCAAGGTGGCCCTGGTCATCCTGGCTATTGCTCCAAAGGGATAGGAGGCCATGGCTATGGATGGTAGTATGAGATGCCAAGCAACGTCCCCAAACATTATGAAGTTTCCTTGAACTAGGGTATCAATGAGATAGAAACCTGTTATGGTGTTAAATGGGTGTGCATGGAAAAGCTGGGGGTCCAATCTCCCGCTTATGGGAAACCAACCCAGAACACTTCCAAATATGTACTGCAGAAGTATGGCTAACCAGAAGGCAGGTAGGGACACCCCACTTATTGATATTATCCTCATAAGATGGTCTGTGAATTTATTTTGCTTCTTTGCACTTATCACCCCCACCGCCACACCTGCAACCAGGGCTATGATTATGGAAACCGTTATTAGTTCTAGGGTTGCAGGGAGACGATTCGCTATTTCCTCCCCCACAGGTTTGTGGGTGCGCATGGATATACCCATATCGAATTTGAAGAATAGGTTGTATAGGTAATACCCGTACTGTACCCATAATGGCTTGTCCAATCCAAACTTTTCACGGGCAGCCTTAAGCATCATCTCAGCTTCGTTTATCTCAGTTGCAGGGTTATCCCTGGGGTTG
>CAYXLB010000032.1:0-10881 GCA_964465785.1 uncultured Thermoplasmata archaeon
GGAAGCATCTCTCGAAGAATATTGAGAGGGCAATAAAAAGGGGTGTGAAAATTGTGGTAGTTACTCCCCCAAATCAAAGACCTCCAAAGGGAACAATTGTATATAGGAGAACTGGGTTGGTTGCCACGGATATTGTGTGCGATAATAAGAGGGCCCTATTGGCCAGTCCAGAGCTAAATGCATGCGGTTACACGGACAATCCCGCGCTGGCTATGCATTTAACCCATTTCATAAACATACTTATTGAAAAGGAATAAATAGGGGGAATCCTTCTATTATCTATGAACCTGTTAAGTTTGGGGGAGGATCTTGATAGGCCATGGGTACAGAAGATCGTGGGCGAGATAGATGATTCCATTGTTAGGGTTGTAAGATACTATGGAGAATACCCAATGCACAGGCATAACGGTGATCAGTTCGTTCTGGTATTGGATGGGGAGATAGATATAGAAGAAGAGGGGAAAATTCTACATCTGGAGAAGATGGACTTCCACATAATTAAGGCAGGTAGATGGCATAGGCCAATTGCCCATACAAACTCACTGGTGATGGTGATATGGAAAAGAGATATAAAGACTGAATTGAAGGAAAAATGATAGAAAATCTTAAATTCTCTTATTTTATTTATTCCCTGCAGTGGCAATAAAAATCCTAGTGGTGGATGATAACGAAGAGTTGCTGAAGCTTTATTCTATATTTCTCAGGAGATATGAGGTTATCTTGGCAAGAAATGGTAAGGAGGGGGTGGAGCAGTACATTAAGCATAGACCGGATTTGGTTATTATGGATATAAAGATGCCTGTTATGGATGGTGTGGAAGCTACAAAGAAAATTAGAGAATATGACAGAAGCGCAAAAATAATAGGTGCCACCGCTTATCATGACAAGTATGTGAATCAAATGATGGAGGCTGGAGCTTTGGAGGTTATGAAGAAGCCCTTCAAATATAGGGAACTTCTTGATATCATCCAGAAGTATACATAATTTTGCCATCCACAATGGTCATCCATACCTCTGCACCTTTAAAATTTTTCATATCCCATAAATTTTCTTTAATTACAACAATATCTGCTACATTTCCCTCCTTCAACTCGCCATATTTTGCTCCAAAGTACCTGGCGCCCTGGGTATAGGCCCCTATAGCTTCATCCAGTTTTATCCTCTGTATCCCATACTCACTATTAACGGCAAGGTTTATCCCAAATAGTGGATCAAGGGGCATACAATCAGAACCAAAGAGAAGAGATTTGCCCATATCGAGAATCTTTCTATAGGGATTGTTCTTGGTAAGCCAAGATTGGCCAAGCATTATCTCATATAATCCCCCAGGCTTAGCCCATTTGAGAAAATTAGGTTGCATACTCACCCCTATCCCATCCAATGCCTCAATATGCTCATCCAGCGCCAACTCAAAATGCTCTATCCTATTTCCCCTGGTTTTTTCATAACCCTTTATCACTTCTCCTATGGCCACATCTCCTATGGCATGGGTCATTACCCTTATGCCCTTGGAATTTGCATTCCTCACAATCCTCCTAATTTCCTTCCAGGTTAGCATAGGTGGCACTTCTTCTCCATCCCTATATCTTGTGGAGGCTGTCTTGGCACCTATGGAGCCATCGGAGAATAACTTAAGGGCTCCTATTTTCAAATATTCATCTCCATATCCACTGTACAATCCCATCCTTCTTATCAAATGATATCCAGAACGATAGAAATTGGCGTAGATCCTTATCTTCATCTCACCCTTCCTATGCATATCAAAGTATCTCCTCAGTGTATTCAAATTGGCAAAGTCGTGAACGCAGGTCACGCCCTTACTCAGGGCATAATACTGCGCATATCCAAAATCAAAGGTATTACCGATATTCAATTTTTTCATTACTCTCTCAATTTCGCCTTCCTTTACAATACCATTCTCTGTGGAGATACCAAATATTCTCTCAGCATATGAATTCATAACCGCCAAATGTCCATCCTCTCTTATCAAAAACACAATCTTGTTCCTACATACTTCATCCAACTCATACTTTGTTATATAGTCCTTTTTATCCCAGAAACTCTCATCCCAGCCCCTCCCCACAATCTTATCTTTTTTTTCACATTCTCTTCCAACAATATCTAAAATTTCCTCCCTATCTTTGCTCACCAAATCCAATTGAGAATGCCCAAGGGCTATATTTGAGAGGTGGGTATGGGTATCGCAGAAACCCGGTAGCACAGTGGAGCCCTTTAAATCTATTTTTCTCGAAGATGATGGTAAATTCCCCTTTCCTATTTTTTCAATCCTATTTCCCCTCAAGAGTATGTATTCGTATTCCTCATCCCCTATTCTTATGATAGCATTGTAGAGTAGCATAGTTGATGTATGAAAAAGAAATATAAAAACTGTGAGTAAAGTTTATCTATTTGGCACCTATGCTTATCTATGCGACTCTTTGGTACCAACGGAATCCGTGGTAAAATAGGAGAGGATTTTACTCCCGATTTCCTCGTGAAAATAGGAATGGCAATTGGAAGCTATCTCCCAATGGATTCTAGGGTAATTTTAGGAATGGATACACGCCTTTCGGGAGATATGGTTAAGGCTGCCGTAATTTCCGGCATCCTTTCAACGGGGATAGATGTGATAGATATTGGCATTGCTCCCACACCGGCAATCCAGTTATACACCAGGGAACATGGAGATTTTGGAGTTGCAATAACTGCATCCCACAATCCCCCTCAATTCAACGGTGTAAAATGCATAGCAAAGGATGGAACGGAATTACCGAGGGATGAGGAGGAAAAGATTGAGGATATATTCTTATCTTCAAATTTCAGAATTGCTCCTTGGAATCATGTTGGAAAATACAGATATCAGGAGGGGGCAAATGAGGAGTATATAGAGAGCATTCTCTCCCATATAAATGTGGAGAAAATAAGAAAAAGGAGATTTATCGTGGCCCTAGATTGTGCCAATGGCGCCTCCTGTTTTACTACCCCTTATCTTTTAGAGAGGCTTGGATGCAAGGTCATATCAATAAACTGCCAGCCTGATGGGGCGTTTCCAGGCCATGAGAGTGAGCCGAAACCTGAGAATCTAAAGGATCTCATCTTCCTTGTTAAGGCCTCTGGAGCCGATTTGGGCATAGCACATGATGGCGATGCAGATAGGGCCATATTCATCGATGAAAAGGGAAGATACATCCAGGGTGATAAAACCTTGACTTTGGTAGCCAGGGAAATAGCCAAGAGACAGAGTGGAAAATTCGTTACACCGGTGAGCACATCCATGGCCTTTGAGGAAGTTGTGAAGAAGTATGGGGGGGAGGTGATATACACGAAGGTTGGTGCCCCTATAGTGGCAAGGAGGATGATAGAAACTGGTGCAATCTTCGGAGGTGAGGAAAATGGTGGTCTCATATTTCCAGAACACCAATATTGTCGCGATGGAGCCATGGCCCTAGCGAAGATACTGGAGATAATGGCAGGAGAGACCAAATCCCTTGGAGAGATGATCGATGAGCTGCCTAAATATTATCAGAAAAAGATAAGTGTGGAATGTGAGAATGGGAAAAAGAAAAAGGTGCTTGAAAGATTGGTGGAGAGATTAAAGAGTAAGAAGATTGACACCATGGATGGTGTAAAGATTATAGAGGAGGATTGGTGGATACTTATTAGGCCATCTGGAACTGAACCAATTTATAGGATCTATGGAGAGGCAAAGAGTGAAGAAATGCTAGAAGGAATCATTGAAAAATACAGAAAAATTCTGGAGGAAATTGTGGAAGAGGTATGATTATTCTAGCAGTTTTTCGATCTCCTCCGGCTTGAAAATTCCCTTCTCCGTTATTATTCCAGTTATATACTTGGCAGGGGTAACATCGAAGGCTGGATTCCTTGCCCTGCTTTCTTGGGGGGCAATACGGCACTCTCTACAGAACAAAACCTCTTCCTCGCGACGCTCTTCTATAGGTATCTCATCCCCACTCTTCAGGGAGAAATCAAAGGTGCTTATGGGTGCTGCCACATAGAAGGGTATGCCATTTTCATAGGCTACAACAGCCTTTTCATAGGTTCCAATTTTATTTGCCACATCCCCATTCTTGGTTATCCTATCAGCCCCCACGATAACCATATCAATTTCTCCCTTTCGCATAAAGTATCCTGCAGCATTGTCGGCTATGATGGCATGCTCTATGCCTTCTTGGACCATTTCCCAGGCTGTTAAACGAGCTCCCTGCAACCTTGGGCGGGTTTCATCAACCCATACAAATACCTTTTTTCCTTTGTGATGCGCCTTGCGAATAGGTGCAGTGGCAGTTCCCCAGTCACCCACAGCAAGAGCTCCAGCGTTACAATGGGTTAGGATGCGATACCCATCCTTGATTAATCTCTCTCCATACTCACCTATCTTCTCGCATCTTCCTATAATATCGTTGGCGTACTCCTCTGCCTTCTTTAAGGCATCCTGTCCTTCCTCAATTGTCTTTTTCATTAAATTCAAGGCGTAAAAGAGGTCATGGGCAGTGGGCCGGGTTTTGCGCAGAATTTCAAATGCCTCATTTACATTTCTTCCTTGCATCCATGCTTGAGCCATGCCGTATGCAGCAGTGATACCAATTGCAGGCGCCCCACGAACAACCATTTCCCTTATTGCATAGGCCACCTCTTCTGTGCTCCTTGCTTCAAAAATTTCAAATTTACCTGGCAATTTACGTTGGTCTATGAGTTTAACAATGCCATCTTCAAACCAAACCGCGCGCATCTCCCTTGTCTCCTTTCCCATTCTTATTCTCATAAAATCACCTGGAAAAGGTAAGGTCACCGAGGATTTATAAATTTTGATGGATGATTACTCTCACACAAATTTTATATATCTTCTCACCCTATAATCCCATAATGCAACTCCAACAGAAAGATTTGATTGACCTCAAAATTGAGAAGACACTCTATCCGCTATTTGGTAACCTTAGCGAGATCATTGTTGAGGTTAACAAGAAGAAGATAAATACTAAGAATGTGGATGATAAGGAGTATGCCATTCTTCTTATTCAAGAAATTAAGAAATTCATTGATAAATTTGCTGGGGAGGAAATGGCAGATAAGACATATAAAGAACTTATAAAATCGTTCAAGTTCGAAACGGGTGAGTAGTATGGAGTTCGTAAGAACATATGTAAGCGGTCTCGATGAGAAAATTGAGGGGGGGATACCCAAGGGCTCCGTTATTTTAGTCTCTGGACCCACGGGTAGCATGAAATCAAGTTTTAGTTTCTATGTGGCCTATAAATATCTTGAAAATATGAAGAAGGGAAACGTGATATACATCTCCCTGGAGCAGAGCAGGGAGAGCCTCTTGAATCAGATGATCAGTCTGGGGATGGACATTGATAAATTACCCAAGGATTGCGAATTCAATGTATTTGATTGGGGATTGGTAAGGAAAATAGTTAAAGAGGCAAACAGGCACGAGGATATCAACTGGCTAGAGGCCATAATCAACCCTGTTAAAGAGTATGGCTCCACCAAGAAAATAGATTTTCTAATCCTAGATTCTTTAAATGCACTCTATGCCATAGCGAATCTGAAAAATCCCAGAAATCAGCTATTTTTCCTCTTTGAAGCCATGAGGGATTTGGGGGCTACAACGCTGGTAATTTCTGAAACACCCTATAACTCAATGAAATTTGGAACATACGATGTTGAGGGGTTCCTGGCCGATAGCATAATTCACCTCTCCATGGAAAGGATAGGGAGAACCCTAGGGAGGTACGTATCCATCATAAAGATTCGCGGTGTGAAACATTCTACCGATTATTATCCCCTACTTGTGGATGACAGGGGGTTCAGGATAATATCCCATTAATCTTCTCCTCCACTTCCTTTATCTTCTCTCCAAGACCCATTTCCCTATACAATTCCATAGCTTTATTTAATTTCTCCAATCCCTCCTCTTTATCCCATTTTACAAGACATAGGCCGTAATAGTAGTAGGTATCGGCAAGATCCTTCTTGTAATCAAATTTCTCATAATATCCAATCGCCCTTTCAAATATTTCCCTCAATCCTTCCAAATTCTTAAAGCACTTCAGATATGCCTGCAATATATTGATATGCTCTATGAGTATCACATCCTTTATCTGGTCCGCCTTCCTCTTGGCATAGGAAAGATATTCATCCGCCTTATCCCTTTTATTTACAGCCATATAGTACTCCGCATTAGTCAAATAGTACTCCACAAGCAAATAAATTTCTTGAATCCCCTTAAGGAGTGATTTGGCCATATCGAGGTACTCCCTAGCCCTCTTGAATTTCTTCAAAAATACATAGGCTCTAGCTAGGTGCACATAACCCCCGAATAGTTGAGAGACATAGGATTTCTCCTTAGCCATATCTATTCCCCTATTGCAGAAGTCGATGGCCTCAAAATATTTTCCCATTTCAATGGTCAGCGTGCAGAGGGAGATTAGCCTGTCGCACATTTCGTACTTATCACCTAACTTATTTGATATCTCCAGGCTCTTCTTCATATACTCCAACCCAAGTAGATAATTTCCATGCCTTGAATACAAAACCCCAAGATTGTTATAGAACACCTCCAGAAGCTTATCGTTTCCTATTTTCTCAATTATCTCCACGGATTTTCTATAATACTCTTCAGCCTTTTTTATCTCACCCAATTTCTCATAGGTAACCCCCACATTGTTATATGCCCTGGCTAAATAATCCAAATTTCCCATTTTTTCACTGATCTCCATATACTTGGTCAGATATCTGAGTGCCTCTTGGTAGTTGGTAAGGTGATTGTTTATTACCCCTATAACGTTGTAGGTTGTGGCAACCTCATTTATATCCCCTATTTCTTCGGCAATCCTCAGGGCCCTTTCAGCGTATTTAAGCGCATCCTTGTATCTTCCCTCCATATAATAAACGGAGGCGATGTTGCGATATGCACTCACCTGATCTATCTTGCTCTTGTATTTCTTAGCACATCTTAAATACTCCCTGAGATTTTTTAGGGCATTCTTGAAATTGCCCACTTCCCAATCTATTATACCTATCTGTCCGATTACCCTGGCCCTATCAAGGTCTTTGGCTATCTTTAGGTACTCATTGAGAAATACCCTTGCCTCATCAAACTTGCCCATCATCCTGTAACAGGTTGCAATCTTTGTTCCGAGATAAACCTTCTCCTCAGGCAGGTATCTCATAGCCCTGATAAATGTCTTAATGGCATACCTATACTCCCCAATGGTCATGTACCATTCACCCAAATTCTTGTACAGGGAACCCATTATGTCCTCCTTACCATACTTCTCCGCTATCTCAATGGCCTTCTGGATATACTCTATGGCGCTCCTGAAGGCGAGCATTCTTATGGATTCTTCAGCTGCCAATTGCAGATACTTTATGGCCTTCTCATCCCTTGCCATATAATAGTGGTAAGCAGCCTCAAAGAGCATATCTCTCCTTTCCATCCACTGGGCAATTTTTCTATGCAACTCCAATCTGGTATCCCTTGATATCCCCTTGTATATAATGTCCCGGTAGGGTGAATATATGAACCTTAAATTAGAATCTTCCCTTTTCACAAATAAATTTTCAATCTTTTCCATGAACGTTTCGTAGCTGGGATAGAAGTCCTTCACAATATCCAAGGGTATATTGTTTCCAACCACGGAGAGAAACCTTAGAAAGTTGAGATGGATTTCATCAAGCCTATCAATCTGCATCTCTATGCTCTCCCTTATGGTATCCGGGAGAACATGATTACCCCCCTCCTCCAGATACCTTGCCATGTTTATTGCAAGCAACGGGTTCCCCTCACTACCCTGATATATGGACTTGAAATTAACCTTCTGAAAGTTCCACGCCCTAAGAAGTTTTTCAATTTCTCCGGAAGAAAGGGGCCTCAATCTCATTATCCTGGTTATACGTTCCCTCTGAATCTTAGCCAGAATTTCAACAAGATCCTCATCGGATACAATATCCTCGCTTCTATATGTAATTATGATCATTATACGACTCTTCCCTATGTTACGAGAGAGATAGTGGATGAGCTCTAGGGAATTTATATCGATCCATTGTATATCTTCAAAGACAAGAACCATGGGCTTTTTTTGGGAGTAATAATCCAAGAAGGAGTAGATAACATCGTAAAATTTAAGGGAGCTCTTTTCCCTTACCTCCATATTCCCATATCCCCTTGTTTCGTTCCTATCTATCAAATCTGCAAAGAATGTCATCTCCTGGGGATTCAAATTCTTGCCCACAATGTACACCCTTCTCCTGTACTTCTGGGCATAATCAACCACTGCCTTCAACCATATGTAAATCCTCCTTTTATCGTTATAGTGGATTAATAGATCGAGGCATTCAATTACTATATCCTTCCCCTCCTTCACAGCCTCTGTTATTTTCTCAAATATCTCAAAATCCAACCTGGTGGGATGTATACCGTAGGGAGATATATAGAGATGGGCCTTTCCCTTTCTCTTTCTATTTGTAAGTAAGAAAATGTTCTTCTTCTGAAGCCTATCCACAAAGATAAGCCAGGGGCGAGAAGGCCGCTCCTCCCATTCCACCAGAATCTTATCGTCAAATGTGCTCATAATCAGATGCCTCTCCTCCTCAGATAGATACTCAAGCTTTCCAGAAATTATGATTATGTGTTTCCCCTGGGCCATGGAATGAACACTTTGAAGAAAATCTAGAACTCTTGTGATTCCCGCAATGTAAACAAGATAGTTCAAGTTTTCAATATAAACAACCCTTCTCTCATCACCCTGTAGGAAATCATGGATTTCTGAGAGGAATTCAAATTCCAAATTGTAGGGATTTACTTTTTTTATTTCAGTCTTCGTTTCTGTGAGCCATATCCCGTCATCCCTTTCGGGTTTTCGCGGCGTGAAGTATATGCCCCCTATCTTTTTCCTTATTTCCCTGTAGAGCTTGAAACCACCACCGTACCCTATCTCATCCACAAATACCATCTTGTTTTCTTCCATAAGCATTCGAGCTATGGCCTTTATTCTCCTCTTGAGCTCGTTTCTTCTTATATCCACAAGACTTCCATAATTCATCAAAGCCTTTGAAAAGGCGTTGTAAGGAATGTAACGGGATGAAGATTCGCATCTGCTTTTTAAAATTTCAACATCCTCCAAATCCTTTAAGAACCTTTCAATCAGGGCAGTTTTGCCTATTCCCGCAGGCCCCTCCACAAGAACTACTCTACCCTTCCCATTCTTAACCTCCTTCAAATACATATTTAAGTTGTGGAGTTCTTGTTCTCTTCCAACAAATTCCATTGAATAAATATATGGCATACTTCTATTTAAATGATATAACTCCAAACATTTTTTTAGGTGGGAGGCATGCATTACCCATGGAAGGAAAACTCAAACTTGATTGGGCTCTTGAACATATGGATGTGCTAAGACAAATTAGGGAAAGATTCAAGGAAGAAAGGCCATTTGATGGTTTGAAAATAGGTATGGCCCTGCATGTTGAGGCAAAAACAGGCATATTGGCACTAACCCTAAGGGATGGGGGTGCAAAGGTTCGTCTAGCCTCCTGCAATCCCCTGAGCACAGATGATTTCGTGGTTGAAGCCCTTAGGGATGAAGGCCTAGAAGTCTATGCCAGAAAGGGGGAGAGCAGGGAGGAATACTATCAAAACCTATACAGGGTTCTTGAGATGGAACCTGATATAATAATCGATGATGGCGGGGATTTAACAACCCTGCTTCACGGGGATTTTGGAGATATAAGAATCTTGGGAGGGAACGAAGAGACCACAACTGGTGTAATGCGTTTGAAGGTTATGGAGAGAAAAGGTGTGCTTCGCTTTCCCATGTTTGATGTCAATGATGCAAAGATGAAACATCTTTTTGATAATCGTTACGGCACAGGGCAGAGCACCCTGGATGGGATAATGACTGCCACAAATCTCACAATAGCGGGTAAGAATGTTGTAGTGGCAGGATATGGATGGTGTGGCAGGGGCATAGCAATGAGAATGCGAGGAATGGGGGCAAATGTAATAGTTACAGAAATAGACCCAGTGAAGGCCATTGAGGCCCGGATGGATGGATTTAGGGTTATGAAGATGTTAGATGCCATAAGGGAGGCAGATTTTGTAATCACAGCTACCGGTATGAAGGATGTTGTTCGCCGTGAGCATTTTCTAGTTGCCAAGGATGGGTGCATATTTGCCAATGCGGGCCACTTTGATAATGAGGTATCAAAATCGGATCTGGAAAGAATAAGTGAGGGAAAAAGAAGGGTTAGAAACTATGTGGATGAATACACTGTAAATGGCAAAAAGTTGTATCTCTTAGGAGAAGGAAGGCTTGTAAATCTAGCCATAGGACAGGGACATCCCGTGGAGATAATGGACATGAGTTTTGCCATCCAGGCACTTGCGGCAGAGTACATAGCGAAAAATCACCAAAATCTCGAACCTAAAGTTTATCCAGTACCCCAGGAAATCGATACGCTTGTGGCCCAAATGAAGATGAAGGCTATGGGTATTGAAATTGATGAACTCACAGAGGAGCAGCTTCGCTACCTGGAGGAGTGGCAGGAGGGGACATAATCAGGGATTTTTTCATCTTCTAATTTTCCTCAAGGTTTCGGGGAGAACAAATACCAGGAAGGAGGATAGGAGCATTACAAGCGTATATATCATAAAGGGCTCAAACCAAGAGGTAAAGAATCCAGGAATTAAAGGACCCAAAATTCCTCCAATCCTACCTGCCGAATTGGCAAATCCTGCTCCAGAGCCACGAATATTATCATTGTAAAGCTCAGGGGTGAAGGCGTAGATTGCACCCCAGGCACCCATATCGAAGAAGGAGAGCATTATGGCTCCGAGAATTGCAGTGCTCGTTATGA
>CAYXLB010000033.1:0-10685 GCA_964465785.1 uncultured Thermoplasmata archaeon
CCTACTCGGTAAAGGGTATGGACATGGCCTTCTCTGGAATACTAACCGCTGCCATTTAATGCAAGTTTTTCGATATGAGGGCCTCCTGGGAAGGGTATTCCCATCTCCCTGGCCAGCTTATCCAGCATATTTCCCACGCCGATATCAAGAGTCTCTCCGAAAACCCTATACCTACCAGCGGCATATGATATGATCTGTGTATTACCACCGGATACATAGAGCATCACAGGATCCTCTGCCCCTGTTGAAAATCTGCCTATTTCAAGATGGGCTATACAATGATTCACCCCAACTATTGGTATCCCAAGCTTTAAGCTTAAAACCCTAGCAGCTGTGGCAACAGTTCGAAGGCAAGGACCTAGGCCGGGGCCTTGGGAGAAGGATATACCATCTAAATCCTCAGGGTTTATATTTGCCTTCTCAAGGGCCTCCTTTAAAAGGGATGGAAGATATTGAACATGATGATTTGCTGCCTCCCTGGGATGAATACCACCCTCTGGAGGACGGTACATATGAGAGACATTGGCAAGAACATCCTTCTCGGAAACTATACCAACACCCACCGTATGGGCTGTTCCCTCAATGCCCAAAACAAGCATAGAAATCCCTTACCTTATGTGACCCAGAGTAAAGGAGCCAAGGGTAATGCCACTCTTGCTAGCGCTAACCTCTATCCAATTCCTGCTTTGAACCTCTGTTATTCCATGCACAGAGAGGAAGGTCTTGTGGGCCTCTATCTTAAACTCAATCATCCCATCCATGGAGTATCCAACCATTTGTATTTCATTGTCACTATGCAATCCCTTCTCCAGAAGATAGAGAGAGACTGCATTATCCCTCTTCCTCTTTGTTGTGAAGGGTTGTATGAATCGAAGCAGGGCCTGGGGATCAAGGTACGCCATTATGGTTGATAGATTCTTGAAGGCCAGTCTATAATACTTCGATTTTTCCCGTATTTCATTGGCAATTTCATCAACCGCCTTGGTTATCCCCTCCACATCGGTCTGGGAATCCAAGTATACCACTCCTTCAATCTCTTTGGTATCCCCAATACTTCTGGAATAGGCATCTATGTAATATATCAAGCCCATCTTTTCGTACTGGGCATAGGTTGGAAGAACGTATCCCATTTCTTCCCTAATGGTATCCACCGTCACATCCGTGAGTATCCATATGGCCGGTACGCCCTTTCTTAAGCCCTCGGCTATGAAGGAATAAACCAAAACCTCCTTCTTGCTATATGGGGGACCATATACAAGAATATTGGAACCCATGGGATAGCCCCCGTAAAGCAAATCATCAAGTCTCCTTATCCCCGTTCTTACTTTCCTCTCCTTAATCTCAACCTTTATTTCTTCCTCGGCAAGTTCAACCTCTTGCTCCACAAGGCCCCTCATCTTGGCCTCAAGCTCCTTCTCCTTCATCTTGAGATATTTCTCCTTAGCCCTTAACTCCTCCTCCTTCTTCCTAATCTCCTCCTGCAAATCCTCCAGTCTCCTCTTTAGGGCTATTTCATCCATATCCCCTATTTCCTCCTTCATTAGCTGAACCTGTCTCATTTCAGCCTCAATCTTCTTCTCCCTGTAAAGAAGATCCTCCTCCCTCCTTATGAGTTCCTCCTCCTTATATTTCAGCATATCCTCCAGTTTCTTCATCTCATCTTCCTTGATTTTGAGTTCATTCCTTAATTCATTAATTACCCTATCCTTCTCCGAAAGTTCCTTCATTAATTCCTCAATTCTTTCGGTTAGTTTTTTCACATTTCCATCTTTGATAGCTTTCTTTATTTCCTCCATCTCCTTAGAGGAAACAACAAGGGCAGCCCCACTAGCTCCAGTTTCCAGTGCCTTTTTCTTCTTCAGGGCTTCCAACCTGATTATCTCTTCCCTTAGTTCCAGCTCCCTCTTTTTGAGTTCCTTTATATCTTCGGGAAGATTCTCTACGGCACTTTTCTTCAATTCCTCAATTTGCTTCTTTAAAACCTCGACCTCCCTCTCCAGTTCCTCCCTCTTGGAAAATTCCACATCGAGAAGGCTTTTCAATTTTATATTTTCTTCAATCAACCTATCAACATCCACAGCCTCCTTTTTAACCTCCTTCTTTGCCTCTTTAACCTTCTCCTCAACTTCCTTTGCCTCTTCTCCCCGACCCTTTCTCTCCATAAATCCTAAAAATGCCTCCTCATCTCCCTCAAGCCATCTCTCAAGAGCCTCCTTATCCCCCTCTAAAATAGCAGTTTCATCTCCCAAAAGCCATTTTTTCAAAAGAATTTCGTTCTTTAACTCCTCATACTCCTCCCTGCTATATTCTTTCCCACAGGACTTGCATTTAAGAGTTTTCTCATCTATTACGCCCCCGCATTGGGGACAGATAACTTCAATTTTCTCTTCCATAATCATCCTAGGAGTGCCATTCTAACTACATTGTTTCCTCTCAATATGACGGTGCCAAGTCTCCTTGTCATTTCCTCTGTTCTCTCCTCTGTATCCACGAGAACCATATTCATATAGTCATCATAGCCCACCAGCTTCCCCTCAAGGATTCTATTATCCTTCAAAAGAAGGGATATGCGCTTATTGAGAAAATTCTCCAGCATTTTCAAGGGCAGTGTCATCTTCCATCACCTCTTTCCCCTCATCAACACCAAGATATAAAATTTTTTAGGTATAGCCATACATCTCTTCCTCTTCATCTTCAGCGTTCTCCATCAAAAGCTGCAGTAGACTCCTTATAAGTTCCTTCATCTCATTCACTTCTCTCTTTAGAGCCTTTACCTCGTTTTCCAGTTTTGCAACGTCTTCTGGCTTAAGCTCATCTTGCTTAATATCCTCCATGCCTAACCCATACATAATCATATATTTAAATTCTCCTACATAATAACTCTATAAAGAACGACCTCCCTCAAAACCTTCTCCTCCCGGTGAAAATGGAAGGTATGGGGAATGGGGAAACGATATGATTTTTCATGGGTTATAGTGCCCCCAAACTCTTCTATCTTTCTCTCAATAAAATCTGATGTATTTGCATTGTGAAGTGTGTATATGACTTTTCCAATCTCCATGGCTTTCTGTAAAAATGGAAGGTCCGCATGCCTATTCTGGGAACCAAAGGGCGGATTTTGAATAACAGTATCTACTGATAAATCCAAGGATTTAACATCCCCGCAAATTATCTGGGCATCTACCTCGAATTTCTCCAGATTTTTTTTCAATATCTCAATGGCTTCCTCATCCATCTCCACAGCATATACCTTTTTAGCCCCGAGAAGTAGGGTGCCTATTGTAAATACTCCAGTTCCAGCGCCCAAATCTGCCACAGTTTTACCCTCTATATCATCCATGGAGTGTGCAAAGAACAGAATGTCTGCTGCAATAGCTGGGGGAGTGAAATACTGCTCCAAAAAGGGTTTGGGATTCCTATATCTCTCCACGCCCTCCAGCAGAATCTCCAGTTTTTTCTTTTTCATTGGGTTGCCACAGCCTTAACCAATTTATGGGCCAGTTGTGATGCATGGGTCGCCGATATGCCCCTCTTTATCAACTCCTCGGCAACCCTCTTTACAGTCCTATGCCATTTCCAGGTTGATTTACTATATCTTGCCTCAACTAAAATCTTAACTATATCCTTATCAACCTCAATTCCATACCTCTCCCTAAGCTTTAATTGCCAGAGGGGGATAAGCACGTAGGGCACATACACACTATCCATAGTATGTACCGGTGTTACCCTATATCTCCTGCTCATCACTTGAATTATATTTTCATTTCATAAATACTTTTTGGCAAAAGGGGCTTCGTTAATTGCTTCCAGAAGCAAAAAAATATTGTAGAAAGATGCAATGGACAATTGTGTACATCTACTATCCAGGAAAACGTTTTCCTTCATTGTCGGTCACAGGAAAGTTCTGTGCCTTGAGATGCAAGCATTGCATGGGACATTATCTTCAACACATGGTGCCCGTGGAAACCCCAGAGAAGCTCATAGAGTTTGTGGAAAAAAATAAAGAGAAAATAAATGGGTTCCTTTTAAGCGGTGGTTCTACACCCCAGGGCAAGGTCCCCTTGAAAAAATTCGTTGATGCCATTAAATGGGTGAAGAAGAATACAGAATTGAGGGTAAACATACACACTGGAATTATTGAGAGGGAAGACTTGGAATACATTAAGGAAATGAGCCCGGACCACATATCCTTTGATGTTATAGGTGATACTAGCGTAATAGAGAGGATTCTTGGGCTTAAAAGGAGTGGCGAGGATTATTATGATGCTCTGCATCTTCTGGATTCCTCCACTCTTTCCTATTCTCCCCATGTCATCATAGGTTTGGATTATGGTAGAATCCATTGGGAATATGAAACCTTAGAGCTCATCTCCACCCTCAAAAATTTTTCCAATGTAGTTCTCCTTGTTCTCCTCCCCACACCTGGGACACCTATGGAGAATGTGAAAATTAACGAGGATGAGGTAATTGATGTTTTAAAATTTGCAGCCAATAAAATCTCGCCTGAGAAACTGGTTTTAGGATGCATGCGTCCCAGAAATATGATTGCCCTTGAAATGGAGGCTGTAAAATTGGGAATCAAGGGGATCGTTATGCCCTCCCTTAGGACACTGAAATATATGGAAGAGATGGGAATAGGGATAGAAAGAAGGGAGACGTGCTGTGTCTTTTAATATGTAGTTATCATTTCCAAGGTTCCACGCTTACGCGCAAGATGGTTCATAAGGAAATAAAGAGCCAGGGATATTGTGAAGAACATGACGGTTGTTATTAAAATGAGAATTATGCACGTTTGTAGTGGGATCTGCGATAGGAGTGGGTCTACTTCTTTCCCCAAGACACTCCTTCGAACCAGGGAGAACCAGTAGGTTGAAGGAAGGAAGAGTGCAAAATTTCTCAAGTACCAGGGAAGTATGCTCATAGGAAAAACCACTCCCGAAAGAAGGTAGAATAGACCAGCAAAGGATTCTCCAATTGCACCTCCATATCTTGCCGTAAGAAGAGTAACTGAGTTGAGAACCATCCCGGCAGAGATCATAAATAGCCATCCTATGAGGAGGGTGAAAATGAGGAGGATTGCATTGATTCTATAGGGAACAGGAATGATAATACCTATTAGGAGTAAGAATATAAGGGGAAATATCTGAAGGAAGAAACGCATGGCAGCCCTTCCTATGAGGTATGAGTAATAGGAAGAGGGGGAAATGTATATGTATTTCAAGGTCTGGTAATGTTCCCTATCCTCCTGTACAACCCAACCCAGTTCCATCATCACTCCACTTAAGACCATATAGAAGGCATTTCCCACATACAGAAATGCAAGGGCATCCGTACCCATAATGCTTCCTGTAACCACATAGTACATGGCCAGGAGTAAAAGGGAGGCTCCAACGGGTTTTGCAATATTATATACGAAGAAGATGAGGGGTGTTGTCCAATTTGCCTCGATTTCATAATCAAGCCACATGCCCACCTTGAATGTTTGAAGTAGGCTATGCATCACAACCACCTCGTTAGAATCGTTCCCTTGGTCTTTCCAACCCACTCCATCTTCTTCAGGAAAATCATAGCAAGAATGAGGAAGACCACGGAGAGCAAGGATAGGAATATGAGTTCAAGCCATGGGCTCATTAAAGCCCAGGGCAGGCTCTGCGGGAATATCAACTGGCGCATGGCATCTAATCCAAGGGTCAGTGGGATTATGGAGGCTATAGCAGCCACTATGGGACCCAGGGCCTTGACGGGAAAATTCTGGCCTGATAGAAAATATATTGGTTCCTGGAAGAGATTGTTCATTACCCATGCCTCTCTTCCCCAAAGGAGAAATAGGGATGCAAACATCATACCCAGTGAATAAAGGGCAAAGAGGGTGATGAGAAATATGAGGAGTAACAATAGGGGATTTGAGACCGCCATCTCCACCTGAAATATTAAGGTTCCAAGGATTAGTATTGCTATCACCCTCACTGTTGTAGCAAACATTCCTCCAAGGGCCATCCCAGCCAATATACTTTCTAGGGATGCAGGTGCTATAAGATATTGCTGCAGGTTCCCTGTTTCCTTCTCCCAGTAAAATTGGGATGCCATACCCCATAGAACACTGAGCCAATAGGCGGTCATAATTCCTCCAATTATCACAAATCCCTCAAATTCCTTGGGAGCATGCAATGCCCTGTAAACAAATACATAGGCAGATATGGAAAGGAGTGGCAGGAAGGTATCCCAGAACATCCAAGAGGGTTCCCTAAGGGCTCCAACGACCCTTGGATACGCCCTACCCTTCACAGCCCTCAAAAAATTCCTCATTCCAATCCCCTACCTGTGAGTTTTAAAAATACATCCTCCAAGGTAGGTTCTTCCTTGTTTAAATAAATTATTTTTGCATTCCTTTTAAGAATACCTTCCATTACTTCCCCAATGGCCTCCTCCCTAGAAGCTATTAGCCTAACCTTGATCCCGTCCTCCATATCCCTTACAATGTAATTTATCACCCCATCAATATTCCTGACCCATTCAAGCTCAATTTTGGGATGAATTTTCATAATCAGGGCATACTCCTTCCCAACCATTTTTTTAAGATTTTCAGGGGTATCTATGGCAACTATCTTCCCATAATTTATTATTGCAATCCTATCACACATCACCTCCGCCTCATGCATATAATGGGTGGTTAAGAACACCGTTCTATCTGGATTTTCCATAATCCATTTTTTTATGAAATTTCTTATGTCCCTGGCAACTTCAACATCCAGCCCGAGGGTTGGTTCATCCAGGAATATTATTTGGGGATCTGTTATGAATCCCCTGGCAATATTCATCTTCTGCCTCTGCCCAGTGGAGAGTGTGCGGACCTTCTTCTTAAGTATGTTTTCAAATCCAAGCTCTTGGGCGAGTTCTTTGATTTTCTCCTTTGCTTCCTGGGATGGGATGCCGTATAGCTGTGAGAACATCCATATATTCTCCTGCACTGTGAGAAGGCCATAACCAGAATATTCTCCCCCCGATACCATATTTATAAGGGGCCTTATCTTATTCTCTTCCCTTGTTACATCATACCCAAGAACATAGGCATTTCCCCTGGTGGGAAGGAGGAGGGTGGTGAGAATTCTTATCAACGTGGTTTTCCCGGCACCGTTGGGACCAAGGAGACCGAAAATTTCACCCTTTTTCACATTCAAATTAACTCCCTTGAGGGCTTCAACAACTCCGTCTTTGCCTTTGAATATTCGCCAGACATCCCTGACCTCTATGGCATCCACAAAAAAGGTAAATGCATTTAAAATATTTATTAGTATTCTTCGCCATCCTGCCCAGCACTTATGGAAATCTCAGAAAATATAAATATGTGAAAGGGTATTAACGCCCAGGTGATTGTTATGGAGGACGATTCAATAATGAACGCTTACTACGAGAGACAGATTGTTACTGCTTTGATAGGGGTGAAGGTTGATACAAAGAATATAGAAAATTTTGCAAGGGAGGCGGTGGAGTTCAATAATGTTGAGGATGTTTTCCTCGTTACCGGAGAGTATGATATAATGGTTAAGGTGAAATTCCCCTCCTATGGGGAGCTGAAGGAATTCATACTCAACAAACTCTCCAAACTTGATGGGGTTCTCAAAACAGAAACCATGATGGTTGTAAATACCTATAAGGAGAGAGGAATAAAATTTGAATGAGGTGATTCATATGGATGAGAAGGATAAGCTTTACCAAGAGATATTGGATATGATGGAGAGCCTGGCGGAAGATACTTCCCTGCCAAGAAATATAAGAAGGGGGATAACAAACGCTAGGGATATTTTAACCAAGAAGGATCAGGCTTTAGATGTGCGTATTGCCAGTGCAATATTTGCCCTTGATGAGATAGCCAACGATCCCAATATTCCTGTGCATGGAAGAACTATGGTTTATATGATTATGAGCAAATTGGAGACCCTTTCAAAGGAAATATCGGCATGATAGGCGTTAGATATGGATATAAATGTATTCCTCCACATATTCATTCCACTTTTTGCCGTGATAGACCCATTTGCAGCCTTGCCCCTCTACATGTCCCTAACCGCAGGGTTAAGTGAGAGACAGAGGAATAAAATTATTAGGGAAGCAACAATAACCGCTATCGTTCTTCTTCTCTTCTTTGCATTCTTCGGCATATACATCCTTGATTTTATGGGGATATCCATAGAGGCTCTGATGATTGCAGGTGGCTTGCTTATGCTCCTGGTTAGCGTAGAGATGGTGAGGGAGGGAGACAAGCCAAGAAGCACAAAGAAAAAAATAGCCCTGGAGGAGGAGACTGGGGACATAGGAATTGTTCCCTTAGGAACTCCTATGCTTGCTGGTCCTGGAGCCATTTCCCTTGTGATAATCCTCATGGGAAGATATCCCTCCGAGACACCTCTGGTAATAACTTCAATAATAGGAGTTATTTTAATCACAGCCCTATTCTTTCTGGGCTCAAATTATATCTCTAGGCTTATGGGAGAGAAGGGAGCCAGGGCATTTACCCGTGTAATGGGTCTCCTTGTGGCAGCCTTTGCAATCCAATATATTTTAGATGGAATCTCCCAGTATTTTGGGATATAGCCCAGGGGGAGCGATGGACTCTCATTTCTCGAGCCCACCGGTTTCCTGGGCATGACAAAAATGGGAAAAAATAATTTATGGTTTACGGTTATGCTTGCCTATGGATAGGATAGATTTGAAGATCGCCCAGCTGAAATTATGTGATCACTGTCTTGGAAGGATTTATGCTCTTTTAGGTCACGGGCTAAGTAATGATGAGAGGGGAAGGGCAATAAGAATCCTCTATGCTATGGAAGGGGAAGAAAAGATAGATGATTTATATCCCGAAAAATGCGAACTATGCGGAAATATATTTGATAGGCTTGATGACTATGCCAAGTACATTGCCAAAACTCTTGAAGGTATTGAATTTGATAGCTTTATGATTGGCTCCAGATTTCCAAGGGATACTGTTGAAAGGGAAAAAGAGATCCAGGAGAAGTATGGGAATTATGGAGAGCCAATCAACAGGGAGTTTAACAGGGAAGTGGGCAAGAGGGTGATGAAAATAACAGGCAAGGAGGCAACCATAAAGGATCCAGATGTAACGGTTATTGTAGATACTGAGTACGATGATTTGAAAATTGAGATAAAGCCCCTGCTCATTTACGGGAGGTATAGGAAGCTTGTTAGGGGTATACCTCAAACAAAGTGGCCCTCCGGAAAATACAAGGAAAGCGTGGAGGAAATAATCGCAAAGCCCTTTATGGAGGCTACTGGGGGGGAGGAGCATGCGCTTCATGGTATGGGGAGGGAGGATATAGATGCCCTTATGCTGGGAAATGGGAGGCCCTTCATACTGGAGATAAAGAGACCAAGGAGAAGAAGAATAGACCTCCAAGCCATGGCAGAAATAATAAACTCCTCTGGGAAGGTTGAAGTTTTAGGTTTGAGATTTGCAGAAAGAGGGGAGATAGAAAGGATTAAATCCGCAGAACCCAGGAAAAGGTACAGGGTTGGAATAAGGGTTGAGGCTACAGAGGATGAGATAAAGAAAGCCTTGAACTCCTTAATTGGAAAAATTTCCCAGCGCACACCCCTTAGGGTAAAGCACAGGAGGGCGGATAAGATAAGGAGGAGAGAAGTATTTGAGGCAAAATTGATCGGAAAAGAGGAGGATGCATGGATCGTGGAAATCCTTGCCCAGAGTGGTACATACATAAAGGAACTTATGCATGGGGATGAGGGAAGAACAAAACCAAGTTTGGCTGAGAAATTGGGAAAGAATGTGGAGGTAATTTGGCTGGATGTAATAGAAATATTGGATTAAATGGATAGGGCACCCTCTGGATTCTCTATCCATTCCTCAATGTATGCATCTATTCCGGAGAGGTCCCTCTCCATGGGTATGTCCCCCAGCTTTCCTATGAAAAGTAGCGAAGTTAGATGTACCCTGAAGGGTAATGTCCATTCATCGCCACCAATGGCCTTTAATCCCTGTGCTAGGGTTAGAAGCTTTTCCTTGACCTGGCTGCTTATCCATCCTATGTCCTCGTAATAGCTCAGTACCTTGTATAGTCCCTGCTGATTCACGTGCTGCAACAGATAGCCCATCCATCTAAGGGCTAGTACGTAGCTCCGTGGATCCTCTCCAATCCTTTCCAAGAGCATCTTCACTCACCACAGATCTATGTATTTTGTGGTGTATGTGGCTGGGGTCGTAAACATTACAAGATTTGGTACTCCATGCTTGGGTATCAATTTTATCATCACCGCTGTCTGAGGCTCAAGATATAGTCCTATTGCCTTGGCATTTATGAATATCCTGATTATGTCTCCGGATGTTATCACCTTATCCCTTTCCCAGTTTGATGGTGGCATATCCCTTGCAAGTTCCACGCCAAATGTGGTTCCATCTAAATCCTGGTAGGTATTGGCATTAGGATCATAGGTGAGCGTGACATCTGTGTATCCATCGCTTATCTCCACTAGGACACTGAAGAGCGATATTGCTGGGCTCCCCGCCATAAGGCCAACCTTGATATCCAGATAGGAGATTGTTGAATAGTATCCAGAGCCATAGGTAGCTGTGATTGTTGCATCTGCACTCAGAGCGGTGCTATAGGTGAGTGTTATCTCGCCAGTGTTATAATTAATAGTTCCCGAGACATCTGTTC
>CAYXLB010000034.1:0-9847 GCA_964465785.1 uncultured Thermoplasmata archaeon
AACTGGAGATACGGTAATTCTCTTGGATGCCAGGAGATTCTTGAAGGGCAAGGAAGAGTATGAAAAACTTCTAAATGCCTCTGTGAGGGCAGCGGCAACATTGGCCACCTACCTATCCCGCACAAGAAGCCGGGTTGGATTTGTGATGCTCGGCAAGACTGTGGATTGGATATACCCAACCTATGGAAAGAGGGCCATGTATCTCATAATGGATAGGCTCTTGCATATAAGGAGCAAGAAACTCAGCAGATTGACCTTTGATTATGGAAAATTCATAGTATCAAGGTTCTTTCCCCCAAATTCCTTTGTCATTCTTATCTCCCCCCTTCTATCTTGGGATATTGATGATGCCATAGTGGAACTCCTTGCCAGGGGCTACGATATCCTCGTAATTTCCCCCACTTTGATAGGCGAAGGGGAGGATATTGCCTCTAGGATATTGAGGGCGGAGAGGGAAGTGAGACTGAGAAGATTGAGAATTTACGGGCGCGTTGTGGATTGGAATATCGAATATCCTCTAACATCCCTATTGAAGGTGATGAAATGAAGAAGGAATGGATTTTCCTAATAATCTATTACGTTCTCCTCCTCATTTACCCCCTGGGGAGGTCCCAATATTTGAGAATACTCTACATAACTGCCCTTGTGGTAGGGATATCCATCGCATTTCTATTCCTTTATCGTGTGATAGGGGATGAAAGGCTTTTCTATGTTTACAACTTCATTGCCCTCCTTGGGATAGTCTTTTCCCTTGCAAATTATGATCCCTATTCCCTTCTTACCTTAGCTCTTGCCTATTTGGCCCTATCTCTTCTCTTCTTGCATATGACCTATTACCGCTTTACCCTGCTCTTCGGGAATGTTAAGGGGAATACCATAGCATATACTCTCCTCACAATTCCCATGGCATATTTATCTGTGCTTCTATTTCTTATATATCCAATGGGATACGGCTTCTGGGGAGTATTTATCCTTGTGATGCTCATCGTCATTCTTCTCTATTTCCTAATGCGCTCATCTGAATCTCAAAAGAGCAGCCACACCACCTAAATTCTCCAGTATTTTCCCCGCTTCATGGGATGTGCTTATTATATGTACCTCCGCCCCAGTTTTTGTTGCAAGCTCCATAAGGTCTTTGTATTTTTTATATGTCCTATCGGAGATTAGCAGATCCCTCACTGCACCCATATTTAGATAATTTTTCACCTCATTGTAGCCATAGGCATAGAGTCCCTCCTTCTTTATCTCACCCAATAGCTCTTCTATTAATTTTTCCTCCCTGGCAATTCTATGCTCCTTCAAAACCTTATCTAAAGCTCCGGATTTTAGAGCCTCATATATGCCCCGCATATCCCCGTGGGATGCCTGCACCACAATGTAATTTTTCAATCTCTCCTTTGCAAACTCAATAAAATTATCCTTATAGAATCCAGGACCCAAGATTATTAGGGGAGCCTTTGCATCCCATACCTCCAGAAGGGTTGAGAGGACTTCGCCGAAGAACTCATCATCCTCATCCCCCCTCTTTCTCAGGGTGGCAAATTCTTGAATCCCGTAGTTTTTCATAAGGGCAATTGTGGCGGAGCCATGCTCCAAGGCCAGAAAATAAACAAGGGGTTTTTCAGAATTTTTAACCGCCTCCTCAAGAAGTTCCCTGTCCTTTTTACTCCACTCCTTAACTATGGATATTTCGTCCCCCATTCCAACGTTTATTGTCTGATGTGTGCCCACATAATCCTCGGGACCGGCAACAATTATGCCTGAGATACGAAGCCTATCTGCAAACTCCTGAAAATCCACCTTCTTCACATTTATGCCTACCCTTATCTTCTTTCTCTCCACTTTTTTTGATCTCTTCATATCCGAACTTGCCGTATCCTTCCTGAAAACGTATCCGAATACCAAATCCCCCTCCCCAATGATTGTGTGAAGATACCATAGATCATCAAGGTTGTCCACCTTCACGGCTATCTCATTTTTCTCCTTTTCCTCAATTTTCATTCCTATCCCCCATGAGCTCTTTTAGGGTCTTCTCAATCTTATCCGTGTGACTTCCCCACCAGTAAACACGACCACATTTTGGGCATATGTAGAACTCGTCGTTGTGCTCGTAAACATAGGGAGGTATTCTTTCCTTAATCTCCTCCTTATCTACTGGCACAAGGGGTTCATTACAAACGGAACATCTAGTAAGCATATTTTCATCACTTAAATTGAATTTCTCAATTACCATCTTTAACTGTTCAAGATAATTCTCCGAGTTCACATAGAACCCGCTGCTTCTCTTGGCAAGTTCCTTATCCCTGGTTATTATAATCCTCCCCTCATCTTTGGCAATTTTTATGAGTTCATCATCACCCATTCCCCTCTTGGGGTAATAGGTATCATACCCGAGAAAGCGGAGATACTTTGCGAGTTTCCCAAGCATATGGTCAACCAGGAATTTCACATGGAGTAATAGCTTGGAGAATTTATGCTTTTTTGCAAAAAATAAAATAAAAAAAGGTGGGGGTGGTGCGTCAGCTTGATTCATCTGATCCTGTATGGGTTATAGTTTGTGTTGTCACACTATCCCATACACCATCCATATTGTAATCAATCCTTGTAATCTTCAGGATGTTTATCCAGTATATGTCCCTCAGACCGTTGTCGTTTCTGTCCACGTACTTGTATGAGCCCATAATTGTTATGTTGATCAATCCCGTTTCATTCACGAATTGATGGTGCTTTATTCCCCAAACTTTGACATACTCTGGATTTCCATTGGCATTCTCATCATCCTTGTGGATGACTAGCAGGGTAAAGTTCTGGTATTCATAGAATCCGGAATCATCGGTATTTGTTGCATTTCCGTTTATTACCACCAAGGTTATATGGGTAAGGTTATGGCTGGTGGCATTTCTGTAGAGGGAATAGCCAAAGAGTTTTAGGCTCTTCTTCTCATAGATCCCATTGGAGTTGTTATCATATCTATAGCCTACCTCTGCAACACCTCTTTCCCTTTCATATATTCCATCTTGATTCCTGTCCCATACTTCCCTGTAAAATATCTTGGAACTCATTTCGTTTGGATTTCCATCGCTGTTATCATCCTTCATAGTAAGCTCTGTGTAGAGTATTCCAGCATGCTCCCGAATTCCATTGTTATCCCTATCCTCAATGATCCATCCAGCCAGTATGAAGTGCTTGTATTCAGGATTTCCATCGCTGTTATTATCGTAATATCTATAGGCCCCATAGAGTTTCCAGGCATACTCATAGTTTCCATCTTCATCCTCATCGGTGCCATTTACCATGGCAAAGGTGAACTCCATACTTTCATTGTGTCCGTCATCATTTGCATCTTTAACCTTCCATAGGGCAAAGCCCTTGGCGCCGCTCTCTATCTTTCCATTATCGTTGGAATCTTCATAGGCTATGGCCTTGATTCCCATTATTGCATACTCCTTGTTTCCATCGCTGTTATTATCGTAGTAGGTTGCATAGGCTGCAACTCCCCTAACCATTTCATAATTACCATCGCTATTATTATCAACTTTCCTGTATCTCCAGTGGATGAATGTCTCGTTCTCTGGATTTCCATCATCGTCCTTATCCATCATTTGATATCCAGTAACGCTTACCGCCATGAATTCTGGCACAGAATCTTCGTTCTCATCCTTTATTGCCTTAACTCCAAAGTATGCCTTCACACTTTCAAAGTTACCATTACTATTGTTATCGTACTTCTCTACGGCTCCGAACATTACCAGATGGAATTCATACTTACCATTCTCATTTAGGTCCTTGGTTTGGTTTCCAACAGCGTAGGCTTTAAAGACCTCTATATTTCCATCGCTGTTATCATCCCTGTAAAATCCGCCCATGGCCTGGACAACCTTAACTTCGTAGTATCCATCTTCATCCTTGTCCTGTAGGTAGGCGAAAAGGGTTATCCACTTATCATACTCATGATTTCCATCGCTGTTGTTATCGTAGAACACATGCTCAGAGTACCTTACAACTATGAGCTCATATTTTCCATCCTTATCCTCATCCTGTGTCAAGTTTGAGTAGCAAACCTTCTTGAAGTATTCCGGATATCCATCATTATTCTTATCCACCTTCTCCACGTGGGTTATGGACGTGAAATTAAAGGATGTGCCGTTAAATCCATTATCGTTGAAGTACATGGCAGGATGTATCTCCCTTGCTATGCCTGGATGCTGGGTTATCCAATTCATATCTGGCTTTGGCAGTCCAAAGGCTGCCTTCTTTATTTCTTTAGCAATATCCACTATTCCGCCATGGTCCTTAAGGCTCCACTTTATTGCATCGGCATAGCCTGGGAATAGAACATCAACCTTGGGATTATCCGTTAGCTTTCCGGGTTTTACTAAATCCATGCTCTTATTATCCATGTTCAAGGGGGTATCATCGCCACTTCTTGTGGCAGCTGTGCCAGAATTTTCATTTAGATCCACAACATTACTCTCAGCTATTTCTTGGGAATCTGGAACTCCATCTCCATTTTCATCAACAAAATTCACGGCCTCAGAATCACTGGCATCCACATCTTCATTCTCTACATAATCTGGCTCATTGTTTCCATTGGAATCGACGCTTCTCACAGGATCATTTACCTCCAGAGAGGCCTGTATCACTGTACTTGGCTGCTCACTGGTCATCTTCTTGTGCACCGATGCCACTATTGCCAGTGCGCTGATTGCCAGAACCACGACCATCACTATGGCCACTATCTTTTTTGCATTGCCATTCATCTCATTCACCTCATATCCGCTATCTGAAAAGTAAATATAAAGGAAAATGAAAAAGAGTTTGAGAAAAAAGTTCCCAAAAATTTAAATATGAAAGTCTCAAGCCTCGAGAAATCTTTAGAAAGGTTTAAGTAAAATCTTTTGGATAAAGTGGGGGGAATATTATGGTTACAATGAATTGTCCGAAATGTGGGGCACCCTTTGAATATGAACCTGGGATGAGATTTAAAAAATGTGATTACTGTGGCACTATAATTTACATAGATAAGAGCAGGGTGATGTTTTATTACATAATTCCCTTCACGATCAATAGGGGGCAAGTTATGCAGTTATTCCGTCGCTGGGCTTCAGGTCCAAAGATGGCAAAGGGGTTGGAAAATTCCACAATTAAGGAAATAAAATCCCTGTATTTTCCCGTTTACAGGTTTGTGAGGATCCTTGATGGGAAGGAGGTAGTGATAATAAAACCAGCAAAGACAACATTGCTTCCAGGGTTGACAAATCTCAAGGTTCCACCAGGGGATATGAGGATATTTGATTCATCCTTCTCTACTGGGGATGCTGAGCTCATCCAGCCAGATTTAAGCATAGATACTTATTTGAAGGATTTGCCTGGAGAGGCCAAGGAACAGGAGATAGTCTTCTTCCCCCTCTACGAGATAAGATACCAGTTTCAGGGGAAGGAATATAGCGTGGTTGTGGATGGTTCCTCGGGGGAATTTTTCACATCCTATTACCCTCCTAGATCATCGGTCCCCTATCTCGTTCTGGGTGTTGGTACATTTATCCTTGCAGCCGCGGGTTCCGCTGTGGGTACAATGGTGCATCCCTTAGGCTGGATATTGGTTGTGGCTGGTCTTGCCCTTGGTATAGGTGGGGGTTATTACATAGCTAAGAAGTATTGAGGTGATGATATGAGGATAACATTTGGTTTGAACTGTCCAAGCTGCGGTGGGAAAATAGAGATAGGTGAAGGTGATAAATTTGCCCTATGTCCCTATTGTCATACGGTTTCCAAGGTTGTGGGAGATGATGATGTCCGTACCCTGGCATACAAAATGATAATAAATGAGGCCCAAGCACTTGCCATGGCAAAGCTTTGGTTTAAGAAGGGATTGAAGGCCAGGGATTTGAAAAATCTTGCAAAGATAAATGAGATATATCCCGTATATCTCCCCTTTTGGAAGTACAATACTGTTGGTCTTGGCATAGTTTGTGGATACAATTATAAAACAACCACAGATTCCCAGGGGCATACCCGTAAGGAGAAGGTTTACAAGGAAAAGCAGATAAAAAGAGACTATGTATGGACTAAAATAGCCTGTGATGCTGGTGATATTGGAATAGACCATTTGCGAAATACGGAGGGTGAGATAATCCCCCTCCCTGATGATATGCCGGTTTATGAAGCCACAACATCCAAGGATGATGCCAGGAGAATGGGAGAAGAGGAGATAAAAAAATGGATTTTGATGGAAGCGAGGATTGAGAACATAACTTTCCATAAGGAATTTGTCATTCCGAAGGGATTCACCCTTCTCTATTACCCAGTATGGATAATAAGATATGACTACAAGGAGAAGATGTATTTTTTAACCGTGGATGGAGTAACTGGCCAAGTACTCTCTGGGAGAGCTCCTGGTGATCCCCTCTGGCAATCCTTGGTTATAGGGGCTGGTGCAACTGTTGGAGGAATACTTGCTGGCCTAAGCCCCTTAGCCTTCTATTATGATCAAGGAAGATTGGGGACCCTGATGATAATGTTAGGGGTAATAATATTTGGTGCCGCGTACTATTTCTTCCGCTACGGCTCGGAGATAATAGAGGGAGATATTGAGAAACCATACAAATTTGGAAAACTTCAGCAGATTCTCCAGATGGGTAGGGGGTGGAAATTATGAGCCTTAAGCTAGAACCCCTCAAATGTCCCAAATGCGGTTCTGTTCTAAAGGCCAAGAGAAAGGACTTGATTTACAGATGTGAAAACTGTGGAACCTTCATATATGCACCTACAGGTGAGGAGATAAAGGTGAGAATTTTGGCCTTCGAGGAAATATTGCAGGGAAGCAAATATTACATGCCACTTCTTGCCTATTACACAAAGGTTGAGATATACAGGGAGGATGTTAAGGGATTTCTTGCTGAAAGGGGCATGGGTGGTGAGTGGATAACTTACATACCTGCAGGAGGCTCCCTTCCCGGTGAGGAGGTAGTGAGGATAAGTAAAATGTTAACTGCAAATCCCCCAAGAAACAGGAGCGAGGTGGAGAGCTTCAGGGATGCAACTCCCCTCCCCCTTGAAATTACAATTGAAGAGGGTGAGAAACTTGCCGAATTCATCTTCCTTTCCTATGAAGTGGACAGGCCAGGGATTCTCCAGAATCTTGAGTATTCATTCCAGGCAAAGTTCAGGGAAATAATATATATGCCTGTTTACTATGATGGGGGATATAGGATAGGATTGAGGGGATATAAATGACCGGGAAAAAGGATAGGTTATTCTACGTGATGTGGGGCATTGTCCTAATTTTCCTTGGAATAGCTGCAGCCCTATGGTTATCGGGTCATTCCTCCGAGGGAGTCCTTTTATTCTTTGCAGGTTCTGGAATAGCCCTATCAATCCTTGGCAGAGGTGATAATATCAAATTTTATGGGGGGTTGGGCTTGGTGCTTATAGGAATATTGCTCTATTCTTTTATGTCCGAGCTCAATGCTGCCTATACAATAATTGCCATAGTGATTGTAATAGGAGGATTACTGGTATGGCATGGTTTTGGAGGTGAGAAAAATGCAAGATCTTAGGGATAAGGTAGAGAGGGAAAGAGGCCTTCTAAAAAAGATAGAATTGGCAATACCTGGATTTCGAGGTTACAGAAAGAGGGAAGATTTAAGGATAGCAGATAGTATGCTCCGCGACTACATAGCAAGAATGCTGGATGATGTTGAGAGAAATACCAAGAGGGTCAGGGAAAACCTATCTGCCATGATGGCCCTTGAAGACCTGAATACCATTGGAAGAATAATAAACAGAATAAGTTCAATAGAAGAGGAAATAAGGCATGCAGAGCAGGGATATATGGGTCTCGTGGGGGATTATAAGGTAGATGTGGACCAGCTCAACAACCTTTACGAGTTTGACCTAAAGCTCATAGATGGGGTTAAGCAGCTCTTGGATTATTCCCAAAAAATGGCCAGGGAAAGTAATATTGAAACCCTGAGAAATATGATGGGAGAATTTATGGATAGGATGAACGAATTTGAAGAGTATTTTAGGAGGCGTAGGGATATGATGCTGGAGGTGTTCACATGATACTCAAGAGGGAGAAAACTGGTAATCTGGAGGGCGCTGATGCCCGCAATACCTATTTCTGGGTGGACGAGTACAAGGGAGAGAATATAATGTGGAGGCTCCCCCACAATGTTAAATGGAACGATAATGTGGTAGTGAGGGAGGATGAATATGCCGTGTTCTTCCGGGATGGAAAGGCCCTTCATGTCTTTGATCGCCCTGGAAGATATGCATTGACTACAGAAAATGTGCCCGTGCTGGCCAATATAGTTAAAAAACTCACGGGCATACAGCAGATAGGGGAAATTTACTATCTACAGCGCCGGGAATTGCGAGGCAAGTTTGGTACCTCAGAGCCCCTGACCTTCCGAGATCCTGATTTTGGAGTTGTGAGAATTCGTGCCTTTGGGCAATTTGCCTATAAGGTTGTTGAACCCTTGGTATTCATAACCCAATTCGTTGGGACCAAGGGATACAGCACGAGCCAGGAGGTCATAGAGTGGCTAAAGGAGCAAATTGTGATGGATTTAAATGATACTATTGGGGAGTTGAAAACAAAGCATAATATGAGCATTCTTGACCTGCCCGCCTATTTGCAGGAAATAGAGCAGATGGTTCTTGCCAAATTAAAGGATGATACTATTAGATACGGACTTGAAGTTACCAAGTTTGCAGGATTAAATCTAAACCTGCCTGAGGAGGTTCAGGAGGCTGTGGATAAGCGTGGAGCAATGGCTGCCCTAGGTGTGAATTACATGCAGTACCAGACAGGCAAGGCCATCGAAGATATCGGCAAGGGTGCAGCTGAAGGAGGTGGCGGAGGTACTGGCATGGCTGAACTGGGTGCAGGTATGGGCGCCGGATTCGCCATGGCCAACGCCATGGGGCAAGGTATGCAAACATCCCAGGGAATGCAGCAACAGGCACCTCCGGGGCCACAGGCTGGGATGAAGAAATGCCCAGAATGTGGAAAGATGGTACCCAGCGATGCCAAGTTCTGCCCATATTGTGGTCACAAGTTTGAGGAAGAAAAGAAAATGAAAAAATGTGTAAAATGTGGCCGTGAAATACCCGAGGATGCAAAATTCTGCCCATATTGTGGTGCTCCGCAGGTTATGCACTGCCCCAATTGCGGTAAGGAAATACCACCGGATGTTGCCTTCTGTCCCTACTGTGGGTACAAAATTAAATAACTCTCTTTTTTATTTTTGAAGGTAAGGCATAATTTCTATTATTGCCATTATCAATCCAAATAATGCTATGATATGGCTTATTATGGGTTTGAGAACCATTTCTTTAAAGTTGAGACATTTTCTAATCATCACCTCTTCATTTCCAAAGTACCTTTTCAACATATAACCCAAAACAAGGCCTGCAATAGAAGCTGTTAGGGAAACAGCCATTATTGAATAGATACCACTCTCCAATGGCATATTTGAGTTATCTATGGAAATCCATATCAATATCGAAGTGAGGAAGGTGAAAATCAAATAGGTTTCTGACTGGGCTAGCATAATAAGAATTTTCCCCCGGCATTTTCCCTCCCTAGAAATTATTTTTGAGAATTGGGAGCCACATGGATTCTTCCGAGGTTCACGGAGAGAACAGCAATACCAAAGAACAGGATTATGGGGCCAAGATAATCGGATGTATAACTCTCAAATATCAGTAAAGTCACAAGCAAGTAAACAAACCCCGAGAAGCCTATCAAACCCAAAATAATTGCCCAGTTCCTATTCTCGCCTTCATAGTTCTTCCACACTGTTAGAAAGTATATTGTAGGACCAAAGAGTGCCAGTAT
>CAYXLB010000035.1:0-9758 GCA_964465785.1 uncultured Thermoplasmata archaeon
TCAGACCTATGCCTGACAATATGGCAAACGTGCCTATAGCCTCATCTGGGGGTGGATTCTCATTTCCACCACTTGTTCCACCGCTCTGTGGATTATAGTCATATTCCGCTTGGTCAGTATGTATGCTGCCCAGTGATGGTGAACTGGATTCTGTATGCACCGTTGTTACAATAATCTGGTATTCATCACCGAGATTTGCCAGGAGGGAGCTATCTATATGGAACGTTAACTTATTTCCAGAGACTGTGTAATCGCTGGAAGAGAGATAGTTTACGTTATCACCTACCTCAAACCAAACTATTGATTGAGTAACTCCCTGGTAGTTAATCCAGAAGGCTGCCATTTCGTAGTCTTCATTACTGCTGTATATATCGATTACATAGGCATTCATGTATCCCTCATCTGGATTTGTATTAATCTGACCACGTACTTGTATCCAGAAATCAATGTTGTTTCCGCTGGGTGTCGCACCAAAGGCGGTTATATCAAAATCTGCCACCGTTGTATCGTTGGGATCTGTGGCTTGAAAACTCAAACTCACAGCGCTGGCAAGCCCTGAGAATCCCAATAGTACAACCAGAACCATTGCTAACGCTAATAACATCCCCTCATTTTTCACATTATCACCCAAACGATTATGTTTAACCACATATTTATAAATTTTTATGGCGGAGATATCGGAAAGTAGCAATCCTCTTATCAATTTTAGGAGGATTTCAAATAGTAGTGCCACTCTCCATGGTATAGAATTTGGAATCCGTAACTCAAGGCTACGGAATCTGTAAGTTCATCTGGGAGTTCGGTAAAAACGAGAATACCAAATTGCTTCATGGAGGAATGCCCGAGATAAAAGGCGTATCCAGGAGAATATGGAAATTGTGAAGGGTCGATTATCCACACATCAAATCTTCCAATGGGTAGGTAAAGTCCTTGGGGATGCATTTTTATGCAGTCCTTATCTTCCTCATCACAATTCAAATCGGTGCATTTAATTTCCTTGGGATTGATATCCTTAACCCATTCCTCAGCCCTTAACTTGCAGGGAGTTAATAACAAAACAGGGTTGTTTGAAGTAACAAATCCAAGCAATCTCTTAATTTTTGGATCCATATCCACACATTTCCAAGATAAATATAAATGTTTTGAATCAGAAGAGTGAAAAAATGCCGCCCCATCCCCAGCTCATCAGGAGAATGGCCATAGCAAATATAAAGAAGCCAAGAAATATTACTACTATCAAGTCCCAATATATGGATTTTCTACTTGTCAATTCCTTCGTTTCTACATCGTAAATATGTTGGGCACTCCTTTTTGAAATAACGCTTAATGTTGCAGAGCTCTTAAATCCCTGATAGGCATTTCTCCAGGGACTTAGTCCATAGGCAGCTGCACCGGCCAACATAAGGCCTATGAACATGGCGAAAATCGGAGAAATTAAAAGAAGTAAAAATCCGAAGAACATTATGATTGATAGTGCCCTCATGGCTCTTTTTCTTCTCCTCTTTTCCAGCATTTTAATGGTTTCATCCATAGTAGGATAAATAAGAGGAGATTGAATATAAATTTTCTCAAATGGGTTCCCGAGAAGAACATATTTATATGTTTTCATAATTCCCACTTTCAAAGGTGATTAAAATGAAGTATGTGTATGTCTACTTTGAGAAGGAGGATATGGAGGAGCTCAAGAAGAGAGCACCCACCATGGCAGAGATGAAGAAATTACTTGGTGGCAAAGGCGCCGGCCTGGCTGAGATGACTCGTATAGGCTTACCTGTTCCCCCAGGAATAACCATAACGACAGAAACATGCATAAAGTATTTTGAAGTTGGTGGTTTTCCAGAGGGGCTATGGGAGCAGGTTCTTGATGGGATGAAGAGGATTGAAGAGGTCACCGGCAAGAAATTCGGCAGCAATGAGAATCCATTGCTTGTATCCGTGCGCTCTGGAGCGCCCATAAGTATGCCAGGTATGATGGATACAATTCTAAATCTCGGCTTGACCGATGAAAGTGTTGAGGGATTGGCCAAGCAAACTTCAAATCCCCGTTTTGCTTGGGATGCCTATCGCCGTCTAATCCAGATGTTTGGTAATGTGGTTCTGGGCATAAAACATGAAGAGTTTGAAGAGAAGTTGAATGAGATAAAGAGGAAATATAAAGCAACGCAGGATGTGGATTTAAATGTCGATGCTTTAAAGGAGCTTGTTGAAGAGTATAAGGAAATCTACAAGAAGTATGGGTATGAGTTCCCTCAGGACCCCTATGAGCAGTTAAAACTCGCCATAAAGGCAGTTTTTGATTCTTGGAATAATGAGCGCGCTATTGTTTACAGAAAGATAAACAAGATACCCGATGATATGGGAACCGCCGTGAACATAGTGACCATGGTATTTGGAAATATGGGCAACGATAGTGGAACCGGTGTTGCCTTCACGAGGGATCCCAGAACTGGAGAGAAACACCTCTACGGGGAGTTTCTGCCCAATGCCCAGGGTGAAGATGTTGTTGCTGGAATTCGCACTCCCCATGCCATAAATGATTACAGCAAGCAGGATGCAAATCGTGATTTACCAACTATGGAGGAGATGATGCCAGATGTTTATAAGGAACTTCTAAGGGTTGCGGAGCTTCTAGAGAAACACTACAGAGATATGCAGGATATAGAATTCACCATCGAAAAGGGTAAACTGTACCTCCTACAAACAAGGAATGGTAAGAGAACTGCAGCGGCGGCTGTTCGCATAGCCGTTGAGATGGTTGATGAAGGCTTAATTTCAAAGGAAGAGGCTGTTATGCGTGTAACTCCAGAGAATATCGATACGCTCCTGCATCCGCAAATAGACCCCAATGCTGAGAAGAAGGTAATTGCCAAGGGTCTCGCTGCCAGTCCAGGTGCTGCTGTAGGTAAGGTTGTTTTTGACCCCGATGAGGCTGTGGAGCTCGCAGAACAGGGTGAAAAGGTTCTTCTGGTTCGTCCAGAAACCACACCGGATGATATCCATGGAATGAATGCTGCCCAGGGAATCCTTACGGCAAGGGGTGGAATGACCTCCCATGCGGCTGTAGTTGCCCGTGCAATGGGTAAACCAGCGGTGGTGGGATGCGAGGAATTGATAATCAATATGGTTGAAGGATATTTCATTGCGAGGGATCATAAGATAAGGAAAGGGGATATAATCACAATTGATGGAACAACTGGAGAGGTGTATTTGGGCGAAGTCCCCCTAGTTATGCCATCCCTCAGTGGGAATCTCGAGAAGATATTGGAATGGGCCGATGAGATCCGTGTTCTTGGTGTTCGTGCAAATGCGGATACTCCAGAGCAGGCCAAAAAGGCCAGAGAATTCGGTGCCGAGGGCATAGGTCTTGCAAGGACTGAGCATATGTTCTTTGGTGAAGAGCGTCTACCAATTATGCAGGAAATGATAATGGCAAGAAACAAGGAGGAGCGTGTGGAAGCCCTAAACAAGCTGCTTATAATGCAGCGGAGCGATTTTGTTGAGTTCTTCAGAACCATGGAGGGATATCCCGTAATTATAAGGCTACTTGATCCACCTCTCCATGAATTCTTGCCCAATCGCGAGGATCTACTTCAGGAGATAAATGAATTAAAGATGAAGCTCAAGGATGCCAAGAGCTTGAGGGAAATAGATGAAATTATAGCCAAGATTGAGGAAAAGGACAGGGTCCTCAATGTGGTAAATGAGCTGCATGAGTTCAATCCCATGCTTGGATTCCGCGGCTGCAGATTGGGATTGGTATATCCTGAAATATACGAGATGCAGGTGCGTGCAATAATCCAGGCAGCCATACAGGTTATTTCAGAGGGCAAGGAGATATATCCAGAGATAATGATACCCCTCATAGGTCATGTGAACGAGTTAAAGATTTTGAAGGAGAAACTGGAGAAAGTAGCTAAGGAAGAGATGAAAGCCTCAGGTATCACTGTCCATTACAAGTTTGGAACTATGATAGAGATACCCCGCGCAGCCTTAACGGCGGATGAAATAGCAGAGTATGCAGAATTCTTCTCCTTCGGAACGAATGATTTAACACAGATGACCTTCGGCTACTCCCGTGATGATGCCCAAGGCAAGTTTCTCGCCAAGTATGTGGAGATGGGAGTTCTCAAGGAAGATCCCTTCAAGACTCTTGACTGGGATGGCGTTGGACAGCTCGTGAAGATGGGCGTTGAAAAGGGTAGAAAAACAAGAAAGGACCTTGAAGTGGGAGTTTGCGGTGAGCATGGTGGAGATCCCAAGAGTATTGAGTTCTTCCATATGGTGGGTTTGGATTATGTCTCCTGCTCACCCTACCGCGTGCCCATAGCTAGACTTGCAGCAGCCCAGGCACAAATAAAACATCCCAGAAAGTAATTAATACATCTTTCTTTTCTCTTTTTGTGAATGAGATAAAGCTCCATATTTTGCATTTGAATGAAGACGATCCCAAGAAATGCACCGCAAAAAAACTGGCGAGATTCAATTATGCAAGAATCACATCTCAAATTTCCCACATTCCAAAGGGCAGCATCATTCTTTCACCCTATACCGATAGGATTCTCTCCCCCAAGGATAGGCGCACTGCGGAGAGACAGGGAATAACCGTGGTGGATTGCTCCTGGAAGAATGCTAGGAATGTTTTTTATCGCCTCAGGGGAAATTTTCGCCGATTGCCGTATCTAGTGGCTGTTAATCCAACCAACTGGGGTCATCCCTACCAGCTTAGCAGTGCTGAAGCCCTAGCAGCGGCGCTTTACATCATAGGATACAGGGAGCAGGCTGAGAAAATATTGGGAATTTTCAAATGGGGCTCCAATTTTTTCGTTATGAACAAAGAGCCCTTGGATGCCTATGCACAGGCGAATTCATGGGAAGAGGTTCTTGAGGCGGAGAAGGAATTTATGTAAGATTGTTTAAGAAATTTCAATAACCTGCACCATGCCATTTATTCTTCCCCTTTTCAATCGAAGCATTGCCTCTGGGACTTCGTTGAATGGGACTATTTCCTTCTCTATGGTTAGGTGAAGCTTATTTGCATATTCCAGGAACTCATTTCCATAATCTCTGCGAACTTGGTATATTGTTTTTATTGTCCTTCCCCAAAGATTACTTGTGTAATTGCTTATAGTTATTGGACTCATGGTAACTGCACCAAGAACGAGAGTAGCAGCTGGCACGGTATTTTCCAATGCTCTTTCAACAAGACCTCCAGCAGTCGGGAAGAATATAAAGGCATCAACCTTGTGTGGAAAATCCTCCTTTGCTAGATTTCCAACCCAATCTGCACCATACTTTCTAGCAACTCTCTTATGCTCCTCACTTCTGGTGCTTATATAAACCTCAATATCCAAACTCTTGGCTACATGCAAAATGTAATAGGCTGTGGGGCCGAAGCCTAGCATTCCCAATCTCTCGCCCTTTCTAACTTCAGATATGCGAAGGGCATAATGACCAGTGATTCCAGGACACATTATAGGGGCGAGGTCCTCCAATGGAAGATTTATATTTCGCAAATCGAAGGCATAGTCCTCATGCACGGTTACATATTCTGCGAATCCCCCATCCACATCATACCCCGTCCTCTTTATTTGCGGGCAATAATTTTCATCACCACGAAGGCAATATTTGCACTTACCACATGTGGAATTTAGCCAGGAAATGCCAACCCTATCTCCTATTTTAAATCTCTTTGTTCCTGGGCCCAGGGCATCCACGATGCCCACAATTTCATGGCCAGGTATAATTGGTTTTTTGCTCAGGGGTATGTCCCCCTCTGCAATATGCAAATCGGTTCTACATATTCCGCAATGGGTTACTCTAACCCTAATCTCCCCTTCTTTTGGCTCTGGGATTGGTAAATCTACTAATTTTAAGGGCATCTCCTCTATGGATTTCTGTTCCTCAACTATCCAGGCCTTCATGGTGGGATATTTCCTAGGATGTAAAAATAATTAGCGCCCCTCTCCTGGAGGATATTTTTCCAGCAGAAATCCATATTCATTGTAAATTTCGATGATTTTAAAGCCCTCATTATTCAAAACTTCTATAGTGTCTTTAACGATTCTTCTCTGGATATTAATCGCTAAGGGTTGGCAAAAATGACAGCTGGGAGTTGCCGAGACAAATTCAAACCAAACCATGACCTTTCTCCCCTCCACGGTCACGCCATAAACGAGTCCCTCCTCAACAATGCTCATCTCCGTCTCAGGATCCTTTACAGCTTTTAAAATTCCAAATACCCTTTTCACATCTTCCGGGAGCTCCTTCCTCCTCTCGGTTCTCTCAGTGCGAAACAATGATAGGAATTTCACATAAGGTTAAAGGGGTAAGAATATTTAAATTCCCTCATTGGAGTATCTTAAGATTCAATCCTTCTTTATCGAAGTGCGCATAATTTTGAGTACTTCAACAAATCTGAATTTTTCATAGAGTTTTATTGCGGCCCTATTCTTGCTTATGACTGATAATTGCACCACTTCTATTCCTCTTTCCTTTAATTCCTCCAATGCCTTCTTCAAAAGAAGAGTACCTATACCTTTTCCCCTGAAAGATGGTTTCACATAGAGATCAATTATCTCGCCCCTTTTCTTGAAGGTTTTTAATGGGGCTCCACTCCATCGATAAAATACATAACCTGCGATCTCACCTTCCACAATTGCCACCTTTAGATTCCCCTTTCCTTCTTTAATTGTATTTTTTACGAAACTAAACCATTTTTCAGCATTTTCTTGACAAGGTACAATATTCAGGTCTGACCCATCCTCATCCTGAATAAATTCCAGCCAAATCTTTTTTAAATCCTCTCCAAATTCTTCCCGAAAATCATGGATTGAGATGGACATTATACCACCGGAATGGTGTATTTCTCCTTCACTTCTTCTATGGAGCTCCTTAATCTATGCATTGCCTCTGGAAGTGCCTCCATAATATCTCTGGCTGTTATCCCATCCTCACCTTTTTGCTCCGATGCAATATCTCCAGCCAATCCATGCACAAATACCCCCATCCTCACAGCATCTTCAAATTTCAGCCCCAAACCATACATTGCCGCAATCGTTCCAGTTAGAACATCTCCACTGCCTGCAGTAGCCATGCCTGAATTTCCGCTCATATTGATATACACCCTTCCATCGGGCATGGCAATTTGAGTGTGTGCTCCCTTGAGAACTAGGATAACCCCGTGCTCTATGGAGAATTCCCTGGAAGTTTCAATTCTACTCTTGAGAATCTCTTTTATTGATTTTCCGGTAAGGCGCGACATCTCTCCTGGATGTGGGGTGAGCACTATATTCCTCTTTCCTTCCAGCGCCTCAATCTTCTTACTTAAGGCCGTCAATCCATCTCCATCTATGAGCATGGGTTTATCGATTTCCTCAATCAAATCTATTATGAGTTTTTGAGTTCTATCATTCAGGGAGACTCCGGGACCCAGGACCACAAAATCCACCTTTTCAACTATGTGCATTATTTCCCCCTTTGCATTGTAACTTATGCTTCCCTGCTCAGTCTCTTCCAAAGGGTGGAAAACTATCTCTTTTCCCTCACTGGCTACAAAGGGTACCACCGATTTTGCCGTTGCCAGGCGAGAGTATCCTCCACCTGCCTTCAGGAAGGAAAGTGCAGAGAAATATGGGGCACCATAATATTTCCTTGCACCTGCTACAAATAGCACATCTCCAAAGGTTCCCTTATGTCCATCCTTCTTTCTTGGAGGAGGTAGAATGGGATCGTTTGTGAAAATCTTGATATTTTCATCCTCATAATTTGCAGGGGGAAACGAAATATGGGAAACATAGAGTTTGCCACAGTGTTCAAATCCCGGGTAGAGTATGTTTCCAATCTTTGGAAGTCCAAAGGTCACTGTATAATTTGCCTTAACGGCGATACCCATAATTTCCCCCGTATCCCCATTTATCCCGGAAGGTATGTCCACGGAGAACACGAGTTTTGCACTTTCATTTATTATCCTAATTGCATCCTCATATTTTCCCTCAACATTCCTTGATATCCCAGTGCCTAGGATTCCGTCAATCACGGCATCTGCCTTCTCCACCTCAAACCTTATTAATGCATTCTCCACCTTAAAATTTTCCATAGGAATTCCTATATTTTTTGCGATATCATAATTCATCCTTGCAGCACCTTTATATTTGGATGGGTCACTCATAAGATATATCTTCACATCGGCACCGTTTGAGAATAGTTTGCGTGAAAGGGTTATTGCATCTCCTCCATTATTTCCAGGTCCTGCAAAGGCTACGAATTTTTTACCCTTCACATCTTCAAAATGCTTCAAAATAACAAAATATAGGGCGTGGGCAGCATTCTCCATAAGTAATTTTTCCACTATCCCATATTTTTCAATTGCCCTCCTGTCTAGGGCATGCATCTGCTCCACAGTGCTTATTCTCATCTTCCTCACCACGGGAGCATGGGATTCCTACCTTAAATCTTTATTCCTTTGCAAATTCCACTGCCCTTTTGGCTATGGCATCCATGGCGTCTATTAGTTTAACTTTCAAATCTTTTTGATTTATGGTCACACTGACCTCCGTGCATCCCGCGATTATTCCATCACACTGCTTCTCCAAATCCCTTGCCACCTCAAGTATTAATTTTTTACCCATCTCCAAGTTTCCTGCCTTTACTCCCTCATATATTCCCTTCATCAAGAGTTCCTGCTTTTCCTTAGAGGGCAGAATTACCGATATCCCTCTTTTTTCCAGAGCCTTTTGATATATGCCCGTTTTCACCGTCCCCGTGGTGGCAAGAATTCCAACCTTCTTAAGGTTTAATTTTTTCGCCTCATCTGCAGCAGCCTCTATCATACTCAATACAGGGATTTTTAACTCTCTTCTCAAATCCTCTATGAAAAAATGGGCTGTGTTGCAGGGCATAATTATGAAATCTGCTCCACATTCTTCAAGCCTCTTTCCGCTTCTGATTAACTCAGGCAAGGGGTTCTTCCCCTCACCTATGATATAGGCAGTCCTATCGGGTATCTTTGGATTATTGTAAATTATGATTCTAAAATGCTCCTGATCCCTAGGAGCAGGGGTATTCAAAACTATGCGACGGAAGAGCTCCACCGTTGCTAAGGGACCCATGCCCCCCAGTATGCCGATTATTTTCTCTCCCATTGGAACACCAGATAAAAGATGGGGGATGAAGTATAAATTCTTTACTTAAAATGGATGAAATCAAAGCCCGTGTATGGTCGCAACGCTTTGGGAATTTCTATCCCATCCTCCATTTGGAAATTTTCAACTATGGCAACCATTGTTCTCGTCGTTGCCAGGGCCGTGCTGTTTAGGGTATGCACAAATTTAAGCTCTCCCTTCTCCCTGTATCTAATATTCAGTCTTCTAGCCTGCCAGTCAAGGCAATTGGAGCACGAAACAACCTCCCGGAACTTCTGTTGTGCAGGCATCCAGACCTCTATGTCGTATTTTTTCGCCGCAACAGCCCCGAGCTCTCCGGAGCATATATTTATAACCCTGTAGGGTAGCTGAAGCTTCTGCATAATCTCCTCCGCATTGTTGATTAGTTCCTCCATAAGGGCCCTTGAATCCTCAGGCTTGGAAAATACCACCTGCTCAACCTTGTAGAAATTGTGCACTCTGAATATGCCCTTTGTATCCTTCCCATGGGCGCCCGCTTCCTTGCGGAAACAGGGGGATATGCCCACATATTTTATTGGAAGATCCTCCTCAATAATCTCATCCATATACATTGCCACCAATGGATGTTCCGAGGTT